>NZ_CALZFS010000075.1 GCF_945649885.1 uncultured Corynebacterium sp. | reverse complement strand
AAAACCAGGTGGATCTCAAAAACCAGAGCATCAGCTCTGATTCCTTTCGTGCTTCTGCTGAACTTTCGATTGGGCTTCCATCAGCCTCCCCGAGACCAGCACAAGGAGAGCTGAAAGTTTCCTATAGATTGAGTCTCGATCGAACCAACGATCACCTTGCAGTCGAAACCAGCGAATTCCATATCCGTCTGATCGACGGTTCTCGCCCTAGACCAATCATTCGATATGAATTTGAGCGCCATGCCAGGAACAAACCTGGTGCTCACCTCCACATCCATTCAGATTCAGTTCCACTGGCGATTTCATTAGATAGAAATGGACAACGTTCTTCCGCCTCTGACCAGTCGAAACTCCACTACCCTACGGGCGGACACCGTTATAGAGTCTGTCTTGAAGATGTAATCCAACTTGCAATTGTTGAATTAAGTTTTCGAGGTAAAGACAAATGGGAAGAGCATGTTGAAAATGGCAGAAGTCAGTTTCGAAGCAAGCAGGCCGAGACCGTGATTCGTCAAAACCATGATCTCGCGGCACAAACTCTCCGAAACCTTGGATATGAAGTCACGTTAGAAACTAACTTAGATATTCCGTCAGCAAGCCCCTCTTGGTAGTTCACCCACAAGGGTTCGCCCAGGTGGGGTTTCTTTTAGCTATGTCAGTGCAATTGGGCCACACATCTTAAGGGCAGTGCGCCACTGCCCTTCACTAACACAAATTGCGCACAGACTATTCAGAATATGTTCGGAAATCTATCGGCCACAAAGGCCCCTACTCCGTTGCCGGCTCAGCAAGATATTCTGAGGTCCAGTTATAGAGTCGCAGTTTCACAACCCCCAACCGCTTCCCGCCAGTACCAGCACCACCATCTGCAATATCAAGAACACTGATACTGGCTGGGTGGAGCGGCACTGCGCGGGACTGGTCGAGGCCTACGGTGAGGTCCATGAGCGCTCGGATGACTCCGCCGTGGGTGGCTATCAGCAGGGTTGAAGCTTCCTGTTCTGCTGCCAAGGCAAGCACTGATTGGAGGCCTTCCATCACGCGTGTGCGGAAGGCGTCGATTGATTCAGATCCGGGTGGATCGTAGGTGCCTTCGCGCCAGTGTTGGTAGTTGTCGCCTTCCTGGTCAACGACATCGCGGGCAAATTTCCCCTCCCAGGTTCCGAGGCATCGTTCGGCAAGCCGGTGCTCTACATGGAATTCCGGGTATCCCAGTTCGACTGCGCTTTCAGAGGCCCGGGCTAGTGGGGAGGCCACCACCATATCGGGGGTTAATCGTTGTACCAGGCTTGCTGCGGCGGCAACCTGGCTGCGCCCCACTTCAGAGAGGGAGAGGTTCTGTTGTCCCTGGAGTCGCCTGGCTCCATTCCATTCTGTTTCACCGTGTCTGAAGAGGACTACTTTCATGCCAGGCTCCTTTCGCTATGGTTTCCGCTATGGCTCGGAGTCTTGATGAGGGTACCGTCTGCGTCGTAGATTGCATCTGGGCGTGAGGGGATGGTGATGCTCACAGCATCACCTGACTGCAGTGGCACGCTGGTGTGCGTGATGATGGAGATGCGGGTGCCATCTTCAAGCATGGCGCCAATGACCCAGCGGTCAGCCATGGGTACCTGGTCCACAAAGACTGCGTCCACCTGGTTCATCCCGGAGCCTGCACCAACCTCCAGGCACAGGGAGGTTGCCCGGTACATGGCTTGGACACCGTTCTCCATGCCCACCAGTGCCCCGTCGATCACGTTGCATGGCGGGGTGCCCATGAAGGTGGCGGCAAAGGCCGTGGCAGGGGCGTTGACAAGTTCCGCAGGAGTGCCGAACTGTTCGATCTTCCCGTCTTTCATCAAAGCGATGTGGGTGGCCATGGTCAGGGCCTCCACCTGGTCGTGGGTGACGTAGACGCTGGTGGCTCCGGTGGCGCGGTGGATGCGCATGAGTTCGCCACGGGTTTCAACACGTAGTTTGGCGTCGAGGTTGGAGAGGGGTTCGTCGAAAAGCAGGTAGGAGGGTGCGGAAGCGATCATGCGCGCGATGGCAACACGTTGCTGCTGTCCACCGCTGATCTCACCGGGGTAGCGGGCGGCAAGCTCGCTGATGCCGAGCATCTCCAGCACCGAAGCCACCCGTCCGGAGATGTCGGGGTGTTTGGCCACCTGGAGGGGCCAGGCCACGTTGTCATAAACAGTTTTGTGTGGCCAGAGTGCGTAGGACTGGAAGACCAGGCCGGCATCACGCTTGGCCGGCGGCACCGCCACTCCCCCGGCGAAGATCTCTTTGGAGCCAAATTGGATATGTCCGGAGGTGGGGGTTTCCAAACCGGCAAGCATGCGTAGCGTGGTTGTCTTGCCACAGCCTGAGGGGCCAAGCAGTACCAGGAATGCCCCAGCTGGTACGGATAGTGAGATGCCATCCACGGCAGCCTTGCCGTCAAAGTCTTTGCGTAAGTCCTGGATGACCAGGTTGTCTAGTTCCACGGTTGTGCCTTTCCTTCGAATCGTCGGGCTAGAATCGTCGCCCCGACGGAGATAACCGCAATGATGACTGTGACCCCATTGGCCATCTGCGTGAAGTTTTCTGATGAGTACTGGTAGGTGAGCACGGCGAGCACCGGCATGGCCGGGGTGGCCAGCAGGACAACCAGTGAGAGATCACGGACCATCTGTACGAACACCAGGACTGCCCCGGTGAAGAGCCCACGTGCGGTCAGTGGTGCCAGGATCGCCCGGATCCGCAGCAGCAGTCCGGCACCGGCCATGACGGCGGATTCTTCAACATCACGGCTGACCTGGCTCAATGCGGAGGTTGCGGAACGTACCGCAAAGGGGATGGTGGCGGAGATACCCGCAAGCACCAGGATGGCGAATGTTCCATACAGGCTGGGCAGTGGTCCGATCGGGGCACCGAACTGCGCGATGAATGCTGCCCCGAGTGCGATTCCGGGGATGAGGAAGGGGATGAAAGCCAGGCCGGACATCAGCCCTTTCACCCAGCCGGGTGCCGCGGTGCGGGTGATCACATAGGCGATGAGAAGCCCCACTATTCCTGCGCCCACGGCCACGCTCAATCCGAGCAGCACAGTATTCCAGGTGGCCTGCCCGATGTTGGGGTTGATGAGAATGCCGCGTTGCCCCTGGGCAATGGCTGGGTCGGACTGTCCGATCCAGTAGTGGAGGGTGAGGCCGGAGCTGAAGTCATTGGTGCGGCGGGTCAGGGAACTCAGGATCAAGATGATGCCGGGCAGGATCGTGGTGGAGGCCACGATTATCCAGGACAACACTGCCACGGGTGCGGTGAAAGCACCGAGCTGTACGGTGCTGGCCCGACCGCCCTTACCTGTGATGGTGGCGAAGCTGCGCCGTCCGAGGCGACCGCTGGTGGCCTTGGATGAGGCGTACATGATCATGGCAGCGACCACGATCAAGGCGATGGAGAGCACATAACCACGTGAGTAGTCACCGGTGGTGATGGAGCCATACAGCCTGGTGGACAGCGTGTGATAGCGCACCGGTAAGCCCAGCAGGGCGGGTGTGACGAAGTTGGATACTCCTTCGGCAAAGGCCAGCAGGGCTCCGGAGATCACCGCCGGGGTGACCACGGGCAGGGCGATCTGTCTGGCCACCCGGAAGGTGGAGGCACCGGTTAATTCCGCGGCTTCCATGAGGTCACCGTTGACATTGGCCAGGGCGGCGGCGATGAGCATGAAGGACAGGGAGAAATAGTGTGCCGTGAGTGTCAGGGAGATCGGTACCGGCCCCCAGGCCAGCCAGTCCGGTACAGCGATACCCATATTGCCCAGGATTCCCTGGGAACCACCGATGAGATCATTGCGGAACACCGATTCCCAGGCCAGTGCCAGCGCGAAGCTGGGCAGGGCGAAGGGGATGATGGCCAGCAGACCGAGGATTTTGCGTCCCGGGATGCGTGTCATCACCACGACCCAAGCCAGGAAACCTCCGATGATGGTGGACAACACGGCCGTGGACACACCCACTGCCAGGGAGTTGAGCAGGGGTTTCCACAATAGGTTCGCAGATAGGCGTGAGGCGAACACATCGCTCCACGCCTCCCGGTTGCCCGGCGCGAGAGTGGTGCTGATCAACCCGATCAGCGGTGCCACCACCAACACAGCCAGGACAATCAGCGTTCCCACGCCGAGCACCACGGTGGGTGAGGTGGCCAGGGTGGTGATCCGGTGCCATCTCCGGTTCTGGGGCTGCTTCTCCGGTGCATCTTTCTGCACCGAGGTTAAAACTGACATTCCTGGTTCCTTATGGTTAAAAACATGCTTATCGACGCCCCCGCCATGCGGGTTTAGAGGGTCAGCAGGAAGTCAGCGACATCGCCGCGGACCTCCGCGGTGGTTTCGGGATCGATGTCCCAGGCACCCAGTTCATCCAGTGCCACCGCACCTTCTGGGGCAGTGATATCAGTGCGGGTGGGGTAATCACCTGGAACGTAGAACGGTGCGTAGCCGGCACCGCCGGTGTCGGAGTCATCGCCCATGAGGAAATCGATGGCCAGGCGGGCAGCAGCAGGGTTCTGCGCACCATCAACCAGGGATACATAGGCGGGGAAGGAGATTCCCACGGCAGGTTCGGTGCCCAGGGATGCCTGCAGTGCCCACCCTTCATCTTCGTTATCGCGGATATCTGAGTAGGAGGTGAAGCCCACCGGTGGGTTCTCCTGGCCCACCGCACCTACCGCGGCGTTGACGGTATCGGTGTCATCCACCAGGACCAGCCCGTTGGCGTAGAGGTTCTTGATGAACTGTTCGCCGGCGTTGTTCACATCCTCATCCAGCTCGATGCCGGAACCATAGTGGTCCTGATAAGCCTGTTCCAAGGCATCGGACTGCAGGATGATCTCGGACATCAGATCCAGGTAGTCTCCCCGCACAGATGGATCCACGCTGACCACCCGGCCATTCCATTCCTCATCGGTGAGCTGCCACAGGTTGGTGATCGGGGATCCTTCCGGATTCGCTTCCTCGTTGTACATCAGGATCTTGGTGGACAGGCGGTTGGCCAGCATGGGGTCCTGGTATTCTTCCGGCACGCTGTCCTGCACACGTGTGGGCACATAGTTGTGGAGCACACCCTGTTCGATCAGTTCTGTGATCACCACCGGAGCATCGGAGATATAGGCAACATCTGCGGAAGGTGAACCAGCCTGTGCTTCTGCCTTGAGTCGGGTGATCTGCTCTGTGGAGGAAATATCATGACCGATGAAGTCAATGCCTGGGTATTCCTGCTCAAAGGCCTCTTCCACAGCCGCGATGCGGGAGGTGAAGGAATACACCGTCACTGAACCTTCTTCCTCAGCGCGGGTCACCAGCTCCTCATGGTCAAGGCCGTCAAGTTCAGCAGCTGAAGCATTTCCGGTGCCTTCAGCAGTGGCGGTGGCAGAGTCAGTGGGAGTTCCCCCACCGCAGGCGGCGAGGATGAGAGTCAAAGGGGTGGCGACAGCAGCAATACACAGTTTCCGAAACATGAGGGTGTTCGTCCTATTCTTCAAAAGAGTTGATGAGTGAATCAAGCCGGTCCAGGGCCGGCAGTACAGTGTGGGCGTGACGTGCAGCCATGGTGAGCACGACTGCGTTGGTCACCGCCATGGGTACGGTCAGCGAGGCAAAACCATCAGTGGTTCCGCGTGGTGCTGACAGCACCAGATCAGGTGTGGGAGTGAGCATGTGCAGGGTGTCAGTGACCAGCACCGTGGTGGCCTCTGCCCCACGTACAGATTTGAGCAGTGTGGGCAGTGTCGTGGGTGCTTTGCGGAAGGCGAAGATAACCACCACATCTCCCCGGGCTATCTGAAGTGTCTTCTCCGCCAGATCACGGGTATCACCACTTAGTTCAGTGGTCGGGATGCCGAAACGACGCATCCTTCGCACCATCAGCTCCGCGAGTACACCAGCGTTACCGCGGGCATATACATGGACCCGCTTCGCCCTGGCCAGAGCATCAGCAACCTGGTCAATCTGCGATTGCTGCACATGCTTGCGCAGTGCAGACAGGGAATCCACCTCTGCGCTGAGCAGAGATTCCAGGATGGTGGCATCCCCGACTTCTTCGAGCTCATTGCGGAATCTGTCCCCTGCGCCGGATCCTGTCAGTAATTCTTCGCGATCCACCCGCAGGTCTTCCCGGAGCTCCAAATACCCGCGGTATCCCAAACGCTGTGCCAAACGCGTGGCCGCCGAGGGGTGTACACCCACCCGTCGTGCCACATCCTCGCCCTTCCATAGAGCCGCATCGACAGGATGCGACTTCAGTTCAGTGACGATTAATATGTCTGATTGCGTTAAGGAAGAGAAACACTCTTCAACCCGGTCTTTGAAGCTCACATGCAGAACCCTAAGCCCAAGTTTTCTTGCAAGCAGTGCAAGAATTGAAAGTTATTGTGCGGTTCATCCGGTGTTCAGATAAAGGCATGGAAAATCCCGCCCACACTGGGGCTTCACAGTGACTTATCGGCCTATAGTGCGCGCCAAGGGGCAGGCACTACCCCTCGGCACCAGCCAGTCCCCGCATCAGCACAGCAAACTCCTGCAGGGAAAGTCCCACCCCCTCCAGTACCTGGGCCGCCGACCCTTCCAATCCTGCCAGCTTCGCCGCCACCTCAGCATGCTTCATCCTGCCCAGCTCGGAGATGAAGACAATGACTTTTCGACGATCCAGTGGGCTGGCTTCGCGATAAACCAGAGCATTATTGACCAGCTTGTCCACCGCACGGGTCAGCGTTGCCCCCTGACACCCGGAGGCTGCAGACACCTGCGTCATGGCAACGCCATCGTGGCGGTGGATGGCATCTAAGACCATCCATTCATCAAGGGTGAGGCCCTTCTGCCCCACGGTATCTGCGACCGCTGCACCCATTTTTTTGGTAGTGTGCACAATTAATGTGAGGAGCGACTCGACAGGCACATCAATGTGATCAGGGTCAATTGAAATGCCGTGCTGGACGTCATTGATGGCCATCGGATATCTCCTTCACAAACTGGCACACAGAACATGCACTACGTTCTTCCAGCCTAGTCAGGTATTTCCAATTTAAACATTTCCTATTGGCTACGTTTTGGTTCCAATCCAATCCATCCCCTAACACCACCAGAGGCCTCTCACCCCCAATGCCCACCTTCAGTCACCCACACCGAGCAGCCAACAGCGACATTTACCGTGTTGGCATGCTCGTCCCCTTCCAGGGACCGGGTGGGCTCTTCGGGCCCTCATGTGTGGCCGTGTCTGAGCAGACCAAGAATGAACTGAACAATTCCACCGGCATCGGTGGCCGCCAGGTAGAACTGACCTATATTGATGCCGGCCAGTCACCCGAAATAATCGCCAGGGAAGTCGATGCCCTGACCACCATGGGAAGCATCGATGCTCTCACCGGCTGGCATATCTCATCCATCCGGCAAAAGCTGGTGCCGATCCTGCGCGATCGTATTCCTTATATATACACATCACTTTCTGAGGGTGACCGTCCAAGTCCAGGTGTTTTCCTCACCGGTGAGAACCCGGAGCAACAGGTACTTCCAGCACTGAAATGGATGCGGGAACACCTTGGCCATCGCCGCTGGTATGTGGTGGGCGCCTCCTATATCTGGCCGATCAAGTCCCTGGAGAAAACCACCCTGGCAGCATCTGACCTGGGCCTGCAGATAGTCGGCAGTTCCCTGGTCACCATGGGTGAGGGTAGCGACCCCCGACTTCCCAATGCTGTAAAAAGCAGTGGCTGCGATGCCGTACTGATGCTCCTGGTAGGCCAGGATGCCGTGGACTTCAACAGGAACTTCGCCGAAGCTGGCCTACACACCAAGATCGCACGCTACAGCCCCCTGATGGATGAGAACATGTTGCTGGCCAGTGGTATTGATGCCACGGAGAACCTCTACTCCTCCGCCAGTTATTTCCGCACGTTGACCAGCCCGGAGGCACTGGACTTTCTGGGCCGTTATGTCTTGGCCAATGGGGTGAGCGCTCCCCCAATGAATTCCATGGCGCAGTCTTGCTATCAGGGGATCCAAACCCTCTCCCACCTGGCACAGCAGAGCCAGAGCATCCGGCTTCATGATTTCAACCGCACTATCAACAACCTGGAGTTCGACAGTCCCCGTGGCCCGATCAGGTTCGCCGATAATCAAGCCATTCAGCCCGTTGCCATCGCAGAGGCCAACGGATTCGACTTCAATGTGATCAGCACGCTGACCCCTTTTTCACACCATTAACGCCAGGGTGGGCACCACCACCGCCACGGGTGCCAGAACCAAGCCGAAACCGATGAAGGTACGCCAGCGAATCTGTACCCCGGCACGGATCAGCTGGTCATGCCAGAGCAGGGTGGCAAGGGATGCCCAAGGCGTGATGATGGGGCCGGCATTCACACCGATCAGCAGCGCCAGGTAGGAATCTGGATTAGAAACAGCCGGCTCCAGGGCGAGGAATGCGGGGATGTTGTTCATCAGATTGGCCACCAGCCCACCCGTAGCAGCCAGGGCAAGGAGGCTGGTCCCACCCAGCATCTCCTGCACAATCTGCGCTCCGCCAAGGACATTGACGGCGGTTGCGACCGTTGACATCGCACTGGCAAGGATCAACGATGGCCAGGGAATCAGCCTTATCTGGACAAGGTCACGCCTCAAAGCAATCGCAAACCCCAGCATCACCATGGCAGCGACCGTGCTGGAGAGCCAGTACGGGATGGTCGGCAGCGCCAGGGCGGGAAGCAGCACACCGATGGTGATCAGCGCGGGGCGCAACAGCGGGTCAGTCTCTGCCCTATTGTCCGGTTGCGGCGGTGGATTATCAGCTGCCACCCGGACCGGCAGGCGGTTGACCACCAGTGCCGCCAATACTGCGATGCCGGTGGCGATCGTCGCAGGCAACCAGGCAGCCAGGATATAGTCCAGCTCGCCGGCAAAACCCCCACCGCTGAGCGCCAACAGATTGGTCAGGTTGGACACCGGCAGGTGCAGGGAGGCGATATTGGCAATCCACACCACGCCGAAGGAAATCGCCATCAGGTTCAGCGCATTGCGCCTGGCCACGGCGATTGCCAAGGGTGTCAGCAAAATCGCGGTGGTATCCAGCGACAGGAACACCGTGACCACGATGCTGATCAGGATCAACCCCGCCCACAATGCTTGTCTGCGGAGACGTTCACCGCGGGGCGCCACTGTTTCCAGCGCGCGCGTCACCGTGTCAAACACACCCACCTGCGCGGCGATGTTGACCACCACTGACATGCCCGCCACGAACACGAAGATCGGCAAGAGCCTGATGAACAGCGTGGCAGCTTCTGAACTGTCAGTGACAAGAAGGACGATGGTGGCGAACACTGCCGCCACCATCGCCACTACAGTGGTCCGGATTCCCATATACGGACTATAAGGCTATGCAGCACCAACCGGTGCGCGCTGGCCTCCCATGGGGTCGCCGGCCTCAATAATGGAGCCGACCTTGAGAACGCGGGCCTCATCAAATGCCCGGCCGATGATCTGCAGACCAATCGGCAGGCCCTCAGTAGTACCAACGGGAACAGTCATCGCCGGCAAGCCGGTGAGGTTGCTCGGCCCGGTGAAGCGGATGAAGCTGTCAATCAGATCAACATCCGAACCATTGAGCTTGGCGGTGGGTGAACCGATATCTGGTGCCATCACAGGCAGGGTCGGTGCGATGATCACATCCACATCCTGCAGGACATTAGTGAACTCCTGCTTGATCTGTCGACGTGCCTGCTGTGCCTGCAGGTAATCCACCCCGGAGAAGAGCTCACCGAGCTCAAAGAGGAAACGGATGTCCGCGCCGAAGTCCTGCGGCCGCTTCTGCAGATCACGGTGATGGATGGCCGAAGCCTCAGAAAGGCTGGTGGCAAGCTCCGTCCACTCGCTGACCGCCAGGCTTGGGATCTTCACCGTCTTCAGCGTGGCGCCCTGTGCCACCAGATCATCAATCTGCTTGCGGACCGCCTGCTCGATCGGGGAATCAACATCGCGGAAGAAGTAGTCCTCCTCCACACCGATGACCATGCCCTTGGCATCCCCACCGAGATCAGCCGAGTAGTCCGGCACCGCCACATCCACAGAGGTTGGGTCACGGTGATCAAAGCCGGCAATGGCCTGCAAGGTGGCGGCAGCATCCGCAACAGACTTGGACATCGGGCCGATGTGGTCAAGGGACCACGCCAGTGGATAGCAGCCGTATTTGGCCACACGACCATGGGTGGGCTTGAGACCCACCAGGCCACAGGCCGCCGATGGAATACGGATGGAACCTGCAGTATCAGTACCCAAAGTGGTGAAGGAGGCATCTGAAGCAACGGCAGCACCCGAACCACCACTGGAACCACCCGGCACCTTATCGGTGTTCCACGGGTTCTGAACAGAGCCGAAATGCGGGGAGTTATTATCGATACCCCACGCATACTCATGCATGTTGAGCTTGCCGGTGAGCACAATGCCCGCCTCGCGCAACTTTTTCACCACCGAGGAATCATCCTGGGACACAAAATCCTTGTGGATCTTGGAGGCCATCGTGGTGACCTCTCCCCCGACATAAATATTGTCCTTGATCGCCATCGGGATACCATGCAGAGTGCCGCGGTAGTTACCGCCGGCGATCTCTTCCTCCGCAGTCTTCGCCTCAGCAAGGGCTGCATCATCACGGAAAGAGATATACGCATTGGTGGTGTCATTGACTTCATGGGCATGATCCAGGAGTGCCCGGGTGAGCTCCACGGGAGAGACTTCCTTGCCCTCAATGAGCTTGGCCACCTCAGTGGTTGTCTTGTTGAGAAGTTCCTTAGCCATTGTGATCCCCTCCCGGGATGTTGCGCAGTGCAATATCTGCATCATCAAGGTTGATATCATCCAGGTTTGATTTCAGCTGCTCAATCTCCGCCCATTTGGCTTCGATCTTCTGCAGATGCTCTTCAGTTGGATGAATTCCCTTCAGGGCGAGTAGATCCTTCACCGAAACACTCATATCAGAACTCCTTGTCACAAAAGTTTCCCTCAAGAGCCACCACGTTTGCTGCACTTCATGGTGAAACCCATTGAATTAGTTCCATTTGAAACTAATTCAAAGTTATGTGACTTAGGCAATAATTGCAAGGGTTTTAGATATAGGACACTCATGGGGGAGTTTCCTGATCAATTGGTCACACTAAAAACTTTTAAAAACAAACGGATACAAGAAGAAGGAACCAAACTGGCAGGTCGCTTGCAAAGTCAATACACTGTCTCGAGGTTCATAACTCAACCCCTGTGAGCCACAAGATGCCTACCCCAGTGATTGGATATTGATGAATAAGCCTAAGGTGATGACCGTTTATGGCACGAGGCCAGAAGCAATCAAGGTTGCGCCTCTGATTTCTGCCCTTCAGGAGGATGATCGCTTCACCTCGATCGCAGTCTCCACCGGCCAGCACCGTGAAATGCTCGAGCAAGTCAACGAAATGTTCGGCATTGAGCCAGCTCATGACCTAGGACTGATGAAGCCCGGACAGTCCCTGAATGAGATCATTTCCCGTGCAGTGGCCGGTCTCGACGGCATCATCATGGCCGAAAATCCGGATGTCATCGTCTCCCAAGGCGACACCTCCACCGCCATGGCTGCAGCCCTTGCTGGCTTCCAGCGTGGCGTGACTGTCGTCCATCTCGAGGCAGGTCTTCGCACCGGCAACATCCAGTCCCCATTCCCGGAAGAAGCTAATCGACGCATCATCGGCCAGGTTGCATCCCTACACTTGGCACCGACATCCGTTTCCAGGGACAACCTACTCCGCGAAAACTTCAACGAAGATGACGTTGTTGTCACCGGCAACACGGTGATCGACGCACTTCTCCAGGCTGCAAGCTGGGACTTCCCCACTGCTCGCAGAAGCTGCCGCCAGTGACAAGCGCATGGTTCTGGTGACCACCCACCGCCGTGAGAACCTCGAAGCCATGACCGAGATCGGCCTGGCTGTGAATGAGCTTGCGCAGACCTACCCGGAGATCAACTTCGTTCTTCCCCTGCACCTGAACCCAAAGGTCCGTCAGGCTGTCACCCCACACGTGGAAGCTAACAAGAATGTCATCGTCACGGATCCACTCCCATACGATGAGTTCACCAAGCTGATGGCGCGTGCCGAGGTGGTTCTGACCGACTCCGGTGGAGTCCAAGAGGAAGCGCCAAGCCTTGGAAAGCCAGTCCTGGTAATGCGCGAAAACACTGAGCGCCCAGAAGCAGTCAGCGCCGGCACTGTTCTTCTGATTGGAACCGACCGCCAGCGCATCATCGACGAGACAAAGAAGCTCCTTGACGATAAGGCTGCCTACGCAGCCATGGCCAACGCGGTGAACCCCTACGGTGATGGCCTTGCCGCCAAGCGTGCAGTCGCCGCCATCGCGCAGCTAGTGGGAATTGGCGAGCGTATTGATGAGTTTGATCCGGAAAATAATTACTCCTAACTCAAATCAGAAATGAGGCCCGATCTCAACCGTGCTGGAGGGGCATTTTACAAGTCAAGGTTCTAGCACACTTAGCCCAATGCCGTTAAGTTAGTAGTGGTCGGGGTAAGGTATAGCTTTGCTGAAACGAAGTCTGAGGGTGGTGCGTATTGGTACTGCTGCAGCCAAAGCGATTGCCGTTGACTAGCAAACATGACCAAGCCTCTGCACACCGTGCTCTCCGATGAGGAGGTCACCATCCTTAAAAGTTATAAACAATCCGGCTATAAAACCGTGCGGATCAAAGCAGAAGCACTCCTGCTGCTCAATCTGGGCATGGATCACCAGGGAACCGGTAGTTTCGTTGACCGCACAGCCTCAACCATCAAGACCTGGCAACGTGACTTCAACAAAACCCGCCTGGCCAGTGTTTTCACGCTTAAAGCCAACAACTCCAACGCCTCCAAACTCGACCCCGAGCAACGCGAAGAAATCAACCGTATCCTCGCCGCACCTCCCAGCAGTGTCGGTCTGGTCGGGGAGTTCTGGACCGTGCCCAACCTCAAAGACTGGGTCTGGTCAAGTTTTGAGGTCGTCTATGAGTCTGACTCGTCGTATCATTTTCTGCTTACCCATGCTGGCCTGTCCTTTAGGTACCCGCAGACCTACGACAAACGTCGCGCAGATCAGAAGGTGATCGAGCAGCGTATGGCTCAGATCCGTGAGGAGATCGCCCCGATGATGGGCAGCGCAGACTGGATGGTCTTTGCTGCCGATGAGGTCCGGGTCGAGCAGGAAGCGATTGTTCCTAAAGCCTGGGTGCACAAGAACCACCCGACCACACTCAAGGTCGATCGTCAGCGTCAGGCACAGTCGCATATCGGTTTCCTTAATAATTCTTCTGGGCAGGTGGATCTGATACGCCTGGACTGGCAAAACACCGAGAACATCATCGCCGCGTTGACCACGCTGGTGGAGCGTTACCCGGGCAAGAAGATTGCGATCGTGTGGGACAACGCGGCGTGGCACCGGGCGAAAGCACTCCGAGAGCTCCTCGGTGAGAACAATCGATTGGGAAGGGTTCACCTGATCTGGATGCCGCCGGATGCCCCGGATTACAACCCGATTGAAAGGGTGTGGGGTGAAGCGAAATCCGCGGTCAGTAACCGTCAACGCGAGACCTTTGAACAGACGTGCATCGCGTTTGAAACCTTCATCGGTTCAACCAAATTCGGCTACCGGATCTAACCGAATACCCTCAGACTTCGTTTTAGGACAGCTATA
>NZ_CALZFS010000074.1 GCF_945649885.1 uncultured Corynebacterium sp. | reverse complement strand
ACGCATCAACGGTGTCCAGAAGGCCGTCCAGTACACACTGCCGTCTGAGGAAGCACTGGAGAAGGCCCGCCGCGGTGAGGCTGAAGGCCTGACCGGCAAGCAGACCCACCAGCGCCACTGCTATGTGGTGGCCCCTGAGTCCGAGCAGGAGCGCATCGAGAATGAGATCCGCACCATGGCCGACTACTTCGTTGGCTATGAGGTGGAGGTCAACTTTATCGACGAAGCCACCTTCGACGCGGAACACACCGGCATGCCACACGGTGGGCATGTGATCACCACCGGTGACACCGGCGGATTCCACCACACCATCGAGTTCACCCTGAAGCTGGAGCGCAACCCGGACTTCACCGCTTCCTCCCAGATCGCCTTCGGCCGCGCGGCTTACCGCCTGAAGGAGCAAGGTCAGTCCGGTGCTTTCACCGTGCTCGAGGTCGCCCCTTATCTGCTCTCCCCTGAGTCCTTGGAAGATCTCGTGGCACGCGACGTCTAATCCCTCTTAGGACGCAGAGAGTCCAGCCGGGCTAGTTATTGTGAGCCTGGTTGGCCTCTTGTGCATTTCTGTCTATCTCAATCAGTTGCTCTTCTCTGGTGCCTTCACCAGCACCAGCAGCAGGGCCATACCCACCAGGAGCAGCAGACCGATGCCGAGGATGCCGGTGCGGTCCTCGCCGGTGATAGCAACAAACAGGCCGAAAAGACCGGGTGCCATCCAGCTGACCGCACGGCCGGTGGTGGCGTAGAGACCAAAAAGCTGACCTTCCTGACCGTCGGGGGAGAGGCGGGTGAGGAAGCTTCGTGATGCTGACTGGGCCGGCCCCACAAAAGCACAGAGGATGAGTCCGTAGATCCAGAAGTTCTGGGGGCCCTCCACGAAGTACATGATGCCCACATCGATGATCATGATGGACAGCGAGATCACGATGATGGGTTTAGGGCCGATCTTGTCATCAAGGAAACCACCCAGCAGTGCACCGATGGCGGAAATCACGTTGGCGGCGATACCGAAGAGCAGGACATCACCGGCAGAAAGCCCGTAGACGGTCACCGCCAGGATCGCCCCGAAGGTGAATACACCGGCCAGCCCATCGCGGAAGATGGCGGCGGAAATGAGGAAGAAGACGGAGTTCCTGTCATTGCGCCAGAGTTTTCTCACCTCAGCGAACAGGTCCTGGTAGGCGGCGATGATGCCCTTGGGCTGTTCACCTTCAGCCACCTGCTGCTCGATCTCCGGGACTCGCAGCAGCGCCGGGATAGCAGAGATGAGGAACCAAGCGGCGGCGAAGACGGCCACCAGCCGGATGTTCAGGCCGTCTTCGACGGGGATGTTGAAGAAGCCACGGGTATCGCCCTCACCGGCAACGAATCCGAAATAACAGATCAGCAGCAGGAAAATGCCCCCAAAATAGCCCATGGCCCAACCAAAGCCGGAGACCCTGCCCACGGTTTTTCTGGTGGAGATCTGTGAGAGCTGGGCATAGTACTGGACCTCAGCGAACTCGAAGGTCACATTGGCCACGGCCATGATGGCCACACCGATCCAGAAATACATCGGATCGTTGTTCTTCACCGCGAAGAGGCTGAACATGAGTACCACAGTGACCATGGTCCAGATGCGCAGGGAAGACCGTCGGGTTCCTCTGATATCTGAGCGTCTGCCCATGACCGGTGCCACCACCGCCACGATCACACCAGCCAGGGCCACGGCCATGGAGTACAGGGAGGTTGCGTTGCCGGAACCCAGGGTCGACCCCACGGAATCGGTCAGATAGACCGAGAAGATGAAGGTGACTAAAACCGCGTTGAAGGCGGCGGAACCCCAGTCCCAGAAAGCCCATGAGAAGATCGTGCCACGGTCACTTCGGACACCGGGTTTCCCTTTTTGCTCCACAACAGTCATGGGGATGACTTTATGGCAGAAACCCACGCTTGTCCGGGGATGATGCTCCGGAAGGGCCGTGGGGAAGATTAGGGTGGAGGCCTGATGAGAGCGGATGGAGACGCTATGGTTATCAGCGAAGCATGTGTGCTCCTGCTGTGGCGGCGGGGAAAACCAGCAGGCACCCTGATTCAATCGTCAGAGTACCTGCTGGTGGAAAGTCTAATTTCCGGTCTTCTGAAGCGCAGATATCGCTTCAGTGAAAGACAGGTCGGGATGTTCGCCACGGAACTTTTTCAACGCGTCCACTGATGGAATCGGCCTATCGGGGTCAATACCCGGAGATGTGGAAGATTTGTGTTCTGAATACAGACCCCAGACCCCCACGGCGGCAACGACAGCACCGAGGAGGAACTGGCCGGTGATGATCGCCAGTGCTGAGGCAGCGATGGAAATATAGGACCCTACGGTGGTCAGTGACCTGATCATGGTTTTTCCTTTGCTGATTATGTGGATAAGAGTTTTAGTTAAGCAAAGCACTTGTCACGGATGGCAGCAACGCCGGTGAGCTCCGCAGCCAGAGACCCCAGGGCGCCACCGACCGCCATCATCTTCTCAGCGCTGAAGCTGGCACCCCACATGAGTTGTACGGCGTCCTTCACCCCACCGAGTTCCTTGATGTATTTCTTGATCTTCAGGAGTTTCGCCGCTCCCACCAGGTTTCCACCGATCATGCCGACAATTGCGGTGGTGCATCCGAGAACACTCACAGCTGCGGTGGACACCCCGCCCGAGGCATTTTCAGAAGGGGAGTTCTCCTTCACCCAGGCCTGGGTGGCTGCATCGCCCTGGAGCAGTACCTCATCAGGGATGGACAGGATGTACTCCAGACCATCTTCTAAATCCCGGGCTTCTGCGTCGAGAGCCGGATCGAGGTTCGCAGGGGAGATTGCCCCAGGTTCACTCGCTGGCACCTCTGTAGTTTGAGCAGGTGTTGCATTCACCGGAACGGTGAAAATTGACAGTGCGACGGCGACTGCAAGGCTGCCGGCGATGGAACGAGAGCGGAAAGAAGACATTTTTACCCTTACCAGTAGAGGAGAAGTGACGGATGTGACGCTATCCGGTTCCTCGTCGATAAAGACAGGGGTCAACGCGCATAGGGACCTTTCGTTCCCTGTACAGCCCCTTTCGTATCGCTGTGATGCTCTACGGTTTCGGTGAACGGCCCCGGAGCACCCACCGAGGTGGGTTTTGGGGAGGGCTGCTGGCTGGTGTGGGTTGTCATTGGGATTTCAGAATGGAAACAACCAGACTGAGGCGTGAGGTGGCGCCGAAACGGGCGATCAACTCGGAGACCCTCTTCTTGACCGTTGACTCGGAATAGTGCATCTTCTGAGCTATTTCCTGGTTGGACAGACCATCACACAGATGCGACAGAATTTGCTGCTCAGCATCCGAAATATGAGAAAGATCAAGGGGGAAGCCGTGAGAGGTCAGATTCAGGTGGTTCCGATTATCGTCCGGAAGATGCTGCACCAGGCGGGCGAGACATTGCTGTGACAGTGCTGCCTGGTCAGAAACTGCCTTTCTGACTGCGTCGACAATGCTGCGTGGTGGAGCAGTCTTGACTATGTAGCCTGCCGCACCCTGCTGAAGAACCTGAAGCATTGAGCTGTCTGTGTCCACACCGGTTATGGCGATGAACGCGGGGGCGAAAGGATTCTTGTTGATGTGCTTCAACAGCGAAATCCCGTCCATACGGGGCATGTGGAGATCCGACAGGACGACGTCCACCGGGGTGTCCTGCAGAATTTCAAGAGCCTTGATGCCGTCGTAGGCTTCTGCGACAAGGGCGATATCTTCAGTGGCGGACAGATAACGCTTCAAATAGACCAGGACAGATGGTTCATCGTCTACGACCAGGACCTGAATTGGAGTGTGGGAAACCAAGGATGTCACGGGCACCAGGGAAGTCCGGGAGTACGTTGGCATTTGAAGATGTCGTAGATCGCAAAGGGCGCAATGATTGCTGTGTCAGCCGGGAGCTCATGGGGGACAGCCTGAACGGGGGTGCCATGGAGAAAACCTGCGGTCAATGCTGCCACGGTGACTATTTTTCTAAGCATCTCTATCCTTTTTCTGGCGATGGATCTGCATCACCTGATCCAGTGTGCGCGCTGCCAGTCTCCGATGTCTAAATACCTGCGAAACAGGGAACTAAAGTTCCTTAACTGGGTAGTTCAATGCGGGTCAACCACATACCTGATTCTTCTCCGGCGGTGAAGCACCCGCCTGCTGCCCTGATGGTTTTAGCAATGGATTCCAGGCCCTGCCCGGAGGACAGGTAGGGACGACTGATGGATAATCTCTCTGGCGTTATCCTGTTTTCCACGTTGAAGACCAGTCCCTTGCCACGGATGTGGGCATCAACAGTGATCTCGGACCCAGGCGCAGCGTGTTTGATGATATTTGTGCCAATCTCTGGAAGCACACGCACCAGGGCATTGCCGGATTCCTCTGGAATGTTGTTTCTGTTCAGGGAGAAGGAGGAGGTCACAATAAAACCAGCCTCCCGGAGACGTGTGATGGTCTGCTGTATGGATTCTGTTCTGGGATGCAGCTGGGGAGGGATCTGGATTGTGTCTGCCTTCAACACGCGAATCAGTTCTCGGACCTGGATCATGCTGACCCGGGCATCATCCGCGATTTCCTCGAGCTCACCTGGGAGGTCGACGTCTTTCAACGGGACCAGGGTGAGCGATTCCGCTCTCATCACCACAGAGGTTAAAGAGGAGACGACAGAGTCATGCAGATTTGAGGCGAGACGGTCCCTCTGCTTCTGTTCATTTCTTTCCCATTCTGCCCGCAGGCGGTCCCGTTGGAGCTTTCTGGCGCCCAGCAGTCTTCCCATCCCAATGGCAGAAACAATGATGAATGCCCATATGGTCAGAGCAAGGAAATCTACCGGTGACACCGGGCTCTCCGGGTCCATGACACCCAGAATCAGCGATATGGCAGCAGGGAGGATGATCCATAAAGTCCGGTGGTGATAAGCCAGAACACCACAGAAGATCGGAACCAGAAATGCTGTTGTGGGCAGTTCATCCACAAAGCCGAGCGCTGCACACCCGAAAGCCATGATGAAGGCAATGCTGGCCGGCACTGGAAAACGTCCCACAGCAATCACCAGTAGGGAAAGAAAGACCCCGAGAATGAGACCGGGAACCGCAGCAGGCCCAGGACTGAACGCGAAGCTGATGCCGATGATCAGCATTCCGGCAAAAGCGAGCCCCACCACTCCTCTGGTGAGATCATCCTGTGGTGGACCTTGTTGAGACGACATTCCTTTACGGTAACCGATGTATTTTTCTTCTTGTTCCCCTCATCTGGTTTGTCACATGGTGCGAGTCCTGTTTGACTCTCACCATGAGGAGGTCTTGACCTTGACCCCGCGTCAACCGGTGAGGTGGATGGTGTGACTGATGATCGAACCATTGGAGAAGCAGCTGCACTGCTCGGAGTGACCACCCGCACCCTGCGGCACTGGGACAGTATCGGGTTGTTGCAGCCGGGTTGGCGCACCACCACGGACTACCGTCTCTACACCGCCGGTGATATTGAGCGGGCGACCCAGATTCTGGTGTACCGCTCCGCCGGGGTGCCACTGAAGAAGATCGCAGCGCTGCTGGAGGCACCGGAGACCGCCGCGCAGCATCTCAAGCGCCAACGTGCGCTCCTGGTGGATCAGATCGGTCACCTGCACCGGATGGTCCGGGCGGTTGATGAGATCCTCGAGGAGGAGACCATGAGCATTGAAGACAAGATTGAACTGTTGGGTAGGGACTGGCCGAATCATCAGGAGGAAGCTGAGCAGCGCTGGGGTGACACCCCGGAATGGGAGCAGTCCCAGCGCGTCCAGGCGCAGATGAACAAGGCGGACTGGCAGGCTGTCAAGGATGAACACGAAGCCTTCGTCCGGGAGCTTGTCGCCACCGCCACCGCCGGTGTCCAACCCGGTAGCGAGGCAGGCAACCAGTTGGTTCTGCGTCACCGCTCCAGTATCGGACAGTGGTATGAGGTCACTGCCTCAAAACAGGTACTTCTGGCACGCATGTATGTGGCCGATGAACGTTTCAACGAGACTTATCAAGGTCATGCGGAGTATCTTCTGAGGCTTGTGGAAGCTCAGGTCCAAGCAGAGGGTGTTGATCTGGAGAAGGTGGAATGGGGCTGAAAAAAGAATTCATGGTTTACAGTTGATTCACAGGAATCAGTCAGCCCGGGCGGAGGGCGGAGGTGTTCACTGGAAGAAGTTCTCAAAGTTAACACCTATAGGAAGCGCTGAATCACATGGAAAACCAGACTGACGGACAGATCAAGGTCCTCGTCGTAGACGATGAACCCAATATCGTCGAACTGCTCACTGTAAGCCTCAAGTTCCAGGGATTCTCCGTCATGACCGCCAATGATGGCAATGAAGCCCTCAAGCTGGCGCGTGAATTCCGCCCGGACGCCTACATCCTCGATGTCATGATGCCCGGCATGGATGGTTTTGAGTTGCTCACCAAATTGCGCTCCGAAGGGCTGGACAGCCCGGTTCTCTACCTGACCGCCAAGGATGCCGTGGAACACCGCATCCATGGACTGACCATCGGTGCGGATGACTATGTGACCAAGCCCTTCTCCCTCGAAGAGGTGATCACCCGGCTGCGCGTGATCCTGCGACGTGGTGGAAACGTGGAAGCGGAGTCCAATGATGCCACCCTGTCCTATGCCGACCTCACCCTCAACGATGAGACCCATGAGGTGACCAAGGCAGGTGAGCTCATTGATCTCTCACCGACCGAGTTCAACCTGCTGCGCTACCTCATGCTCAACGCTGAGGTGGTCCTGTCCAAGGCCAAGATCCTGGACAACGTCTGGCACTATGACTTCGGTGGCGATGGCAACGTCGTGGAGTCCTATATCTCCTACCTGCGTCGCAAGGTAGACACCCAGGACCCGCAGCTGATCCAGACCGTCCGTGGAGTGGGTTACGTCCTGCGCACCCCGCGTTCTTAAAAAATGACAACTCCGGAGAATCCCTACGCGGTACAAGTCCAGGAAAATCCTGAAGAACAGTCCAAGATAATCCCCATCCGGCAGGCGGGACGCACCATCCCCCTGCGCACCAGGATCATCCTCCTGGTGGTGGGCATCGCTGGTCTGGGGCTGTTGGTCAATGCTGTCGCGGTGTCCAGCCTCATGCGTGAGGTCTCATATTCACGCATGGACCAGGATTTGGAAACCTCCATTAGCAGTTGGGCCCGAACCATGGAGATCTTTGATGTCAGTGGTCTCCGACAGGGCCCACCCAGTGATTATTATGTGGCCAAGGTCTTCCTGGATGATTCCCGCATCATCTTCAATGATGCCCAGTCCGCTCCTGACCTGGTGGAAACAATCGTCGGAACCGGACCACACACGGTTGCGGCTGCGGAAGGCTCGGCCTCAGCAACGCCCTGGCGGGTCATGGCGGTAAAAAACGGTGATGTGATCACGGTGGTGGGCAAGAGCATGGGGCGTGAAACCATGCTGCTCTACCGTCTGGTGGTGGTCCAGTTGATCATCGGTGTGCTGATCCTGGTGGCGATTCTCATCAGTTCCTTCTTCCTGGTGCGACGCTCACTGAGACCGCTGCGTGAGGTGGAGGAAACCGCAAAGAGTATCGCCGGGGGCGATCTGGACCGACGTGTCCCACAATGGCCGATGACCACCGAGGTCGGCCAGTTGGCTAATGCCCTCAACATCATGCTCGAGCAACTCCAGGCGTCCATCCTTAATGCCCAGGGCAAAGAAGCCCAGATGAGGCGCTTTGTCGGAGATGCCTCCCATGAGCTGCGCACACCGCTGACCTCTGTGAAGGGTTATGCCGAGCTGTACCACTCCGGTGCCACCAATGATCCGGACTGGGTGTTGTCCAAGATCAGTGGGGAAGCGCAACGCATGAGTGTGCTGGTGGAGGACCTGCTGTCACTGACGCGTGCGGAGGGCCAGCAGATGGAGAAACACCCGGTGGACATGCTTGAGCTGTCACTGGCGGTGACCAGCTCCCTGCGTGCTGCATGGCCAGACCGCGCCATCACTGTGATGAACAATGCTGACACTGTTCCTGTGGTGGAAGGGGATCCCACCAGGTTGCATCAGGTACTGACCAACATTGTCGGCAATGGTCTCAACCACGGCGGTCCGGATGCCAAGGTCCAGATTGATATCGCCACGGAGGCTGACACCGTGGTCATCCAGGTCTGTGATGATGGCGTGGGTATGTCGCAGGAGGATGCCGAGCATATCTTTGAACGCTTCTACCGTGCTGACACCTCACGCTCACGGGCCTCTGGTGGATCCGGCCTGGGGCTGGCGATCACCAAGTCACTGGTGGAGGGCCACCGTGGAACCATCACCGTGAAAAGCGAAACCGGCAGGGGAACGGTATTTACCATCACCCTGCCGACATTGAAGGAGACAAACAGCTAGTCCAGCAGCCAGCCGTTTTCATCAGTTCCGAGAACCGCCCGGATCCTCACGGCTGCGTCCTCCATCTTGTCTTGATCAGCGGCGTCCGCGGCAAGTGCGTTGGCGAAGTTGAAATCAGCCATCTTGTCGGTGGGGAACAGGTGCACGTGGGTGTGAGGCACGTCGAAACCAGCAAGGATATAACCACAACGGGGGGCGTCGAAGGCCTCCCGGATGGCATTGCCGATGAACTGGGCAGCCTCATTCACCAACCCCCAGGTTTCCTGTGGGAGATCGGTCCAGCGGTCAACCTCCTTCACCGGAACAATCAACGTATGGCCGTATGTGAGAGGTTCGATGGAAAGAAACGCAACGATACTTTCAGAACGGTAGACAAAACGTCCAGGAAGTTCGCCCTCAATGATTTTTGTGAAAACGGTGCTCATGCGCTCAAGGTTACTAGTATCGGGGGATATGAACCCGACAATGCCTATTACCCGGCGCGTTATCCGTGATAATCCAGCAGTGGTGTCACAGCATCTCAGCGCCCAGTACCCGCTTTCCGCTGCCCAGCTCTTTGATTACCTGACCAGCCCTGAACACCTGAAAAACTGGTTCGGCAAGGTCAACAGGGATGAGTTCATCTACGAGATTGAAAATAATGCCCAGGGCAGAATTGAATCCTGTAAAGATCATTCTTTTCTCATTACCTGGGAGCTTGATGGTGTGGTGTCCTTCCTCAATGTTGAAATCACTGAGATATCGGAAGGTGTTGCGCAGTTGGCTGCTGGTTTCAGCACCGATGCGAAGGACATCAAGGAGCACTCTGATGAGAAGTACGGCTCTGGTGCCACCGGTGTCGGTTGGGATCTGAGCCTGTTATCACTGCGTCGTTATGTTTCCGGGGTTGCGGAAGAACCCTCACAACAGGAGTATGCGGCCTTTGTGGCAGATAGTGCGCACGCCTGGGGAGAGGCAGATCAGGCATCCGGAGTTGATCCGGAGACCACCCGGAAGCAGTCTGAGAACACCCGCCGTTTCTATCTGGGAACGGAAGAATAGCTCTGAACAAGTTTTGCAGGATAAACTCTTGAACCATGCGCATTCTGGTAATCGGCTCGGGCGCCCGTGAGCACGCCCTCCTCCGTGGACTTTCCCAAGATCCTGTAACCACTGAACTGCACGTTGCCCCAGGCAACGCAGGTCTGGGTTCCCTGGCCACCGTCCATCCGGACATCAAGGCTGATGATCCGGAAGCAGTGACTGCCCTGGCACAGGAACTGAACGTTGAACTGGTTGTCATCGGCCCGGAGATTCCTCTGGTGGCCGGTGTTGCCGATGCACTGCGTGCTGCGGGTATCGCAGTATTCGGGCCAAACAAGGAGGCCTCCCGCATTGAGGGATCCAAGGCTTTCGCTAAGGACGTCATGGCATCCGCCGGTGTCCTGACCGCACATGCAGAAGCCATCACCCCGGGTGCCACCGATGCAGATATTGATGCAGCCATTGACCGCTTCGGCCCCAACTGGGTGGTCAAGGATGACGGACTGGCAGCAGGCAAGGGTGTTGTGGTCACCCCCGACAGGGCTGAGGCCCGCGCCCATGTGGACGCAGTGCTGGAGGGGGGAAACCCGGTCCTGCTGGAATCCTTCCTCGACGGCCCCGAGGTCTCCCTCTTCTGCCTTGTTGATGGTGAAACCGTGGTTCCCCTGTTGCCCGCACAGGACCACAAGCGTGTCTTCAACAATGATGAAGGCCCCAACACCGGCGGCATGGGTGCCTATGTACCACTGCCCTGGCTGCCAGAAGATGGCGTCCAGCGCATCGTCGATGAGGTCTGCGTGCCTGTGGCCCGCGAAATGGTCAAGCGTGGCTGCTCCTACTCCGGTCTTCTCTACGCCGGCATCGCCTGGGGCGCCAAGGGACCTGCAGTGGTGGAATTCAACTGCCGCTTCGGCGACCCGGAGACCCAGGCCGTACTCGCCCTGCTGAACACCCCTCTGGCTGCTCTGCTCAACTCCGTTGCCACCGGCACCCTTGCCGATCACCCGGAACTGGACTGGATGGACGGTTACGCACTCACCGTCGTGCTGGCCTCCCACAACTACCCAGATACCCCACGCACCGGCGATGTCATCGGCAACGCTGATGCTGACAATATCCTCCACGCAGGCACTGCCTACAACGACGCAGGTGAACTGGTCTCCGCCGGTGGCCGTGTCCTCAACGTCATTGGTGTCGGTGAGACCCTGGAAGCAGCCCGCGACCAGGCCTACGCCACCATCGAGACCATTGAGCTTGACGGCAGCCACTACCGCACCGACATCGCACTGCCGGCAGTTGAAGGACGCATCTCCATCTAAAGGGTTGCCTTTTGAGCAGTGAAAGCAACTACGCTTGATGTTCATGAACTCTTCACTGCTCAGCAACCGAAGCAACGTCCAACCATTCCGGGTCATGCAGATGCTTGACCAGGTTCACCGCCGCAGGCGTGAAGGTAAGGATGTGCTGATGTTCTGCGCCGGCCAACCCACAACAGGGGCGCCGGAGGCAGTTCTCAATGAAGCCGAGATCGCCCTGCGGTCCGGCCCACTGGGCTACACCGAGGTCGTCGGTGACCGTGAATTCCGCGAAGCCGTAGCCAACTGGCACTCCGCCACCTACGGCGTGAACACCGACGCCGACAACGTCATCGTCACCACCGGATCCTCCGGCGGCTTCATGGCAGCCTTCCTCGCCACTCTGGACCACGGTGACTACATCGCCCTGTCTGCGCCGGGTTACCCGGCCTACCGCAATATTTTGGAAACCCTCGGCGCGAAGATCCTGGATCTGCGTTGCACTGCTGAGACCCGTTTCCAGCCCACCGCCCAGATGCTGGAGGAACTGCCCCAGAAGCCGAAGGCTGTCATCGTCACCAGCCCCGGCAACCCCACCGGCACCATCATTGATGTGGATGAACTGGAGCGCATCGCGCAGTGGTGCGATGCCAACGGTGCCGTCCTGATCTCTGATGAGGATTATCACGGCATGAGCTTCGGCCGACCTCTGGCCACGGCACGTCAGTTCTCTGACAATGCCATTGTGGTGGGCACCCTGTCCAAGTATTTCTCCATGACTGGTTGGCGCGTCGGCTGGATCATCGTCCCAGATGAGCTGGTCACCGCCATTGAAAATATTCAGGCATCAGTATCCCTGTGTGCTCCGGCCATCGGCCAGGCTGCCGGTCGGGCGGCCTTTACACTGGAGGCCGGTGCGGAGCTGGATGCGCACGTAGAAGGCTACCGCGAGGTCCGCGATATTTTCGTCGAGAAGCTCCCTGAGATTGGTCTGGACACCTTTGCCGATCCCGATGGCGGCCTCTACCTGTGGGTTGATGTGTCTGCTTTCACGGAGGATTCGGAGCAGTGGGCAGAGAAACTGCTGGAAGAAGCTGATGTGGCTGTGGCCCCCGGAGTGGATTTTGATCCGGTCGAAGGACACAAGTGGGTTCGCTTAAGCCTGTGTGCCACCCCAGAAGACACACTCGAGGGTGTGCGACGCATCGGGGAATTCCTCAAAAACAGCAAGTAGCCCCCTGAACTGCGACTAGGTTAGTTTCGGTTCGTGAGGAATAATAAAATTTGTGGCTGATAAAAAGAAGATCGCAAACGTCCTATCCAACCGTTACGCCTCCGCAGAGCTGTCCAACCTCTGGAGTGCTGAGCAGAAGATCATCATGGAGCGCCAGCTCTGGATCGCCGTGATGAAAGCCCAGAAGGATCTGGGTGTGGAGATTCCTGAAGAGGCCATCACCGCCTATGAAGCAGTGATTGACCAAGTTGATCTGGGATCTATCGCAGAGCGTGAACGCATCACCCGCCATGACGTCAAGGCCCGCATTGAGGAGTTCAATGCGCTGGCCGGTCATGAGCACATCCATAAGGGTATGACCTCACGTGACCTCACCGAGAACGTGGAGCAGCTCCAGATCCACCGTTCCCTCGAACTGGTCCGCAACAAGGCCATCGCCGTGGTCTCCGGTATCTCCGGCCGTGCGGCTGAGTACCAGAACCTGGTTATGGCGGGACGTTCTCACAATGTGGCGGCACAGGCCACCACCCTGGGCAAGCGTTTTGCCACCGCGGCTGATGAAATGCTCGTTGCCATCGAACGCACCGATGACCTGCTGAACCGCTACCCACTGCGTGGTATCAAGGGACCGATGGGTACTGCCCAGGACATGCTGGACCTGATGGACGGCGATGAGTCCCGTCTTCTGGACCTGGAAAACCGCATCGCCTCCCACCTCGGCTTTGACCGTGTCTTTGACTCCGTGGGCCAGGTCTACCCACGTTCCCTCGACTTCGATGCTGTTTCCGCACTGGTTCAGCTGGGTTCCGGCCCCTCCTCCCTGTCCCACACCATCCGTCTGATGGCTGGTACTGAAACCGTCACCGAGGGTTTCAAGGAGGGACAGGTTGGCTCCTCCGCCATGCCACACAAGATGAATGCACGTTCCTGTGAGCGCGTGGGTGGCCTGCAGGTGATCCTGCGCGGTTACCTGACCATGGTTGCTGACCTGTCCGGCCAGCAGTGGAATGAGGGAGATGTGTTCTGCTCCGTCATCCGTCGTGTGGCATTGCCGGATGCCTTCTTTGCCCTGGATGGCATGTTTGAAACCTTCCTGACAGTTCTCGATGAATTCGGTGCTTTCCCTGCCATGATCGAGCGTGAACTTGAGCGTTACCTGCCATTCCTGGCAACTACCCGCATCCTCATGGCAGCTGTTCGTGCAGGCGTCGGCCGTGAGACCGCACACGAGGTGATCAAGGAAAATGCTGTCGCCGTGGCGCTGAACATGCGTGAAAACGGTGGGGGACAGGACCTGATCCAGCGTCTGGCTGCTGATGAGCGTCTGCCGATGACTGAGACTGACCTTGATGCGGCACTGGAGGATCGTCACGCTTTCATCGGTGCGGCGGAGTCTCAGGTGTCCCGCGTTCTAGATCGTGTGCAGAAGCTTGTCGAGGCCCATCCTGAGGCTGCCACCTACCGTCCGGGCGAGATCCTTTAAGCGTTGAAAACGACTCACGCCTAGCCGAAAAGTGCTCATTTTTCACCAATTTGGAAAAAACTTTAGATAAATTTTAAGTTATGAATAAAACCGTCATATCCTTAATTTTTCCTAAATGAACCTTCCTGAACGGTGTTCAATTTTGGGTGTTTCTGCGGGCAGTGAGCTTGCGTTGAGTTTCTTAGTTCGTCAGACTGGAGTTATCCCAGTCAGGCAGCAAGAGCTTGGCTACTAATCGAAAGGAGCTCACCATGAGCGACCTCTTCACCATCATCAACACCATCTTCGACGGCTTCGTAGGCGTTTTCGAGGCCGGCGTCAACGGCGTCGAGAACCTCATCGATTCCTTC
>NZ_CALZFS010000073.1 GCF_945649885.1 uncultured Corynebacterium sp. | reverse complement strand
ACACCGACTGCAACAACCAGGACGCCCGTGCCGAAGCTGAAGGGGGTCAGGATGTAGATCAGTGCACCAGCGGCGGTGAAGTTGGCGGTCAGACTGATGAGACTGCCGGCGATATTCGACACTGCGAGCAGCATCTGACTTGAAGAGCCATGCCGAGCGTGAACCAGCTCAGCGAGAGTGTGCGCATGTGGCGCAAGCTTTCGGAAACGCATTCCGAAGGGGTAAATGCAGAGAATCATCAACGCGCCCCACAATCCATAATGGATTGGGCCGGAGATTCCGTAGATATAACCTGCCTCGGCTGCAGCGTAGAAAGAAGCTGCCCATACCCAGGTCGCGGTCATTGATGAGGCTGAGAAACCGTAGCCGATAGCTCCACTGGAAACCATGAAGCCGTCGACGTTTTCTTTACGTTCCCGGATTGTCAGAGTGATGAGAAAAGTTACTCCGAAGAATCCGACTAACATCAAAATAGTCGCCCATGAACTGAACTGAAAGCCGTTCAAATCTCCTCCATAACTTCGGGACCGAAGTATTGAGTTGAACCCGCGGCATGAGGTAGTCGGGCAGGAAGCCGCGACTTTCCGGTCCCGACTAAAAAAGTTAATACACGTAACTCTGCCTGCGGGGTGATTCGAGTGCTGGATCAATATAACAGGATTTATCAATCCAAAACTAATCAAAATTTGATGCTTTTACGTTGAATTTTAAATATGATACGATTATTAATTTTTATAAAAATGGCGTCGTGGCCTATTTATGGAGAGTTTTGAGGGGCTTTTGGCAGGTGTTTTTCGGCAAGATTTAAGGATCGCCCCCACTTGTTGTTTATGGGTGAAGCACTGGGGAATTGCTTGCTGAAGAAAGGGTTTTGGGTGATGGGTGGAGGAACCTGCAATGAGGGAAAACCTTATTGTCGATAACCGATCTTTCGAGACCTGAAAAACTTTTTCCCGCCTCCCCCTATTTATGCATTTGTTTAGCTCTTTAGCTCATGGGAGGGGTTGCTTGTTTGAAGGTTTATCCCCTGAGGCCCTGAAGCAAGGTGGGGGAGCACTGTCCCCGCAGTGCAGTTCCCTCCGGCTGTGGTGAGTGTCGCGATCTCAGAATGTCCCTGTGTGGGTGTTGTACAAGCTGAAACTCATCTGAGACTGTGCAAGGACATAATGCTCTTTTCTGCCAGCTCTCAAAGTCATGCTGCAACGCCATAGAGCGACGCATGTATCAGCCGTGCATTCCGGGGCCCGGATGACAAATCCCCCTGACCTTGCAACTGTCATGGTTACTGGTCAGAGGGATTTCGTTGTGCCCTGAGCAGGAATCGAACCTGCGACACCCGCTTTAGGAGAGCGGTGCTCTATCCACTGAGCTACCAAGGCGTACTGGACTAGATTAGCGCATGATCGCCGCCGGGGGGAAAAAGGGGCAAGTTAAGCCTCAACTCAGCTCCTACGTTGCGATTCCGACGTAGACTGGAGGGGTATTTGAAACTTACCTCAAGGAGTGGTCATGTCTGAACTGAAGCCTTCGTTCCACGATGTGCAGCGCCGACCGATCGTTGTCCGTCAGATCACCAAGGACAACGTCCCCGCACTGGCAGTCGATGAGCTCCAGGAGGACGGTTCCACCCGTCGCATCCTGCTGCTGAACAAGTACGATGCCAAGCAGCTCAGTGCCGCATGTGATCGCTACCTGCAGGAGATCTTCTCCGCTACCTTCGCCGGAGTGAACACGGATCTGTCCCCAGAGGATATGGCCCGCATGTTCGACGATGAAGATGAGTAACTGACCTGTAGAAGTCAGCAATGGCGCCGACAACCCTGGTGAACAAGGGGTCGTCGGCGCCATTAGTCTTTCTTTACCCGCAGGCTCTAGGAAAGATCCTGGATCTTGGCCAACACATCAGCCGCCGGTGGATTGGTGGCGTGGGTGCCGTCGGAGAATTTCACGGTGGGCACGATGCGGTTGCCATCATTGACGGACTTGACCCATTCACCGGCTTCCTCGTCCTGGTCCACATCGATGACGACGTATTCAGAAGGGTCGAGGTCGCGGAGACCCTTGAGCAGGGATGCGCAGTAAGGGCACCAGTCGGTGGCGTAGATGGTTGCATGAGCCATGTTGTTCTCCTTGTTATTTAACAATGATTTAGGTGTTTTTCACCCAGCGTTGGAATTTGAAGCGGTGGGTATCGTCCTGCTGCCAGTCACTTTCCTGATCCAGAGTGAAGGTGTCCGGGATTACAGGGGCGTAGACGGCTGCGTCGCCCAGTTCCTCAGCGAAGGTGGCGTCCACGATGGTGACTTCCAGGACATCGGCATCAGCCACGGTGGCCGCATAGATTTCTCCACCACCCATGATCCATCCCTCGGTGGGGAGTTCATGGATGATGGTGGCGCCATGGGACCAGTCACCTGGTTCCTGACGGGAGAGCACGAAGTTTTCCCGTCCTGGCAGTGGGCGGAAACGTTCAGGGAGTGATTCCCAGGTTTTGCGTCCCATGATGACCGGCTGGCCCATGGTGATGTCCTTGAAGTGCTTGAGATCCTCCGGGATGTGCCAGGGCATGCCCTGGCCGTCACCGATCACCCGGTCGAGGCTCTGTGCCCAGATTGCGCCGATCGTCATACGGCGACCTTGCCGCGGATCAGTGGGTGCGGATCATATCCGGTGACCACGACGTCGTCGAAGGTGTAGTCGAACATGGACGCAGCCTTGTGCAGCTCCAGGGAGGGGTGGGGGCGTGCTTCGCGGGAGAGCTGTTCATCCACCTGTTCGCGGTGGTTGTCGTAGATGTGGCAGTCACCACCGGTCCAGATGAATTCGCCGACCTCAAGGCCTGCCTGCTGAGCGAACATGTGGGTCAGCAGCGCGTAGGAGGCGATGTTGAAGGGCACGCCCAAGAACATGTCTGCGGAGCGCTGGTAGAGCTGACAGGAGAGCTTGCCATCAGCAACGTAGAGCTGGAACAACAGGTGGCAGGGTGGCAGAGCCATGTTCTCAAGTTCGGAGACATTCCATGCGGAAACGATGTTGCGGCGGGAATCCGGGTTGTTCTTCAACACCTCGAGTGCACCGGCGATCTGGTCGATGTGGCGACCGTCCGGGGTAGGCCAGCTGCGCCACTGAACGCCGTAGACAGGCCCCAGCTCGCCGTCCTCATCGGCCCATTCATTCCAGATGCGGATGTTGTTGTCCTGCAGCCACTTCACATTGGAGTCACCGCGGAGAAACCACAGGAGTTCGCCGACCACAGAGTGGAAGTGGACCTTTTTGGTAGTGAGAAGTGGAAAGGAATCTGCAAGGTTGAAACGGATCTGCTGGCCGAACAGCGAGGTGGTGCCGGTGCCGGTGCGATCGCCCTTGTGGGATCCTTCGTCTCTGATTTTACGGAGGAGATCCTCATATGGGGTGGAGATGGCAGTCATGGTTCCCGAGTGTAGTCATTTACCTGCCAGGGACACACCTGGGATGAAACAACAGTGTTGAGTATCCCCTGGGTGCAGCTGATGTGACCGTTTCTGTTAGTGGTGCTTTTAGTAGGAGCCGTTTTCTTCCAGGAACTTCGCGGCGATGACGAGGATTTCCTCGGCAATCTCCGGGCGGCAGATGAGCACGTCGGGTAAGAATGTGTCCTTGTTGTTGTAGGTCAGTTCGGAACCGTCCAGGCGGGAGCAGTGCAGACCGGCGGCCTTGCAGACTCCGACTGGTGCTGCGGAGTCCCATTCGTACATGCCACCGGCGTGGATATAGGCGTCATAATCACCAAGCAGGACATGCATGGCCTTGGCACCCGCTGAGCCCAGGGCTTCGGTCTCAAAACCGAGCTGTTCGGCCACATGGGAAGCCACCTGCGGAGGGCGATTATGGGAGATGGCCACGACCTTGGACAGGGGGCCACTAACGGCGCGGGCATCAGCGGAGTGAAAGACCACCCCGAGGTCGGGAAGACCGACTGCGGCGTGGGTGGGGACACCGTTTTCCACCAGCGCGATGTGAACGGCCCAGTCCTGTCGCCCGGTGGCAAACTCCTTGGTGCCGTCCAGAGGATCAATGATCCACACGCGGTTCTTGTTCAGACGCGCCAAGTCGTCGGCGGCCTCCTCGGAGAGGAAACCATCATCGGGGCGATGCTGATCCAGCACACGGGCGATCCAGTTCTGGGCCAGATCATCACCGGCATCACCTAGGTTGCGTCCCCGGAGTACGCCGACATTGCGGACACCTTTGAGGATTTCGCCAGTTCCCTGCGCCAGGCGCTTGGTCAGAATCGAATCATTGAGCTGAGCAGTCATGACCTTGATTCTAGACTTTTGGTTACATTAAGGCATGACTAATAGCATTCTCACCCGTTTCCGCCCACAGGTATCGGAGTGGTTCCGGGATGTCTTTGAAGCACCCACCGCGGTCCAGGAGGACACCTGGAAGGCGGTGGCTGATGGAGAGAATGCTCTGGTGGTGGCACCCACCGGATCAGGTAAAACCCTAGCTGCCTTCCTCTGGGCCCTGAACTCGCTGGTAGAACAGTCAGGACAGACGGTGTTGGATACCGGAACACCTGCTCCGGTGGAAGGCCACCAGGTCAAGGTGCTTTATATTTCCCCGCTCAAGGCACTGGGTGTGGATATTGAAAACAACCTGCGGGCCCCCCTGACGGGTATTGCGCGTACCGCAGCCAGGATGGGGCTGGATGTGCCCAACATCACCGTCGGGGTCCGCTCGGGTGACACCCCGAGTGCGGAACGCTCCAGGCAGGTCAGGAAACCACCGGACATCCTCATCACCACCCCGGAATCGGCATATCTCATGCTCACCTCCAAAGCCGGGACCATCCTCAAAGACGTGGATGTGGTGATCATCGATGAGATCCACGCGATGGCCGGCACCAAACGCGGCGTCCACCTGGCGCTGACCCTGGAACGCCTGGAACGCCTGGCAGGCAAACCGATCCAGCGCGTCGGGCTTTCTGCCACGGTGCGTCCCCTGGAGCGGGTCGCACAGTTCCTCGGCGGCGACCGCGCGGTCACCATCGTGGCCCCGCCCTCTGAGAAGAAGTGGGAACTCACCGTCACCGTCCCGGTGGAGGACATGTCGGACCTGCCGGTGCAGGAACCGGGATCCACCATCGGGGAGTTGGTCATTGATGATCCCCTGGGCCTCACCGGTCCCAGTGAGGCAGAATCCGCTCTGCCCACCCAGGGGTCGATCTGGCCGTTCATTGAGCAGCAGGTGTATAGGCAGGTGATGTCGGCGCGTTCCACCCTGGTGTTTGTGAACTCACGTCGCACCGCGGAAAGACTCACCAGCAGGCTCAATGAGATCTGGGCTCTGGAATATGATCCAGAATCTCTGTCCCAGGAACGCCGCCGACCCCCAGCCCAGGTCATGGCGTCTGCCGATGAGGTGGGCACCGCCCCTGCGGTGATCGCCCGTGCCCACCACGGATCAGTGTCCAAGGATGAACGCGCCATGACAGAAACCATGCTGAAAGAAGGCACCCTCAAAGCCGTGGTGGCCACCTCTTCCCTGGAACTGGGTATCGACATGGGGGCGGTGGACCTGGTCATCCAGGTGGAATCCCCACCGTCGGTGGCCAGTGGCCTGCAGCGCGTTGGGCGCGCCGGGCACTCGGTGGGTGCGACGTCGATAGGCACCTTCTACCCCAAACACCGTTCGGACCTGGTGCAGACCGCGATCACCGTGCAGCGGATGAAGGAGGGGCTGATTGAGGAACTCAAGGTTCCCATGAATGCCCTGGATGTGTTGGCACAGCAGACCGTCGCCGCGGTGGCGATCGCCGATGTCAACGTGGATGACTGGTATGACACGGTGCGCCGCGCCCACCCTTACCGCGAGCTGGACCGAGAGGTCTTTGATTCAGTGATCGACCTGGTCAGCGGTGTGTACCCCTCCACAGATTTCGCCGAACTTCGTCCGCGCATCATCTTTGACCGGGTGTCCGGCATGCTGCAGACCCGACCCGGCGCGCAGCGGGTGGCGGTGACCAGTGGTGGCACGATTCCGGACCGTGGGATGTTTGGGGTGTTCCTCATGGGTGGGGAGGGCACGCCGAGGCGGGTGGGTGAGCTGGATGAGGAGATGGTCTATGAGTCGCGGGTGGGTGATGTGTTCACACTCGGTGCGTCGAGCTGGCGGATTGAGGAGATCACCCGTGATCAGGTGTTGGTCACGCCGGCGCCGGGGCATACGGGCAGGTTGCCGTTCTGGACAGGTGATCAGGCGGGTCGCCCTGCGGAGCTGGGTCGGGCCCTGGGTGCTTATCGACGCCTGATTCTTCATGATCCTGACTCTTCTGGGTTGGAGGGGTGGGCGCATGACAATCTGGTGTCTTATCTGCAGGAGCAGGAGGAGGCCACGGGTGTGCTTCCGGATGAGAAGACTCTGGTGTTGGAGCGTTTTAAAGATGAACTGGGGGATTGGCGCATCGTGTTGCACACGCCTTTTGGCCGTGGTGTGAATGCTGCGTGGGCGTTGGCGGTGGGGGCGCGTATTGCTGAGTTGACCGGCATGGATTCCCAGGCGGTGGCTGGTGATGACGGCATTGTGCTGCGCCTTCCTGAAGGTGAGGAGGAACCGGGCGGAGCATTGTTCCTCTTTGATCCGGATGAGATTGAGAAGATCGTCACGGAGCAGGTGGGTAATTCCGCTTTGTTTGCCAGTCGTTTCCGGGAATGCGCCGCGAGGGCTTTGTTGCTGCCGCGCCGGAATCCCGGCAAGCGTGCACCTTTGTGGCAGCAGCGGCAACGGGCAGCCCAGTTGTTGGATGTAGCCCGAAAGTATCCGAGTTTCCCCATCATTTTGGAGACAGTCCGGGAGTGCTTACAGGATGTCTATGATCTGCCTGCGTTGCGGGAACTGGTGCAGGACTTAAACCTACGCAGAGTGCGGATAGCTGAGGTGACCACCCAGCAGCCCAGTCCGTTTTCATCTTCACTGTTGTTCAATTACACCGGTGCCTTCATGTATGAGGGGGATTCCCCGCTGGCGGAGAAACGTGCCGCAGCCCTGGCATTGGACCCGTCACTTCTGGCCAAGCTGCTGGGCGAGGTGGAATTGCGGCAGCTGTTGGAGCCGGATGTGATCGAGGAGGTACACACCCAGCTGCAACGTAAGGGGGACCGCCGAGCACGCAACAATGAGGAGCTGGCTGACAGCCTGCGCATCTTAGGGCCCATTCCGGTCGATGAGCTAGGGGAGCACATCAGCTTTGAGGGTGTTGACCTGGGTGAGCGTGCCATGAGGGTGCGCATCAATGGCCGTGCTCATCTGGCGCAGGTGTTGGATGCCCCGTTGTTGCGTGACGCCCTCGGGGTACCGGTTCCCCCAGGTGTTCCCGCCCAGGTAGAAACCATCACCGATGCCCTGGAACAGCTGGTCAACCGGTGGGTGCGTACCCGTGGACCGTTCGTGGCACAGGACTTGGCTGATGCCTTCGGTCTGGGGATTGCCACAGCACACACCGCTCTGCGTAATGCCGATGTGGTGCAGGGCCGGTATCGGCAGGGCGTGCAGGAACAGGAGTACTGCGCCACCGAGGTGTTGCGCCGTATCCGTACGCGCAGCCTGGCGATAGCCCGCCAGCAGACCAGACCTGTCTCCCAATCAGCCTTTGCACGTTTCCTCCTGGACTGGCAGCAGGTGGCGGCAGTTGGTGGGCAAGCTTCCCTGCGGGGGGTGGATGGCACTTTTGCAGTGATTGAACAGCTCGCCGGTGTGCGCCTGCCCGCCAGTGCCTGGGAGGACCTGGTCCTGCCTTTTCGAGTGAGCGGATACTCGCCACTGCACCTGGATGAACTCACCTCAAGCGGGGAAGTCCTGGTGGTGGGTGCTGGCCAGGCTGGTTCGCAGGATCCGTGGATCATGCTGCTGCCAGCTGACTATGCAGCACAACTCATGCCAGAACCAGTGGGCATCAGTCTGACATCCCTGCAGGAATCTGTCCTGGAGGTGCTCGCCCCGGGTGGTGGTTTCCGCTTCGCTGACATCCTGAGTGATGTCACCGGTGGGGATCTGGGGCTTGTCACCGGGCAGGCCAGCGCGGAACAACTCCGGCAGGCACTCTGGGGGCTGGTGGAAGCTGGCCTGGTCAGCCCTGATTCCTTCGCCCCAGTGCGTGCCCGCCTGGCAGCTGGCACCACCGCACACCGCGCCTCCAGGCGCCCCAACCGCTCCCGCCTGCGCATGGGACGCACCTCCTTCGCCCAGACCGAATCCTCACCACCGGATATGCGGGGCAGGTGGTCATTGTCAGTGACCCCAGCACGTGATGCCACCACCCGTTCCCTGGCACATGGTGAAGCCTGGCTGGATCGCTATGGGGTGGTCACTCGCGGCAGCGTGGTTTCTGAAGACGTGATCGGTGGTTTCGCCCTGGCTTATAAGGTGCTCTCCAGTTTTGAGGAAAGCGGCAAGGCTCTGCGTGGCTATCTCATCGAAGGACTGGGGGCAGCACAGTTTTCCACCCCTGCCATCATTGACCGTCTGCGTGGTCTGGATGATTCCCCCGATGTGGAGGGCTGGCCTTCCGGTACCACGGATCCAGAGGTGTTCCTGTTGGCTGCAGCTGATCCTGCCAACCCTTATGGGGCAGCTCTGCCCTGGCCAGAGCAGGGGCCCAGCAGGGCAGCCGGCGCCACCGTGGTCATCGCTGATGGTTTGTTGCTGGCGCACCTCACCCGTGGTGGGCGCACCCTGACACTGTTTAACCAGGAGATGGCGAATGCCGTGGAACTGGTGGCACGTGCTCTGGCGGCACAGGCGAAACTGGTGGTGGAGAAGATCAACGGTGAATCAGTTTTCGACTCACCCCTTCTAGCCGCCTTCCGTGGGGCTGGTGCCAGCATCACCCCACGGGGCATGCGTTTCAGATCAGGTGCAGGATCCTCCACCTACTCTCACACTTATGCCTCACCCACCCCTGAGGTGCTTTCCTTCGATGACCCACCGTTTGATCCGCCGCCTGCTTCGCCGCCGGGCGGCAACAGGCCTTTTCGTGGCGGCTTCGGACGTCGTTAAGCTATAGCTCATGCCTGAGGGTGATTCCGTATTCCAGCTGTCCCGCCGCCTCCAATTCATGCGCGGCCGGGAAGTGCTGGCCACCTCACTGCGGGTGCCCTCCGTGGCACTACATGATTTCACCGGCCACACCGTCCACCGGGTCTGGCCCTATGGAAAACACCTCTTCATGCAGTTCGGGGAACAGATCCTGCACACCCACCTCAAGATGGAAGGCACCTGGGCCGTCCACCGCAAAGGCGATCGCTGGCGCAAACCAGGCCACACCGCACGCGTGGTACTGGACCTTTCCGGGGAACAGACCATCGAGGTCGTAGGCCACTCCTTAGGCTTTGTCCGGGTTTTCCCTGCCTCCGAGTATCCGAAACAGATCAGCCATTTAGGCCCGGACGTGCTGGCACCCGAATTCGACGTGGACGCAGCACGCGCCAACATCCTTGCCCGCCCCCAACGCTCCATAGGCGAGGCACTCTTGGACCAATCCAACCTGGCAGGAGTCGGCAATGAATACCGCGCCGAAATCTGCTTTCTACTGGGAGTCCACCCTGCAACACCCGTAGCCCTGGTGAACGTAGACCGCGCACTCCACCTCAGCCGCCATCTGATGTGGGAAAACCGCAACTCACCCATCCGGGTCACCACAGGGATTCGGCGCGCCGGGGAGGCAACTTATGTCTTTGGACGCAACAACAAACCCTGCAGGCGGTGCCGCACCCGCATCATGAAGGCGGAGCTGGGAGAGAGAATCATCTGGTGGTGCCCCGTGTGCCAACCACTAAGCTCGGGAGCATGAGGCTTTTACTAAATATCATCTGGTTTGTCTTCGGTGGGATCTGGCTGGCGCTGGGGTATGTCGTCTTCGGCATCATCGCCTGCATCTTCATCATCACCATCCCGGCGGGTATCGCCAGTTTCCGCATGGCCAACTACGCGCTGTGGCCCTTTGGCCGCACCGTGGTCCGCAAGGTCCATGGTGGCAACGGACTGTCTGCGGTATCCAACTTCATCTGGTTTTTCATCGCAGGCATCTGGCTGGCGGTCGGGCACATCACCACTGCTGCTGCCCAGGCGGTGACCATCATCGGCATCCCCCTGGCGATTGCCAATGTGAAGATGATCCCGGTGACCTGTTTCCCCTTCGGCAAGGAGATCGTGGACAGCAACCACATCCCGGTCGGCTATGAACCGATGATCAAGCTCTAGAAGGGCTTAATCCTGACCATCAGAGGTGGCCCGGGTGGGGCTCATCTGACGGCGGATGAGGAAGGCCAGAATACCCAGCAAGATGACAGCGATGATGATGTACACCACGGAGGAATAGCTCTCAAAGGCAGTGGTGACAGTTTCCCATTCCTCACCAAGGCGCACACCAGCCCAGATCAGCACCGCGTTCCAGATGGTGCTGCCCACCAGGGTGAGAAGCCCGAACTTCCAGGGATTCATCCGGTCGATTCCCGCCGGGATGGAGATCAGACTACGCACACCGGGGATGAGACGTCCGAAGAAAACCGACCAGGTGCCGTATTTATCAAACCAAGCCAGGGCATCATCAACATCCTTGGCTTTGACCAGCCACATCCAGTCAGCGATCCTGCGTAAGCGCTCCGCCCCGAAAGCCTGCCCCACCCAGTAGAGGAGGAAGGCACCCGCTAGGGAACCACTCACGGAAAAGAGCAGGGCCAACCACACATTGATCTCACCTTGTGCGGAGGTAAAGCCTGCCAGGGGGAGAATCAGCTCACTGGGGATGGGCGGAAAGATATTCTCCAGGAAGACAGCCAGTCCCACACCAGGTGCCCCGAGTGTTTCCATGATGCGAATGATCCAGTCAATAATCACTTCTTTTTCTTCATTCCCATCTCGTAGTAGAGCAGCTCCTCCTGCCTGTTGAGGTCAACCAGGATGCGTGGGATCATCGGGACGAAGAAGATACCGAGAATGAGCAGTCCCGTCCATTCTGCGGCGAGAAGAAACTGTGCAACTCCCAGCAGGACGATGAATCCCGAGAGACAGATGACGTCCAGAACCTCGAGTTGACGACCCCGATGACGCAACATGGAATGCCATGCCTGGTGTGCCGCGGGGGCTCCACCGACATCAGCAAAGATATTCTCCAGGTCCTGGCTACTTTCCGCGACTGCGACCAGTAGCTTCCTGGTGGTGTATTCCTCTGTGCTCAACCTGCCACTGCTCAGGTGTATTTCGAGGGTACGCTCTGCAGCAGCCCGATCATATGAGTTGAGAAGGTAATCCTTTGAATACATAGGAAACTCCTACGTTCCTGTCTGGTCTTCCACATAAACCTGCCGGGTGGCAAAGAATCCTCCACCTAAGACGATGGCTGTGGCCACCACGAAGATACCCAACACAAGTGTGAAGGTGCCTGTGGCATCCAAGATGAATCCGGTGAGTAGAGGTCCCATGCATGCCACTGTATAGGCAAGACCCTGTCCGAAAGAGCTCAGCGCAGTAGCCCCTGCAGTGGTCTTTGCCCGGATATTAATCAGGGTCAGTGCCATGGGGAAGGCAAGCGGGCCCAGACCAGACAGGGTTGTCCACAGCCAGGGGGCTGCCATCGGTGCGAGACACAGTCCCGTATTACCCACCAAAAAGACAATGGAGGCAACAATCAGGATGGGGTAGCAGTTGGATACCCGGGCTACCACCCAGGGACCAATGATGTTTAGCGGCAGACCGAGAATGGACCACCAGCCCAGGAGTGCTGCGCCCAGCTGGGCATCGGGGACCATCTGGGGGAGGAAGGTCATCAGGGAATAGGTGGTGAACGAGGTGAAACCGAACATCAGTCCCAGCCCCACACCCACCGAGGTCTTCCACACCGGGATCTTCATGGACAGTTGGGGAGTTGTCACATCAGCACGTGCCACCGGCGCGGTCAACAATGGGATCCAGGTGGTGGCGGCGATGATGCCCAACAGTGCCCAACCACCCAGGGACACCCGCCAACCGGTCATACCGATGTGTGCTGCCCATGCGGAGATCGGCACTGAGAGAATCGGTGCCATCGCCTGGACCACCTGCGAGGTGGTCAGGTAGGTCATGGACATCGCTGCCACCCGGTTGGGAAAGTATTCGCGCACTGCCAGGGGCATGAGCGCGTTGGTGATGCCGATGCTGAACAGCGCCAACACTGAACCCATGATCAGGGTGCCAGGTCCGCCCAGGACACGGATGACCTGCCCGGCGGCGGTGAGCAGCATGGCACCCATCAGCAGTTGGGAGGTGGTGAACCGGACCTTCAGACTGGGGAGAGCAAAAGCGGCGGTGGCGAACATGGCGGTGGGGATCATGCCCAACACACCGAAAAGAGAAGCACCGACCATCAGATCATCCTGGATCTCTGATACCAGCGGGGACAGTGCTGTGATGGCGGTCCGAAGGTTCAAGGAGGTCAGGACGATGGCGCTCAGTGCCATCAGGCGGGGATATCTCACCCCACCAATGTTAAGGGATTACCTATCGGTTTGTGCGGTACCACTTAATCAGTGCGTCGGTGGAGGAATCACCGGAGTCAACCTCAACCTCACCGGAGACCGCAGGGGCCAGATCATTGGCCTGCTGCTTACCCAGTTCCACACCCCACTGATCAAAGGGATTGATGTCCCAGATAACACCTTGGACGAACACGATGTGCTCATACAGTGCAATCAGGGCACCGAGGACCGCCGGGGTGAGCTCTTCGGCCAGGATGGTGGTGGTGGGGCGGTTACCTGGCATGACCTTGTGGTTGACCAGGTCTGCAGCCACACCTTCTGCGGCGATCTCCTCCGCGGTCTTACCGAAGGCGAGCACTTTGGTCTGTGCGAAGAAATTACTCATCAGCAGGTCATGCATGGATTTTTCCCCCGCTGGAAGATCCTGCTTGGGACGAGCGAAGCCGATGAAGTCAGCAGGAACCAGGCGGGTGCCCTGGTGGATCAGCTGGAAGAAGGCATGCTGACCGTTGGTGCCAGGCTCACCCCAGTAGATCTCACCGGTGCTGGTGGTGACCGGGGAACCGTCACGACGCACAGACTTGCCGTTGGACTCCATGGTCAGCTGCTGCAGATAAGCGGCGAAACGACTCAGGTCCTCAGAGTAGGGGAGCACCGCGTGGGTTTCGGCATCGTGAAAGTCTGAGTACCAGACACCGAGCAAACCCATGAGCACTGGAATGTTCTTAGTGAACTCGGTGGTGCGGAAGTGTTCATCCATGGCGTTGAAACCACCGAGGAAACGCATGAAGTCCCGCGGACCGATGACAGCCATGAGGGACAGGCCGACAGCAGAATCCACGGAGTAGCGTCCACCCACCCAATCCCAGAAACCGAACATGTTCTCAGTATCAATACCAAAGGCTGCGACCTTCTCAGCATTGGTGGATACCGCCACGAAGTGTTTGGACACGGCATCTTCAGAGCCGAGCTCTTCGACCAGCCAGTTCCTGGCGGCATTGGCGTTGGAGAGGGTCTCCTGGGTGGTGAAGGTCTTGGAGGCGATGACAAAGAGGGTAGATTCCGCATCCAGGTCCTCCAGAACGGAGACCATGTCAGCAGGGTCGACATTGGAGACGAACTCTGCGGTGATACCGGCGGTGGCGTAGGCACGCAGGGCCTTGGTGGCCATGGCCGGACCGAGGTCGGAGCCGCCGATGCCGATGTTGACCACCTTCTTGATGGTGCGGCCGGTGTAACCGAGCCAGGCGCCGGAACGTAGGGCGGTGGCAAAATCACGCATGCGGCCCAGAACCTCGTGGACATCAGCAGCCACATCCTGGCCATCCACCTCAAGGTGATCCTCGACGGGAAGACGCAGCGCGGTGTGCAGGACTGCGCGATCTTCGGTGTTGTTGATGTGATCGCCGCGGAACATGGCGTCGATACGCTCCTTCACACCGGCTTCCTCCGCCAGGGCGACGAGTTCGGTGAGGGCGGCATCATCAAGCAAGTTTTTGG
>NZ_CALZFS010000072.1 GCF_945649885.1 uncultured Corynebacterium sp. | reverse complement strand
GATGTCGCTGGAAAGACGGTAGAGGTCCTCGGCCGGATTGGCTGTTGCCGCCGGTGCGGAGGTGGCGGCGAGGGCACCGGCCACCACCAGAGCGGTGAGTGCCTTGAGGCCCCTGTTGGATGCGAAACGCTTAGCCACGTGTTTGTACTTGCCTTTCAACGACGGCGAAATCTGACCTGAGACTTATGGAGAACAGATGAAACTCTAATCACATTTGTAACTTGAGTTCACTTCCATTCCTCCTGTCACAATAATCGCAGAATGTTCACTGTCAATACGATTTCCTGAAATACGGGGTGTCGGAGATGCACGCATGAGAGTGGTGGGCACCTTCGACGCCCCGTTGCTAGATGTGTCGGTCACTGATGCAGGTTCGTTACAAAGGGTGGCCATGTGCGCTGAAAAGCTTGTGCAGGAGGCTCATATGGGGGTCCAGAACACCGCAGAATGTGCGCTTGGTGGTGTATTGGGAGTAGACTTCTAGCGTTCTATAACAAGGGTTCCAAAAAAGATGAAAAAAGAAACTTTTTCTGGTTCCCCTCCATATCTTTATCCGGCAGGAGAATGCCCCCAGTGACCCATCCAGAGTTTCGTAACGTAGCGATCGTCGCACACGTTGACCACGGAAAGACCACACTCGTTAACAGCATGCTTGAGCAGTCAGGCGTGTTCGGCGACCACGGTGAAGTAGCCGACCGTGTGATGGACTCCGGTGACCTGGAACGGGAAAAGGGCATCACCATCCTGGCCAAGAACACCGCTGTCCGCCGTAAGGGCGCTGGCCGCGATGGCAATGACCTGATCATCAACGTCATTGACACCCCGGGCCACGCCGACTTCGGTGGCGAGGTTGAGCGCGCACTGTCCATGGTTGACGGTGTTGTTCTGCTCGTCGACGCTTCTGAGGGCCCACTGCCACAGACCCGCTTCGTGCTGTCCAAGGCCCTGGCCAACAAGATGCCCGTCATCATCGCGGTCAACAAGACCGACCGCCCTGACGCGCGTATCGACGAAGTTGTCGAAGAGGCTCAGGACCTGCTCCTCGAGCTCGCCGCAGGCCTTGAGGACGAAGAGGCGGCAGCAGCGGCTGAGCAGCTGCTCGACCTTCCTGTTCTCTACACCTCCGGTCGTGAAGGCAAGGCCTCCACTGTGAACCCCGGCAGCGGTAATGTTCCGGACTCCCCGGATCTGCAGCCACTGTTCGACACCCTCTACGAGGTGCTGCCAGAGCCGGAGGCTAACATCGACGCGCCTCTGCAGGCTCATGTCACCAACCTGGACTCCTCCTCCTTCCTGGGCCGTATCGGCCTGGTTCGCGTCCACGCCGGCACCTTGCGCAAGGGCCAGCAGGTCGCCTGGATCCACTATGACGAAGAGGGTAACCAGCACACCAAGACCGCCAAGATCGCAGAACTCCTGGCCACCGTGGGCATGACCCGCGTTGCCGCACAGGAAGTTGTTGCAGGTGACATCGCTGCCATCTCCGGCATCGAAGACATCATGATCGGTGACACCCTGGCTGATCCAGCCAACCCGGTCGCACTGCCACGCATCACCGTTGATGAGCCAGCACTGTCCATGACCATCGGTGTCAACACCTCACCAATGGCTGGTCGTGGCGGCGGAGACAAGCTCACCGCACGTGTGGTCAAGGCCCGCCTCGAGCAGGAACTGATCGGTAACGTCTCCCTCAAGGTCTACCCGACAGAGCGCCCGGACACCTGGGAAGTTCAGGGTCGTGGCGAGATGGCACTGTCCATCCTCGTTGAGACCATGCGTCGCGAAGGCTTTGAACTGACCGTCGGTAAGCCACAGGTGGTCACCCAGACCATCGACGGTAAGATCCACGAGCCTTATGAGATCATCGTCATCGACGTTCCTTCCGAGTACCAGGGCAACGTAACCCAGCTGCTGGCTACCCGCAAGGGTCTCATGCAGGCTATGTCCACCACCCCGGGCTCCGACTGGATCCGCATGGAATTCCGCATCCCGGCCCGTGGCCTGATCGGTTTCCGCACCCAGTTCATGACTGAGACCCGCGGTACCGGTATCGCCAACTCCTACTCGGATGGCCTGGATGCCTGGGCCGGCGAGATCAAGGGCCGTGCACACGGTTCCCTGGTTGCCGACCGTTCCGGCAAGATCACCGCTTTTGCGCTGACCCAGCTGGCAGACCGCGGTAGCTTCTTCGTTGAGCCAGGTACCGAGACCTATGAAGGTGTCGTTGTCGGTTCCAACAACCGTGAAGAAGACATGGACATCAACCCGACCAAGGAGAAGAAGCTCACCAACATGCGTGCAGCTTCCGCCGACACCACCGTCACCCTGGCCAAGGCCCAGACCCTCTCCCTGGATGAGGCACTGGAGTTCTGTGGTGTCGACGAGTGCGTCGAGGTCACCCCGGATGTCCTGCGTATCCGCAAGGTCATCCTCAACGCCACCGAGCGTAACCGTGCACGTTCCCGTGCTAAGAGCCTGAACAAGTAATACTCAGGTAACTTCAAGGCCCACTGAGCAGTGATCAACACTGCACAGTGGGCCTTTGTCGTTGTGCTCACCCCACACAGTAGGATTTACAACCGTGAGGATAAGCCTGCGAAATACTTTTACAGCCATCGGTTCGACCCTGCTCGTGGGATCGTTGGTGGCCTGTCAGGCAAGCCCCGGCCCGGCACCGGTGGAGGAGGCACCACCGACCACCACGGAAACAACTGCTGAGGCACAACCCGTGGAGGAAGAGGAGATCAAGCCGGGCCGCACGGAGGTCAATATCGGTATTGATCCACTGCGCAATGGTTTCAACCCGCACCTGCTGGCTGATGATGCGGCCACGGTGCGTGATATCGCCTCCCTGGTCCTGCCGAGCGCCTTCGTGGGCAATCAGATGAACACGGACCTCTTGGAGGACGTGGCCACGGTGGAACCTGCAGAGGGGGTGGCCCAGACGGTGCGGTACATCATCGCGCAGGAAGCCCAGTGGAGTGATGGCACCCCCATCACCGGATCAGACTTTGCCTTCCTGCGCCGTGCCATCACCAACACCCCGGGCACCTTCAACAGGGCTGGGTATCAGGCGATCTCGGCGATCCGGACCTCCGGTGGCGGCAAGACCGTGGATGTGGATTTCACGGAACCGGTGGCGCAGTGGCACCAGCTGTTTTCTCACCTGTTGCCCAGCCACCTGATCCAGGATGCTGGTGAGGGGTTCCGCACCGCACTCTATGATGCGATTCCCGCCAGCGCGGGCCGGTACATGGTGCGTGCCATCGACCGCCAGCGCGGCATGATCACCCTGTCACGCAATGACCGTTTCTGGGGTGAACGGCCTGCCACCATTGAACTGTTGACTTTCCATGACGCCCGTTCTACTTCCCGGGCAGGGGAGTTCCTACGCACGGGCCAGAGCGTGTTCATGAATCTACGTCCCACGGAGACACTGGTGGACACCTTCAACCTGCTTCCAGGCACTGATGTGCGGGTCTCTGACACCGACCGCACCCTGGAGCTGGTCCTCAACACCAATTCTGAGGCCCTGGGTACTCCGGCACAGCGTGCGAAGATCTTTGAGCTCATCGACGTCCCCCTCACCGCCCGCCTGGCCACAGGACGGTCCGCGAACCTCAGCGTCGCCAAGGAGAGCACCTACCAGGTCGACGGTGAGGCCACCGAGATCACCGGGCCCCTGCGTTTTGCCGTGGATCCGGCAGATGATCAGTCCGTGGCGGCGGGACGGGTGGTGGTGGACATGCTCGCGGCCGCCGGCATTGAGGCCTCCACGGTGACAACGGACCTGGGTTCCATGCTGAAAGACGGGCTACCCGCAGGTGACATCGATGGTGTGATCACCCGGACCAGGAACGCCACCGGGGTGTTGTCCCTGGCGGATCGTTATGGCTGTGAGCTTGCCTTGAGCGGTTGGTGTGATCCGGAGACGGAAAACTATCTTGATCAGCTCATGGCCGGGACGATTGAGTTTGATCCCACCTGGTCGGAGCAGCTGAATGCACAGCAGGCACTGACCCTGCCGATCGTGCATGAGAACCGGGTGGAGGCACGCACCACGGGTATCGTGGGGCCGACTGAGGATGTCGCAGCCTGGCCTGGGGGCATCGCCAGCGCATCTAATTGGAGGAAGAATGAAACTGGATAAACTGGACAATAGCCTTGCCGGACTCCGGGTGGTGGCGGTTCATGCACACCCTGATGATGAGGCGATCGCCACCGGTGGGGCCCTGGCACACCTGGCGGCACGTGGTGCCGATGTCACGGTGATCACCTGCACCCTGGGGGAACAGGGTGAGGTGATTGGGGAGACCTATCAGCAGCTGGTCAACGGTGACGCCGATCAGCTTGGTGGCTTCCGCATCCATGAGCTGCTGGCCTCCCTGGAGGTCCTCGGTGTCTCAGGTCGTCTCCTCGGTGGCGCGGGTAGGTGGCGTGATTCCGGCATGGTGGGTGATCCGGCCAATGAGCACCCCAGGGCTTTCATCCATTCCGGTGGGGAAGCGGTGGAGCAGCTGGTGGAGCAGTTCGAGCAGCTGCGTCCTCACCTGGTGATCACCTATGGCCCGGACGGGGGGTACGGGCATCCGGATCATATCCGTGCCCATGAGATCACTCATGCGGCAGCGGGGCGGGTGCCCGTTCAGCGCGTTCTGTGGGCGATTACAGGCAGTGCGGACCTGGAGGCTGGACTGAAGGCCATCACGCAGGTTCCAGACGGCTGGCGTGCAGCGGAACCTGGTGAACTGGCTTGCCTGGATCAGGTGGACTGCCAACTCGCCCTGGATGATCTGTCCTATGCCGCGAAGGTGGAGTCCATGCGGGCCCATGCCACCCAGCTGTGGATCGCTGATGGTTCGGTGTCCGCAACCAATCCTCATGCTGCCTTCGCCGCTGTTTCTGACAAGTTCGCCGCCCCGACCGTTTTTGCCCTGAGCAACCTGATTGCCCAGCCCATCATGCGTAATGAGCATTACCAGCTCGGTGCGGGCACGCCTTTCCCTGAAGGTGATGCTGTGAAGCTGAGCGATGGCCTGGAGTGGTAGTTCCCGTGGAACGTAATAAGAGTTTCATTCACACCGGGCTGTCCCGTGGGGAGGTGGTCGGGGGCATTTTCTGGCTCAGCCTGGGTGCCTTGATTTCCCTGCTGCTCGAGGTGGTTTACCTGGGCACCTGGATCACGCTGCCGGGAAACACCCAGATAGCCTTCCCGTACACCATCGTCCTTGCATTCCTGTTCAATATGGTTCTGACCAGGACTTCCATGCTGTGGACCGATATTAGATCGGTGGCGGGGATTCCACTGTTCACCTGGGTCTTGGGTTTTGCCTTCATCCTGGTCTGGTCGGTCGCGGTGGGGGATCAGTTGGTAGGCTCTAACATCCGTAGTGTTCTACTACTTTTTGCCGGTATCGCCGGGGGAATTTGGCCCTTGGTGAAGGGCAAGTAGATAATGAAGCAAAACACCCCGATGTGTTTACCCGCTATCAACAACAAGCCAGGAGTTCTCGAGTACCAATGACTTACACGATCGCACAGCCCTGCGTTGACGTCTTGGACCGTTCCTGCGTTGAAGAATGCCCCGTCGACTGCATCTATGAAGGTAAGCGCATGCTGTACATCCACCCGGATGAGTGCGTTGACTGTGGTGCCTGCGAGCCGGCCTGCCCGGTTGAGGCAATCTTCTACGAGGACGATGTTCCCGATGAGTGGATCGAATACAACGATGCCAATGTCGGTTTCTTTGATGATCTCGGCTCCCCGGGTGGTGCTGCGAAGACGGGACCGCTCGACTTCGATCACCCCATCATCGCGGCGCTGCCTCCACAGGCCTAACCTGTACATCTATGACCCGTACACCTCGCACCCCCTTAGCCTCCATCCTTCCGGACTTCCCCTGGGACTCACTTGCCGCCGCCAAGGCGCGTGCCAGTGAGCATCCGGATGGCATTGTCAATCTTTCTGTCGGCACTCCGGTTGATCCGGTAGCTCCCGGAATTCAGATTGCCCTTGCGGAGGCTGCGGGGTTTTCGGGTTATCCGCCCACCACCGGCAGCACGCGCCTGCGCACGGCGATCCGTGCGGCGCTGGAGCGTCGTTACGCAATGAGCGGGCTTGTCGACGCCTCCGTGATCCCCGTCGTGGGCACAAAGGAGGCCATTGCCTCCCTGCCCACGATGCTGGGTCTGCGGGGCCACACGGTGGTCATCCCGGAGGTCGCCTATCCGACTTATGAGGTCTCCGCGGTGGCGGCAGGTGCCCGGGTGTTCCGCTCGGATTCCCTGCTGAAGTTGGGACCTGAGGTGCCGTCGATGATGTACCTCAATTCACCCTCCAATCCCACAGGTAAGGTCCTGGGTGTCCCGCACCTGCGCAAGGTGGTGGAGTGGGCACGCAAGAATGACGTGATCATCGCCGCTGATGAGTGCTACATGGGCCTGGGTTGGGATGATGAGAACCCACCGGTGTCCATCCTGGATCCCCGGGTCTGCGATGGTGACCACACCAACCTGCTGGCCATCCATTCCCTGTCCAAGACCTCCAACATGGCCTCCTACCGCGCCGGCTACATCGTGGGTGATCCGGCACTGATCTCCGAACTGACTGAGGCACGCAAGAACCTCGGCCTGATGATTCCTTATGCCATCCAGCAGGCGATGATCGCAGCCTTGGAGGATGATCAGCAGGAAGCTGGTCAGAAGCTCATCTACGCCCACCGTCGTGTGAAGCTGATGAAGGCTCTCCTGGGTGCGGGTTTCCGTATTGATGATTCCGAGGCGGGGCTGTACCTCTGGGCCACCCGTGAGGAGCCTTGCCGCGACACCGTGGACTGGTTGGCTGAGCGGGGTGTCCTGGTCGCCCCAGGTGATTTCTACGGCCCCCGAGGTGCCCAGCATGTGCGCGTGGCACTCACCGAAACCGATGAGCGTATCGACGCCGCCGTGGCCCGCCTTTTTTAAAACCCCCACCTGAGGCATTAGGCTTAGATCCTTCAAACTGATTGTTCATCATGGAAGAGGCATGTTGAGTTCCACTGAAACAGGTTGGGGTTTCCGTTTTCGGAACGCGACCCGGCAGTTCCTGAAATTCGGGATCGTCGGTGGATCCGGCACCGCTGTGAACCTGCTTGTCGCCGCACTGTCCAAGAAGATTGCTGGGTGGACTACCGGAATCTCTGAGCATGATGCCTTCATGAATCTTCTGGGCACTGATTTCCACATCCGCTGGTACCACGTGTTCATGACCATCGCCTTCCTGGTGGCCAACACCTGGAACTACCAGCTCAACCGCATGTGGACCTTCAAGACCAAGAACATGCGTTCCTGGTGGCGGGGTTTCTTCCCCTTCCTGGCAACCGGGCTGGTGGCCTTTGTGGTCAGCCAGGTGGTCACTACCCTGCTGATGAACACGACCTCACCGATCGCGTTGTCCTCGGAGATCTTTGATGACTCCACCGGATTCCGTACCAAGTTCTACTGGGCACTGGTGATCTCCATCCTGGTGTCCATGCCGGTGAACTTCATCGTGAATAAGTACTGGGCCTTCAGGAAACCGAAGAGTCGGATCGTGGTGGAAACCAACCCTGCTTAAGAATATGGCGCTACTTCCTCGGAGGTGGTGCCTTTTTTCATGCCTGAAGTATGTTCGAAAATTTGTTTGGAAAAAGACTTGATATTAGATCTGATACCGGCAATGATGATAGTAGAACATATTATCGAAAGGGGGGGGGTAATTGTGATCGAAGTATTCTTCAGCCACCAGCATCCAAACAATCCGATCTCGCATGTCATCGCGGATCGCAACATGAATGAACACCAGATGTGGCTGACGTTGATCGATGATGAGGAACATGATGTTGTTTCACTTCAACTGGAGTTGATGCGGCAGACAGGGATGAACCGCGCAGAGGTCAATCACGGTTTCAACGCCATCAGCGCGATGAACAACCTGCCGGAACTAAGGGCACTCCAGGAACAGCACTTTCATCTCAACATGGCTTATGTATCCCGGATCATGACTGCGGTGGCCAGAGCGGATAAGGAGCTGTGGCCGGAGTTGGATCGTCGAATCGCCAACAGGCTGACACCACGGACCCACAATGAGGTGATGATCCAGGCCCATGATCTGGCAGGGTTGATCACCAGGTGGATCAAGGAACTGGATCCGGAGTTTGATCAGAACACAGACCGGGGACAGCGGGAGGAGTATCTGCGCATTGAGTACCGCAATGGCATGGCTGAGGTGCGGGGTCGTTTCAGCACCATCACAGGCCACCACCTGGAAGAGGCGGTGCGTAAGGCAGGTGGGTTGCCGGAGCTTCTAGAACAGCAGGCCCCGAGGCAGATCACCCTCAACGTCTACCAGCCGCAGGAGGGGGGTCTGTCCTGGATTCCCGGGGTCGGCTACTTTGACTGCGAGTTTGAGCAGCCGCAGAAGAAGGTTGATCTGGATTGCTATGCCAACAAGGTGGAGATGAACTATCGCCCCAGTGAAGCCCTGGCCAAGCATGTGCGTGCCCGCGATGGGCACTGCCGCATGCCAGGCTGCAGGGTACCGGCTGATCAATGCCAGATTGACCACATCCTCCCTTGGGGTGAAGGCGGGTTGACGGTGGCCTGGAACTTACAGTGCCTCTGCCAACATCACCACAACGCCAAGACCGATGAACGCTTCGGGGCAGAGATGAACTCCCTGGGTGAAGTCACCTGGATTGGTCCCATGAAACAACCGATGGTGACAGCTCCGATCGGACCTTTAGCCCCCGTGATGCCAACCGGCACCTGGGGGCAGACACTACGGTCACGGATGGAAGCCAGGTTCAATCGCATCCGGGAATCTGCCATCGCCAGGTACAGCCATGAGGGGGAGGTGATCACCGGGAAACTCAGGTAAAGCCACAGGAACTGGGCTATGGTCACCTACTTATGATCACTGTCTCTCGGACACATTCTGGTAACGCGACGTGGATCGTCGTGGTGGTGTGTGGTGTCATCGCAGCGATGCACATCTGGAAGCTGCCCAGTGCGCTTACCGACGTCCAGGCTGACCTCAGCATCACCCTGGTGCAGGCGGGACTGCTGTTGGGTCTGGTGCAGCTTGCGGGAGTGCTCGGTGGGATCCCGGCCTCCATCATGGGCGAACGTGTGGGACTGCGACGTACCGTCGTCATCGGCTTGGGGTTGCTGGTGGTCGGCACCGTGATCAGTGCCCTGGCCACATCGTCTGAGGTGATGATGGCTGCCCGCGCACTGGAGGGGATCGGGTACCTGGCTGTCACGGTGATGGCTCCTGCCTTGATCCGGCGTGACACCCCGACAGCCCGGTTGACCATGGCGATGGGGGCGTGGGCAGGTTTCCAGGGCACAGCGACCTTCCTCGCGGTGTTGGGTAGCTCCCTGCTCCTCCAGGTGACGGATTGGCGCACGTGGTACTGGATCATGGCGGTGCTGACATCCATCGGCATTCCACTGCTGTTGAGGTTTGCCGCCCCGGATACTCCGACCCAAGGTGGGGTGGGTGCAGCCTTCGGCAGGGTCTGGGTGACGGTGCGTAGTTGGAAACCCTGGGTCGCGGGGGCAGTTTTCTCCTGCTACACCATCCAGTGGACTGCGGTGATCGGGTTCCTCCCCACGGTCTATGAGGCCTATGGGGTGGGGTCGGTGCTGGGTGGGTTACTTTCAGCGGTTGCCGGTGGCGTCAACGCCGTGGGAGCCATCCTGGCAGGTCTCCTGCTGCAGCGTGGCTTTGCTGTCCGCCCATTGGTGATTGTGGCGTTTGTGGTCATGGGGGTCACCTCAGCTGCTGTCTATGCCGTGGACTGGACTGTCCTGCCCGGCACCTTCCTCTGGCAGTTTGTGCTGGTCTGTCTCTTCTCCATGACCGGTGCCCTGATCCCTACCTCCATGTTCCGCATTGCCGTGGAGTTGGCACCACCGGGAGGTTCACCACCGGGAGTGGTGGGGTTGATGCAGCAGATGCAGAACACCGGTAACTTCCTCGGCCCCATCCTGCTGGCTGCACTGGCCGCCCGATCAGGTGGGTGGAGCACCTCCTGGTGGTTGACCGCCACAGCAGGTGTCTTGGGTGTCGCCCTGATCATGCTGTTTTCCGAGAAGCGCCTGGGTTTTTCCCTACGTCCGGACTAGCTGTCAAATAGGCGTGAAAAATTACTTGCGACGCAGCGGACTCTTCGGGGTGACAAAGGACAGTGCCACCAGGAAGCCGAACACGACGACCACGGAGAAGACCTGGCCACGGGAGCCTGGGTCACCGAGCATCAGCACCACCAGGCCGGCAAGCATGATCAGGGTGAGGATGCCTAGTCCCGGGTGGGCCCACATGCGCACGGTGGAGATCTCCCCATTGCGTTCCAATTCGGGGCGGAGTTTGAGCTGGGATAATGCGATCATGGCCCAGACCACGAGCAGGCAGCCACCGACGGCGTTGAGCAGGAAGTCAAGCAGGCCGGCGGGGTTGAAGTACTGCAGTGCCACGGAGACGAAGGCAAAGAACATGGACAGCATGACCGCCGCGGTGGGAACCCCACTCTTGCTTAAGTTGGCGAAGATCTTCGGGGCGTCCTGGTTGCGGGACATGGCGAAGACCAGTCGGGAGGTGGCGTAGATCTGGGCGTTGAATGCGGACAGCAGTGCCAGCACGATGACGGCTTCCATCAGACCCACGGCACCGGGGATGTTGGCCATGTCCAGGATCTGGGTGAAGGGCGATTCGGCGGCGGTTTCTGCGTTGTCGATGGATTCATAGGGCAGCAGGAAGCTGATCACCAGGACGGAGCCCAGGTAGAACAGGGAGATACGCCAGATCACAGCACGCACGGCCAGGGCGATGGCTTTGCGTGGTTTATCGGATTCCGCTGCGGCGATGGTGACGATCTCAATGCCGCCGAAGGCGAAGGCCACGGCGAGCAGACCGGCGGCCACACCGGAGATGCCATTGGGCATGAAACCATGTTCACCGATGAAGTTCGAGGTGCCCACGAAGGTGGAGCCGGGCAGTAGGCCGAAGACCAGACCGATACCCACCAGCAGGAACACGATGATCACGGCCACCTTGATGAAGGCGAACCAGTATTCGAACTCACCGAAGCCACCCACGGCGGCCAGGTTGATCACTGCGAATATCACCACGCACACCAGGGCGGGGATCCAGGGATCAACCCCAAACCAGGCACCCATGATTGCTGCGGCACCGGTCATTTCAGCGCCCATCACCATGATGAGCATGAACCAGTACAACCAACCCAGGGAGAAACCGGCCCAGTGGCCGAAGGCGTCCTCACCGTACTTGGAGAAACTTCCGGAGTGCGGGCGGGCCGCGGCCAGCTCGCCGAGCATCTGCATGATCAGCACCACGATCGCACCAGCGGCGATATAGGCCAGCAGCACAGCGGGGCCAGCGGCCCGGATACCCACGCCGGTGCCCAGGAAGAGTCCGGCACCAATCGCGGAACCCAGACCCATCATGGTCAGGTGGCGGGTCCGGAGTCCGGTGCCCAGCTCATCATTTTTCCCAAATTTCTTTGCTCCGGGCGCAGCGCTTACTGCTGTCGCGGCGGAACTTTCGCTCGTTGCCATGCTTCAACCGTAAACCTCGGCCCCGCGTTTAGAGAAAAGCGGGCTACCTGTCACCCTCATCAGTGACGGGTCCGCGCACAGCATCGGGATTGCGTGGAGCAATCTTGCGTGCGACAGGCTCATGGAAGCCCTTTTCACGTTTGATGGACCAGTTTGATTCGCCTTCGATGTCCTTGACGGTATGTTCCTCTTCTGCTTCGGCGAACCAGATAGGGGTGTCACAGTCCAGCACGATATTGTTGCCGATGTGGACATTGTCGCCGAGGGAGACACCGAGGACACCGGAGCTGACACCGAATTTACAATCCTCACCCACACCGAGGTAGAGGCGTTTACCATCAGAATCACGCGGTGACATGACAGTGGAGGACAGTCCGATCTCAGAACGGGCACCGATGGTGACACCGGAGGACAGACGTCCCTCCACCTTGGCAGCGCCCAGGGTACCGGAGTTGAAGGAGACGAAACCTTCACGCAGCACGGAGGTACCCGGTGCCAGGTAGGCACCCAGCCGCACACGTTCGGCTTCGGAGATGCGGATGCCGTAGGGGACCACATAGTCCACCATGCGGGGCAGCCGGTCCACGCAGTAGACGTGGATCAAGCCGCGGGAACGCAGCGCGGTGCGGACCCATTCGAAGTTATCGGGCAGACAGGGGCCCTTGTTGGTCCAGACCACGTTGGAGAGTTTGTCCAGGGTGTCGGACATGTGGAGCTCATGGGGGCGGACCAGGCGGTGGGAGAGCAGGTGCAGACGCAGGTAGACGTCATGGGCATCCACGGGCGGGGCGTCCAGATCTTCGATGATGGTGCGCACGGCAACCTGTTCCACCAGGCGGTCCTCATCAAGTTTGACCAGCTGCAGCATGCGGGGGGTCAGGTCACGGGCGCCGAGGCGGACGGTGCCTGTTTCGAAGGGGTAGGGTTCGCCCCATTTTTCCGGATCAACCAGGGAAGGGTCCGGGTACCAGGTGTCCAGGACGGTGCCGTCCATGGCGATGTTGGCAATGCCGAGACCGACTGCGCCCCTACGACTGTTGGCTGCCTTCAATGCTGCTCACAACTTTCCACGCTTTTATCAGTGATACCCAATAGTGGGTTTTGTACTCTTAGGGGATGGAACATGAACCGACCCCAGTCCTTGATCTCTTGCGCGATCCCATCGCCTTGACTGAGCAGCTCGTGAATATTCCGAGTCCCTCAGGAGATGAGAAGGAGATCGCCGATGCTATCGAATCAAGTCTTCGATCCCTAAACCTACCTGGTGTGGAGGTCATTCGCTTCAATGACAACGTCCTGGCCCGCACCAACCGAAATCTGCAGCAGCGGATGATTCTGGCAGGCCATGTGGACACGGTGCCCATTGCGGATAATCTGCCCAGCCACCGTGCCCTGAACTCTGAGAACCAGGACACCTTGTTCGGATGCGGGACGGTAGACATGAAGTCGGGTCTGGCGGTCTATCTTCATGTTTTCGCCCGCCTGTGTCACCGTGCCACCCGTGATCTCACCTTCATCGCCTATGAGGGTGAGGAGGTGTCAGGTGATCGCAATGGGCTGGGCCATATCCAGCGGGAACACCCGGACTGGTTGGAGGGGGATCTGGCGTTGTTGGGTGAGCCCACCGGCGGATGGATTGAGGCTGGTTGCCAGGGCAGTCTGCGCATCAAGGTCACAGCCCATGGTACCCGTGCCCACAGTGCCCGTTCCTGGCTGGGGGACAACGCCATTCATAAACTGGCACCCCTGATCAGCCACATTGCTGATTATCAGCCCCGAAACGTCACGATCGATGGCCTGACCTACCGTGAGGGACTCAATATCGTCGGCATGGAATCCGGGGTGGCCAACAACGTGATCCCCGATGAGGCGTGGATGAATATCAACTTCCGTTTCGCCCCGGACCGCAACGTCGATGAGGCAACCACCCACGTGGTTGAGGTGCTGGGCTTGGACAGCTCAGAGGGCGTCACCTGGTCGCTTGACGACGCCGTCCCCGGTGCCCTCCCGGGCGGGGGTGTAGCCGGTGCCCTCGGTGGAGGGAAGGTACGAGCCAAATACGGCTGGACCGATGTCGCCAGATTCTCAGCCCTGGGTGTCCCGGCGGTGAATTTCGGTGCGGGAGACCCCTCCTACGCCCACAAACGTGATGAACAGTGCCCAGTCCACCAGATCACCCAGGTTAGCGAGATGCTCCACACCTACCTGAGCACATAACCTCATCCGCGGTTATCGTGGATGGTTCCACAACATCATTGCGATAGCAGGAGGGTAAACAATGGCCCCACACAGAACCCCTGACCAGAACAAGAACCGCTTACTCGTCGGCCCGGTACTCCGCCGTCAGCCAGACTCACCAGAAGGCGGCAGCACCTTCGACCAACGTCTGCTGGAGATGCGTGCTGATCATGACTGGAAGCACGCCGACCCCTGGCGTGTCCTGCGCATCCAGGGCGAATTCGTCGCAGGCTTTGACGCCCTCCACGAGATGCCCAAAGCAGTCACCGTCTTCGGCTCCGCACGCACCGCCACTGATCATCCCTATTACCTGCAAGGCGT
>NZ_CALZFS010000071.1 GCF_945649885.1 uncultured Corynebacterium sp. | reverse complement strand
CACGGGGGAAATGACGACCGGAGAAGATACCCATGGCTCTGATTATTTCACGTCGCTCTTCCTACTGCCCCAACTTTGCAACAGCACCGCCCGAGACGCCGTGCCATCAACGATGGCTCGCTTTCCCCGATGCTGTGTCGTCCTACAGGCCGTTAGAATCCAGACTCGCGGGCACTAGCCGCGCGACTGCCGACAACCGCACGCCGTGTACCGGAAGGCTTGGAACGCCTAGGGTGTTCCTCATGGCAACAGATGACGTTAGCAAGGCCTACAGCTCACCGACCTTTGATGCGGAGGCACTGCTCGGAACGGTAATCTCGGCCGAGGACCCCGACCGCGTGCTCATCGAGCCCTGGGCGACCGGCGTCGACGGGGTGATCCTCGATGTGGGCTCTGGTACCGGGCGGTGGACCGGTCACCTCGCGAGCCTCGGACACCAGATCGAGGGACTGGAACCGGCGACACGGCTCGTGGAGCTCGCTCGCCAGACACATCCCTCAGTGACCTTTCACCACGGCACTATTACCGACCTCTCAGACTCGCCGAAGCGCTGGGCGGGCCTCCTGGCGTGGTACTCACTCATTCACCTGGGACCTGATGAGTTGCCGGCGGCACTGGCTGCACTGCGCGCAGTGGCCAAGGACGACGGTATCCTCCTCATGTCCTTCTTCTCCGGATTCCGTCTCGAACCGCTGCACCATCCGGTGGCCACCGCCTACCAGTGGCCGCTTCCCGACCTTGCCCGGGCACTGGAGGACGCTGGTTTCCAGGTCACCAGTAGTCACTGGGATCCTCGGTTCCCCCATGCCTATCTCACCGCCGAGGCCAACAAGCAGAATCTCGCCTGACAGTGGTGGCCTACTCGGTAGTCGTCTTCTCAGAAGACATCTCATAGCACCAGTGTGGTTACCTGCCGGAGGAGAAACGAGTAGTCAGCCGGACCATAACTGGCGACCGGCTGGGGCAGCGGTCCATCCAGGCCCCGGATGGTCTGCAAGGAGGTCGGCGCCGATCACTTCGTCCAGGCGTCGACGAAAACGCCCAGCCACCACAAAACCCGCATTCCCCCTTTTCTGTCCCGAGGCACCTCAGACTGCGGCCCCGAACAAAACACCGACACCGTAGGTCAGGGCCAGGCCGAGGGCACCACCGATCACCAGGCGCCCGCACGCGCGCATTGGGGAGGTACCCGAGATCTGGGCTGAGATGAACCCGGTCACCGCCAGGACCAGCAGCGTGACTACGAAGACCACGCCGGCGTCCCAGCCTGCAGGGGCGATGAATACCGACACCATCGGCAGCAGTGCTCCGAGCAGGAAAGCCACGGCCGAGGAGAAGGCGGCGGCCAAGGGGCTGGTCAGTTGCTCATTATCAATACCGAGCTCGAGCTGAAGGTGGGCGCCCAAGGCGTCGCCCTGCCCGATCTCGGTGGCCGCCTGGTTCGCTGTCGCAGGGGAGATGCCGTAGGAGTGTAGGATCTCCGACAGCTCGACGTGCTCGGCCGTCGGGTCTTCGGCCAGCTCCTTCGCTTCTTTTGCGATGAGCACCCGTTCGGTATCACGCTGTGAGGAGACAGAGACGTACTCACCGAGAGCCATAGATACCGCCCCCGCGATCGTTGAGGCCAAACCAGCGCCGAACACGACGGTGTCACTGGCGCCGGTGGCGATCACACCGAGCAGTAGCGCAGCAATGGAGACGATACCGTCATTAGCACCCAGCACACCGGCACGCAGAGTATTCATACGATTGTGGTGGCTGGGTACGTGCGGTTCGTGCAGGGGGTGAGCGGTGTTAGTGGAGATGATCATCAGTCCTTTATCGGCGCAGGAGACCCTATAAGCACAGCTTATTAAGGGCCTAGTTTTCCCACAACGAAGCGGAGCCAACCCTCGCCGTCTTTCGGGGCTAATCTCTTCGTTGACACGTCCCGTTACTCTCCGGGAGATCTCCTGGAACGTGGACTCCGGCCTCGAGATGCGAGAAGAGGCACCTACTCATGCTCAAGCATGCGGTAGAGGGGGGCCGGTTGACTTTGTCCTCGCGGGCGACCTGGCCCTTGGGTACGTGGGCCGCGATCTTTTCCATGATCACCTGGGGTTGCTCGTTATCGAACTTCGTGCCCCTGACGTTGTTAGCGGTTGGCCGCCTTAACCAGGTCGATACCCTCGGCCTGGCACTCATGGATCCGATAACGCTCGAACTCCACGAAGGGAGCCGAGGAGGGTGAATTACTCCTGGAGATCACGTGGAGAAGGTGAACCGGATCTCCTTCGGCATGATGTGGACAGCCTTAAACTCTGGGTCTGCCACGATCTCGTGCCAGATATCAGCGGGAATGACGAGGCTGTCTCCCGCGCTCACACCACGGTCTTCGGCAGAGAACTGAACGATGCATCGCCCCTCGGTGACGACGAGCACCGATTCGGTTGATGCTCTGTGTCTGGGCCAGGAAATTCCCGACGCCGCTTCCATCCGTTTAGTTTCAAACAGCGCTCCTTCTTCCAACGGCGTCACCCGGGGTCGTCCTGCGGATTCCATCGTAAAACTCCTTCGCCACACGTCACTCACTGGAGGGAATCTAGTCCCCGACCTGCCATGCCCCCACCTTACCGGCACAGGTCATGAGCGATGAGAATTAGTCCTTATCGTTATTGGATAGCGCTCGGTAGAGGGTGGCTCTGCCAATTCTGAGGTCTTGGGCGATCGACACCTTGGACTCACCAGCTTCTACCCGTTTCCGGGCTTTCTCGACGTCGTCCGGGGTGAGGGCGCGTTTGCGGCCCTTGTACTTGCCGGCCTTTTTCGCCAGGCGATCCCCTCGGCTTGGCGCTCCCGGATGATGGAGTGTTCGAACTCAGCGAAGGAGCCGAGAATGCTCAGCATGAGCTGGGCCCGCGAAGCATTGGATTCCGCCGAGAAGATCAGGTTTTCCTTGATGAAGTGCACGCTCGCACCCTTGGCGGTGATTTGGTCAATGATCTTCTGCAGGTCGACCTTCGACCATCACAATGACAGGCCAGGAACAACTATTGGTACGAGGGACATGAAAGGGGTCTGCACATGAGAAAAGCACACCGCGAAGATCCGCGGTGTGCTTAAAAAGTGCTTGACCTACTGGTGGTCACTCCCCTGGCTGTTCGCCGGGTTGTTCTGCCACCGGGGTGTCCCCACGCGGTGGGGTCACCCCATCCAGCTTCGGTGATGCCGCCTCAGCAGACGCTGCTGAGCCATAGGCGCCGGCCCGGTTGGCCAGTTCATCACGCACAGAGAGCACGGTGGCCATCTTGCCCCAGGTGCGATCAACGGAATCACTGGTGGAGACATTCTCCAGGGCATCAGGGTTGGCGCGCAGGCGCCCGATCACACCGGTATCAGCTGCCGTGTGGATGCGTCCGGCGACCACCACTCCGGAGCCGCGACTATCCAGGGCGCGGGCAAACAGTGACTGTGATTCAGCCGGGTAGCCGGCATCTCCGGAGCCATCCGAATCACCGGTGATCAGCACAACCACCTGGCCGGGAAGGATGGTGCCGTCGTCATAGGTGATGAAGCCGGTATCCCGCAAGGCATTGAGCAACAAGGCGCGTTCTGATGTAGATGCCAGTGGCTCGCCATTATCCGGGTTGAGCAGAAGCCCGGAGCCCAGTGCCTCACCCGCATGCGTTCCAGGATCCAGCTTCGTCTCAGAAAGCTGTGCACCAGCGGGCAGGGTGTTAGCCACGATCGACTTCAGCTGATCAGCGCTGTCCTGGGTGAAGAACTGATCCTCCAGCTGGATACGTCCGGCGTCAGTGGCACCGGCAATGCGCAGCAGCCAGGCCACATCATCAATATCAGACTGTTCTGCGTCAGTGGTGTGCATGATCAGCACAGGACGATCCTGCAGCTGACCTGCGACGATATCTTCCACCATGTGGTCAATGATGCTGTCTGCCTGATTGGCCTGGACCTCGTTGACAGCAGCTTGCTCCTCGGCAGCAACGACCTCAGAGGAACGTGGTGCATGAGGATCCGAGTTCTCAGGCAGGTTAGGTGCCAGAACATAGGTGCCAAAAGCGGTACCCGCTGCCACGCCGAAGGCAATGCCACCGATGATCAAACCGGTTTTACCACGTGTTTTAGCCATGGTGAATTCCCCTCAGCCTTCCTAGTTGAACCAACCCTGGACCGTCAGCGCGAAGCTGTTCCAGGTGTCGATGAGGTTGTCGGTGAAGGAACCATCACCGGCGGTACCCGCAATGGCAATGATGACGGCAACCGCCACCAGGATCCCCAGCAGCGCCCAAAGCCAGGCCAGGCTTCCAGATGATCGCACGGTGTAGAGATTGGAGATGACATCAGCATCCACCAGCTTGGTACCCACCTTGGCACGAGTGAGCAGAGAAGCCGGTTCTGCGGTGGACGCACCGGCGAACACGGCATCCAGATCCAGTGGTGCACCGACATTCACGATCATCTGTGCATTGTGGTACTCCGCAAGCAGCAGGGCGAGATCAGTGGCGGAATTCACTGCGGTTGGGAAGGTCATCGCGCCGATACCCAGGTCCTGAATGCGCTCCAGTCCCTCAGCATGGCCATCAGGCTCGGCAGGCAGGATGACATGGGCACCACTGCGCAGTGCATCAGCACCGATCCCGGTGGGGTTACCCACGATCAGGGCAGGCTTATAGCCGAGTTCAACCAGGGTGTCCGCTGCTCCATCTACACCGATGAGTACCGGATCATATTCCCGGATGAAGTTTCGCAGTTCCTTGAGTTGGGAACGGTGATTATTGCCAGGGCTGGCGATCAGGACCTTGCGACCATCCAGGTTTGTTCCTGAGTTGGGAATCCCGATGCCATCGATGAGCAGGGGTGCCTCTGAGTGGATGAACTGGATGGTGTTGCCGAAATAGGCTTCCATATGGTCCACCAGGGACTGCTGTGCATCAGTGAAGGCTTGCTCAGCCACCACTTGGGGCACAGGGGTGCCCGAGGCGATCAACCTCTCACCGTAGTAGAGCTGGCCGTCATCGGTGATGCGGCCCTTCTTGCCCTCTTTGATGGCGGAAGGAAGTTCAGATCCGAAGTTTTCAATCAGGTTGATTCCGGCATCCAACAGGAGCTGGGGGCCGAAGTTGGGGACGGATCCCGTGGTGAATTGCGCGACATTCAATACCGCGGCGGGACGGGCTGCGAGCAATCGCTGTGCGAATGCCCGGTCGAGATCTGGCGAGTCGATGATGGCCAGATCGCCTTGGGATAGACGCTTCATTCCCTTGCCTTGTGGAGTGCAGGCGCGGGTTGCTCCCACCAGACCTGGTAGGTCATTTTTGCGGTTGAACAAACTCATGCTGCCCATTGTGAAGTAAAAGTCTCAACCTTTGGTGGAGACGCGCCTGAAAAAACCGGGAAGCTTCTCAAACACTGCGAGCTGCTTTGACATTCACAACTCATATCGAGGCATTTTTCAGAGGTTTATCAGACACTGACGACCAGGTCAGCCGCGGAGCTGTCCATGCGGATGTCTTCACATTCACGCTGAGCACGTTCCAGGAGTTCCGTGGCATGGGCACGGCCGGTGTCCGTGTCATCCAGACCGGCCAGCATGCGGGACAGCTCTTCCACGCGGCGTTTGTGGCTGAGTGTTTCCACTCCGGAGGTGACAGCCCCTTCCCCGACATCCTTGGCCACGTGCAGGTGGGTATCAGCGTAGGCGGCAACCTGTGGGAGGTGGGTGACCACGATAACCTGATTGTCATTGGCCAGGCGTGCCAGACGGCGACCGATCTCCACGGCTGCACGTCCACCGACACCGGCATCAACCTCATCGAAGACAAGGGTGGTGCCAGTGGTCCCTGCGGCGAGGATGACCTCCAATGCCAGCATCACACGGGAGAGCTCACCCCCGGAGGCTGAGGAGGCCAAGGGGCGCGCCTGTGCCAGAGCATTGGCTGCCAGCTGGAATTCCACGGCATCAATACCGAAAGGCCCAGGGGCTGTGACCCTGATGTCCACGACGAATCGCGCTTTCTGCATGGCCAATCCTTGGATTTCCTCCGTGACGGTGGTTCCGAGTTTCTTAGCCGCCTTGATGCGTTCCGTGGATAGTTTCTTAGCCGCCCGCATCATCGTGGCCTCGGACTTCTTGACCTTCTCCTTGAGCTTGTCAACGGCTTCCGAGGAGATGTCAATGCTGGCCAGGCGGATCTGTGCCTTCCTGCGCCATTCGATGACCCCGTCAATATCCCCGGCATATTTACGGGTGAGCAACTTCAACTGCTGTTGGCGGGTGAGCATGGAATCTAATGCATGGGGATCTGCGGGAAGATCCGTGAGGAAGCCCCCCAGTTCTGCTGAGACCTCCCCCAGCTGGGAGGTGATTTCTGACAACAGCTCAGCAATTTCCTTGAGCTTGGGATCTTCACTGCCACTCAGTGCTGATTCTGCCTGCCCGAGCTGATCGGAAGCGGCTTCCTGCTCATCACCAAAACCGGAGGCACCACCCATCGAGTCACTGAGAGATCCTGCCCCGTCGATGGCAGCAAGGGCTGTTGCCGCCTGCTCCCGGAGGGTGTCCACATCCTGTAGGCGTCGGATCTGGGCGACCAGCTCTGTGTCCTCGCCGGGTTCCGGATTAACCTCATCAATCTCATTGATGGCAAACTGCAGACGATCAACTTCTTGTGCCAGTTCACGGCGTGAGGTGATGCGCTGTTTGAGATCGCGGGACAGCTCTTTCCAGGTGGCGTATTTTTCGGCATAGGACTTGCGTAGCTCCCCCAGCGTGGGGATGAAGCGGTCCAGGGCGTCCAGCTGACGCTCCGGCGACAACAACCGCAGCTGGTCATTTTGGCCGTGGATGGTCAGCAGTTCATCGGAGAAGTCTGACAGTGTCGCAGCAGGCACCGCACGCCCACCCAGGTGTGCCTTGGAACGCCCATTGGCACTGACGGATCGAACAGCAAGGAACTCTCCATTCTCATCTGCAGACCCTCCGGCGTTCGAAACAATTCCGGTTGCACGTTCGACAATGTCACAGGGAACCGTCTCGGTGACAAAACGCCCCTCCACCACGGCCTGCGATGATCCAGTGCGCACACGCGAGGCGTCTGCCCGGCCGCCGGAAAGCAGGCGTAAACCGGTCACTACCATGGTCTTTCCGGCACCGGTCTCACCGGTAAGCACGGTCAGACCCGAACTGAACTCAGCGGAGGCTGCTGGAATCACTCCGAGGTTTTCAATGGCGATATCTGCGAGCATGCCCATAACACTACATCAGTTTCCGGGAAATCATCCGAACAATGTTGCTAATCTTGTGATGGGTTTTCGAATAGATCCACTGACCTGGGAATTTTTAAATTCGAACACCCATACGTGGGTACCAGAGGTTTCGAAAACACTGACACCCAGGGGGCGACTGATGGCGAGTAACTAAAAGCCCGGATCCACCACTGTGGGAACACTAGAAAGATCACTGCCTCTTCCCAAGGAATTCTCCTTGGGAAGAGGCAGTGATCGACGCTGGGGATGAGAAGAAAACTATTCCTGGATCTCTGAGGCTTCAGGCAGGCCGGTGAGTTTATCGGGTCCACGCCATCCCACAACTGGTAGGCGGAGTTTGCTGACAAGTCTGTCGGTGAAGGGCAGGGAATCCAGACGGACCCACCGCACTGGACGCTGCCCCCTGACGATCTCCACACGCGATCCCGGGGGCATGGGAAGAGGACGGAAACCGTCCATCACAGCCATCGCCGGTGATGTTCCCGAGGTTGATTCCACAGCAACAGTGGACTGCGGGCTCACCACGAGGGGCTTGGTGAACAGTGCATGGGCGTTGTTGGGCACCACGAGGATGGCATCAAGTTCCGGCCAGAGCACCGGGCCACCAGCGGAGAAGGCATAGGCGGTGGAACCTGTCGGCGTGGAAATCAGTACACCATCACAACCGAAGGAAGCAACGGGACGGAAATCGACCTCGAGTGTGGCGTCCAGGACGCCGCGTCGGTTGAGGTTTTCCACGCTGACCTCGTTGAGTGCCCAGCCGCGTCCGATCTCCTGGTGGTCACTGTCACGGACAATGACATCCAGAGTCATGCGGTCTTCAATGCGATAGTCTCGGTCGATGACGCGTTTGACTGCATCCTCGAGGGAATCAGACTCCCATTCGGCCAGGAATCCGACGTGGCCCAGGTTGATACCTAGGACGGGCAGGTCAACTGCGTGCGCCATGTCAGCGGCACGCAGGAAGGTGCCATCACCACCCAGGACGAGAACAAGTTCAGCACCTGCAGCAGCCTGAGATGAGTGCGTGACGTGTTCAAATTTGCCCAGCACAGGGTGGGTGCCAATCGGATCGTCATCCTCGTTGAGAAGGACCCGCACCTGGATTCCCGCGTCTTCCAGGAGTTCTGCCGCCAGGACAGCGGATTCAATATTTGATGATCGACCTGTGTGCGGGACAAGGAGTACCAGACGTTCGTGTGTATCAGTCATTGCTGTGGCCCCTCCTGCACGGCCTTGTTGATCATGTCTACCAACTGCGCATGTTCAGGCATTGTGGAACCGCCATCTTTGACCAGCCATAGGAAATATTCTACGTTGCCTGACGGTCCCGGGAGTGGCGAAGCAACAACACCTTTGAGACTCAGCCCCAGTGTCCGCGCAAATTCAGCAACGTCACGGGTGACTTCTGCACGTAGTTCCGGGGAGCGCACCACACCACCACTGCCCAGACGGTCCTTGCCTACCTCGAACTGTGGTTTGACCATAGGCAGCAGGTCCGCACCATCAGTCATGCACTCGACGATCGCCGGAAGAGTCAGTTTGAGGGAGATGAAGGAAAGGTCACCCACCATCATGTCGCAGGGGCCACCGGTATCTTCCAGAGTCATATAGCGGATATTGGTGCGGTCGACGACCCGCACGCGGTCGTCATTTTGCAGACGCCAGATCAGCTGCCCGTACCCGACGTCGACAGCCACCACCTCGGATGCTTGACGACGCAAGAGCACGTCGGTGAATCCGCCTGTCGAGGCACCTGCGTCAAGCACACGACGCTCCTTGACGTTGAGGCCCTGGGCTTCAAAGGCTTCAAGCGCGCCGATGAGTTTATGGGCTCCCCGTGAAGCCCAGTCTTCTGTCGCTGATTCCTCAACCCGGATTGAGACTTCCGGCTCCACCACTGTTGCCGGCTTCAATGCCAGGATGCCACCGACAAACACTCGGCGTTCACGAATCATCTCTACTGCGTTTTCACGTGAACGGGCAATCTTACGACGCACCAGTTCCGCGTCCAGCCTTCTGCGAGCGACCATCTCAGTGGGAGTCTTCTTTCCTTGTAGTCAGTGGAGGATATGAGGAGAAAATAAATTTATCTAGGCCAATGCATCATTGAGAATCCGGTAGGCCTCTTCAAGATGCACAGCTTCTTCCGACAAGGTCTCAGCCGGTCTGGAGAGAACCTCGTTGACCCTGGCTTCAATCTCTTGAGGGCTGGGTGCTGCAACGCGTGGATCCTGCGGTTTTGGACCTACCACCAGGACTCCACTGCCTTGGCGGCATGATCAGACACAGTACGCACGCGGGCAACTGCCAGTCCACCATCTTCCACAGCCCAGGCTGCTTCGAGGGCAGTTCGCAGCGCCTGGGTAGGAGTAGCAGAGGCTTCTCCCCCATCCAGGATGACCTCTTCACCCTCAACGTGGGCGGTGAAACCTCCCTGCGCCCCCGGACGAAGCTCCTGGGCATCAGCGGTGAAACCCTCAAGAGAATCGGCAACAAATGTTGGGCGTTGCTCGGGGATTGCGGTGAGCAGGGCATAGTGTCCACTGACCCCGGTCAAGACCTGGAAGGTGTCCATTCCTGCTGCGACACCACCGGCAATATCTGTGTTGAGGCGATCACCCACGACAAGTGGACGCTTAGAATTCAACTGGGACTGCGCCTGGTCAAACATTGCAGGTCCTGGCTTACCAGCAGATTCCGGAGTGACACCAGTGGCACTGACAACAGCTGCCACCATCGAACCATTACCCACGTGGAGGCCACGTTCCATCGGCAAGGTGGTATCAAGATTTGAGGCAAAGTAGAGAGCACCAGCTTGAATGGCCAGGGCGGCTTCACTCAGCTGGTACCAGCTGGTTTCCGGATTATGCCCATGAAGGACTGCCGCAGGCTTATCATCAGCAGAATCAACCACCACGAAACCCACTGCACGAGCCAGGTCCCGGAAGGACTCTGTTCCCACGATATAAACGCTGGAGCCAGCTGGGATTTTTTTAGCAGCCATGGATATCGCCGCCTGAGCAGAGGTCAACACCACGGACTCAGTGGCGGAATCCAAACCAATATCACGGAGTTGAGCTGCGACAACCTCCGGTGCACGTGATGCATTATTGGTCACGTACATTACCGGAAGGTTGGCGTTGGTAATCGCATCCACTGCGTGGGCGATGGGTTGTCCCCCTTCATAGACCGTTCCATCCAAGTCTAGAAGAAGGCTGTCATAATCCGTGATGATGCTCATGACATATGAGTCTAGTTGGTTCCCTCATCAAGCTGCTCGAGGCGCTCCTTGGCATCCAAGAAACCGTCTTCATCAATATCCGCGGAATGCTGGAACCATTCACGTGCTTCATCGGAACGGCCGGCAAGTACCAGTGCGTCTGCATAAGCATAAGACAGGCGGGAAGCGGTTAGTCCGGTGGACTTCAGACTTGGGTTGACACGTTGTAGTTCGATGACAGCAGAGTCATGCTGACCCAGGTCATGACGGGCGCCGGCAACAACGATGGCCAGTTCGATCTTCGAATCTTCATCCAGTTCGGTGAGGTCTTCGGTGCGTGCCAGGTCAATGGCCTTTTCTGGGCGTCCCAATCCGCGTTCACAGTCAGCCATCACTGCGAGCAGACCTGGTCCACCAGCCATACGGCGGGCAGCGCGGAGCTCAGCAAGAGCTTCCTTCCACTCGCCGGCGTGGTACGCAGCGATACCGCAGGTTTCACGAACCACGGAGATACGACCAGCACGATCCTTGGCGGCGCGTGCATGACGAAGTGCAAGCTTAGGGTCATCAGCCAACCAGGTCGCAGCCATGATCATGTGCTTGGCAACGCCTTCGGCGTTATCGCGGGATAGAACCTTCAGGTCTTGCAGTACCAATGGATCAAGATCCTTGATGTCCAGATCTCCTGGCAGATCAGGTTCGTTGATACGGGTGTTGATGCGCTCTTCGCGGAAACCGGAACGCTGTGGGTGAAGTGTATCGCGCTTTTCTTCGCGTCCTGCACCTGCACGGTTCGCATGTCCTCGGGAAGGCCCGCCCGGACGTCCGTTACGGTCATCGCGCTTTTCATAACGGCGTTCTCCGCCGTATCCGCCACGACCACCCTGTCCACCGCGATTATCATCACGACGATCACGATCGCCGCGGTAACCACCACGATCATCACGGCCAGAACCCGGACGGGAGTCACCACCGCGACGATCATCACGGCGGTCGTCACGGTTGAAGCTGCGCTCTCCGCCACGACCACCCTGAGAACCACGGTCATCACGGGTTCCGCGGTAACCACCACGATCACCGCCACTGAAGTTTCGGCCACCACGATCGTCCCTACTCTGCCCCCCGCGACTATCGTCACTGTTACGACTCGGGGAGCTGCCGCGGTAACCACCACGATCGTTATTACGATCGCTACGGTAGCCACCACGATCACCTCTAGATGATGAGCGATCGTTGTCGCCGGAACGATCGTTGTCGCGATTGCGATCGTAGTTTTCTGCCATGTTGTTCCTTCAGTAGAGAACGGTTGAAAAATTCTATTATAAAACGAGAAAAAGAGTGTGGTCCAATGGGAGGAATTTTTACTCCTCAACCATTGAACCACACTCTTTCTATATCTCTCTTAAGTTTTAGGTCGGCAGTAACCTACTCTCCCACACCCTCCCGAGTGCAGTACCATCAGCGTAAACAGGCTTAGCTTCCGGGTTCGGAATGGGACCGGGCGTTCCCCTGCTACTATCACCACCGACACAAACAAACAAGCAAACACCCCAACAAAGAGACGCTTGTGTGCTGTGCTAGACACTGCATAGTGGACGCGAACAATCTTTAGTTCAGTTATGTTACATTGCGTTATTATCCAAACCAACTTTAGGGTTTGTGTCGGTAAATTAGTACCAGTCACCTCCACACCTTACAGTGCGTCCAGATCTGGCCTATCAACCCCGTAATCTACAGGGAACCTCAAAAGAAACCTCATCTCAAAACAGGCTTCCCGCTTAGATGCTTTCAGCGGTTATCCCTCCCGTACGTAGCCAACCAGCCCTGCTCCTGGCGGAACAACTGGCACACCAGAGGTACGTCCATCCCGGTCCTCTCGTACTAGGGATAGCTTTCTTCAAGTTTCAACGCGCGCGGCGGATAGAGACCGAACTGTCTCACGACGTTCTAAACCCAGCTCGCGTACCGCTTTAATGGGCGAACAGCCCAACCCTTGGGACCTACTCCAGCCCCAGGATGCGACGAGCCGACATCGAGGTGCCAAACCATCCCGTCGATATGGACTCTTGGGGAAGATCAGCCTGTTATCCCCGGGGTACCTTTTATCCGTTGAGCGACACCACAACCACAAGTAGGTGCCGGATCACTAGTCCCGACTTTCGTCCCTGCTCGAGCTGTCACTCTCACAGTCAAGCTCCCTTGTGCACTTACACTCACCACCTGATTACCAACCAAGCTGAGGAAACCTTTGGGCGCCTCCGTTACATTTTAGGAGGCAACCGCCCCAGTTAAACTACCCACCAGGCACTGTCCCCAACCCAGATCATGGGCCAAGGTTAAGACATTCAATCCGATCAGAGTGGTATTTCACCAACGACTCAACCACAACTAGCGTCATAGCATCACAGTCTCCCACCTATCCTACACAAACCGAATCAAACACCAATACCAAGCTATAGTGAAGGTCCCGGGGTCTTTTCGTCCTGCCGCGCGTAACGAGCATCTTTACTCGTACTGCAATTTCACCGGGCCTGTGGTTGAGACAGCAGGGAAGTCGTTACGCCATTCGTGCAGGTCGGAACTTACCCGACAAGGAATTTCGCTACCTTAGGATGGTTATAGTTACCACCGCCGTTTACTGGGGCTTAAATTCTCAGCTTCGCAACCTAAAAGGTCACTAACCGGTCCTCTTAACCTTCCAGCACCGGGCAGGCGTCAGTCCGTATACATCAACTTAAACGTCTTCGCACGGACCTGTGTTTTTAATAAACAGTCGCTTCCCTCTATTCTCTGCGACCACAACCAGCTCAACACGCAAAGTGCATCACCAGTCATGGCCCCCCTTCTCCCGAAGTTACGGGGGCATTTTGCCGAGTTCCTTAACCACAGTTCACCCGAACGCCTTAGTATTCTCTACCTGACTACCTGTGTCGGTTTAGGTACGGGCCGAATATGTACTCGCTAGAGGCTTTTCTCGACAGTACAGGATCACCGAATTCACCCCAAAAGGGCTCTGCATCACGCCTCGAACACATGCCAGGCGGATTTACCAACCTGACGTTCTACACGCTTACACCACAATCCAATAAGTGGCTCAAGCTACCTCACTGCGTCACCCCATCACTTAGCTACTACCAGATCAGGTCCCACGCACGCCACAACAAACAACCCGAAGGCCATCCACTGCTTAATGGGTGGTTAGTATCACTGATTCACCATGGGCGCACACACTCGGGTACGGGAATATCAACCCGTTATCCATCGACTACGCCTGTCGGCCTCGCCTTAGGCCCCGACTCACCCTGGGAAGATTAACTTGACCCAGGAACCCTTAGTCATCCGGCGGATGAGTTTCTCACTCATCAATCGTTACTCATGCCTGCATTCTCACTCGCACACATTCCACAACACCGTCACCAGGCTGCTTCAACACATGCACGACGCTCCCCTACCCAACAACACCAAAAGATGTCATTGCCGCGGCTTCGGCGGTGTACTTAAGCCCCACTACATTGTCGGCGCGGGATCACTCGACCAGTGAGCTATTACGCACTCTTTCAAGGATGGCTGCTTCTAAGCCAACCTCCTGGCTGTCTTCGCGACCCCACCTCCTTTTCCACTTAGCACACCCTTAGGGGCCTTAGCCGGCGATCTGGGCTGTTTCCCTCTCGACTACGAAGCTTATCCCCCGCAGTCTCACTGCTGTGCTCTAACTTACCGGCATTCGGAGTTTGGCTGATGTCGCTAAGATTTTGGTCCCGCTAAACCATCCAGTAGCTCTACCTCCAGTAAGAAACACACAACGCTGCACCTAAATGCATTTCGGGGAGAACCAGCTATCACGGAGTTTGATTGGC
>NZ_CALZFS010000070.1 GCF_945649885.1 uncultured Corynebacterium sp. | reverse complement strand
ACCAAGAAGGCCGCGACCCGCACAGCCCTGTCGCGGGCCGCAGCTGAGATCGCACTGGCGGATGGTCCTGAAGGGCTGACCATCGCTGCGATCGCAGCCCGGGCCGGGGTGTCCAACCGGACCTTCCACAACTATTTCAACTCCCGTGAGGAAGCTCTCCTCCAGTTCCTGTCAGACCGCATTGAGAATCTGGTGGGACAGCTCAATGAGGTTCCTGAGGAACTGGACCTCCTGGATGCTGTGGAACACCTGGTGGTGTGCCACATGCGGGCGGGCGAATCAGAACTGGATTCCTTCGGCGCACTGTTCCACATCACGGAGATCGTCGAGGTGATCACCCCGACACCGAATCACCTCAGTGCAGGAATCATCGTGATTCCGCTGCTGCCGGCAGTACTTCCCCGCTCACCTGGGCTGGATGAGTTTGAGGTGTCTGTCGCGATCAATATCATCGCTGCAGCGGTGCGGGCAGCACTCGAATGGTTTTACCGTATGCCGGAACCACGGGATGTGGAGGTCGGTGCAGACCTTGTGCACCGGGCCTGCACCATGATCCGTCTCAACAATTAGCAGATACGGCTAAAAACTCCTCTTCATGATGATCATGAAGAGGAGTTTTTAGCCGTCTGAGGCTTAATCTTCGGCGTAGACGCTTCCTGCGGCAAATCCGAGTGCGTCCAGTGCAGAACTTCCTGCAATGAACTCACGGGCGGAGCTACCGCTGGCATCTTCAGCATCCTCAGAGCTGCCCATGATGTTATCGACACTGCCGATGGCCTTTGCTGCGCTGCTGCCACCGCTGGATGACTCGGAGGAGCTTTCAGAAGAACTGATACCATTGGGGTTATAAACCGGAATCGGTCCACCATCAAGTCCGAATCCCTGCATCATGAGTGGGTAGAAGCGGTGAAGTGCCTCATTCCAGTAGTCCCAGGCATGGGTGCCGGTGGGGCGGAAATCATAGTTGATGGTGTCAATGCCCAGGGCATCTGTGGCAGATTTCAGATTATGGGTACAGGAGTTGGACAGTGCCTCAATGCGGAAGCCCACTGACTTACGGTTGTCCAGTCCAGCCTCGTCATCAGGAGCGTTGGGGCCCTCCACATCAACCTCCGACCACACACCAGAGGCAGCGAATACATAGAGGTTGTCCTGCTCCGCAAGCCTGTGTGCGTTGATCACCGGATCGTTGTACCGGGAGTAATCACTGTCTACTGCTCCGAAAATCTGGGAAGGGGTGGCGTTGCCTGAGTAGATGGTGGCAGCTACGCCGCGACGTCCCATCCAGGAGTTGGTTTCAGCACAGCCAGACAACGAGGCCACAGAAGAGTAGAAGTCTGGCATGTGGGAGGCGATGTTGACCACAGCTCCGCCGGACATGGACATGCCGAGGAGACTGCGCTGGCCATCGGCGCCGATGGCTGTTTCCAGGGGCTCGGGCAGTTCATGGGTCAGGAAGGTTTCCCATTGTTGCTTGCCGCCGAGGGATTCATTCTCCTCCACCCAGTCGGCGTAGAAGCTGAAGGAACCCAGCATCGGCATGATGACGTTGACATTGTTTCCGCTCATCAGCTCAACCATGTCTGTCTTGGTGATCCAGTTGGCACCACCCTGACCACCATCGCCGCCACCCAGTGCGTACAGGGTCGGGCGGGGTACGGAGTTATCTTCCGGTGTGATCCACACCAGGGGGATCCACCTCTCCATCGATGGGGAGTAGGCATTGATCTGACGGATCCGGTCGCCATCCACATTGGCAAAGCGAGTCAGACGAGCCAGGACTTCCGGGTCCATGTCAATGGTGGCTTTTTCCAGGTGCTCCTTGCCGTTGGGATAACGGGGATCAAACTCCTGTGGTCGAGCCGAGGTGACGATTCCCGATGATGCTGATGCATCTGAGGATCCCCAGCCGGTAAGCCGTGTGCCGATCCCCGGTATCTCTGACAGTCCGGCAGGACGGTCTTCAATATCGTCAATCGGGTTGTGGTTCATGGCTGGATCCATGCCATAGTCATAGGCCCAAGCCGTGCTGGTTCCTGCGATAACGGTGCTCAAACCGATGGTTGATGCGATTGCTGCGGTGAGAATTCGGTTTTTAACGGTGCGCACGTGGATTATTTTCCTGCCAATTCAGCCCAAGTTTATGTTTCGAACTCAATCATCTTCACAGATGTCCTCGGAGTGAACAAGCCCATGGTGTGAACTGCTCCCTGGAGAGGCCGGAGGTGGCATGTTCAAAAACATTGAATATCCTTGAGGAATGGCTATCCCTTCCCCCTCCTCCCTTTCTGATGTCATCACCGACGGCATCCTCGCCCAAGCTGGTGTTGACCGTGCCTTTGCCGCGCAACTCGGAAAGATCCAGGGGGTGGAATTCAACCTGAATCAGGCAGCAGATAATGAATCCGCAGACACCCCCATCACCGTGCAGGTGCGTATCAACCGGGCCCAGGGCGCACCCTTTGATTCCTCAGGGACCGTGGTCGCATGGATCCATGACGGGCAGTTCACCTGGGTCAGTGACCGCGGCGCAGAATTCAACATCCCGGAGTTGAGCGGCACCCATGAGCATTCTGATGGTCTGATCCATGCAGCCCGTACGCTCCATGGAAATGCCCCGGCGTTCATCGCCCCTTTCTCCGGGCGCGGGCAGGCTCTCGTGGTGCTCAATGTCGAGCCTGAGCTGGGCGATGTCCGTGGTGATCTCATCGACAGCCTTGCTGAACTCCGCCCTGATCTGGATGCCCAGCGTGCCATCACCGGTTATGCAGCGGTCCGTGGTCTCGGGGTCCGGCGCGGCCCCAGCTACATTGCGCTGAGCGACGGCACCTCCGTCACCCTACGCAATGGGCACCGCCCCTTCGAGGTCTCCGGTGGGCTGTCCCTGCGCGATGTGCGTGCAGATTCGGCTTTCTCATCAGCTGAGCACCAACTGCTTTTCGACGCCCTCTCCCCCACCCACCAGGTGTCCTATAACCCGCAGACAGGCACCGCCCTCATCGATGGCCAACATGAGGTCACAGCGCTCCCTCTGGCCACCATTGAAGATGGTCAGTGGCGATGGGCCTGGGATGATCAGAGGGTCCCAGGTCAGGTGACAGAAGGACTACGCAGGTTCGGCCGGGATAACGGATTGCTCCCACTGGTGACGCCAGCATTGCCGGTTGATCAGGCAGAGGCCTTAGATCTGACTAGTGTGGCCAAACCGATTCTCCAGTGCTGGACTGATGTCACAATAGATTCCGGCGCAGGTTTCCACGTTGTTCTCCTGCTGGAGCATCCCCGTCTCCACCTGCCCCCAGCTTCACATGCTGCCGTTGAAGCGACACTGTACTCCCGGATTGATCCGGCACTGGATGCCCGCCGGGCGGTAGCCGCCTACGCATCACAGCGTCAGGTTCCTTTTGATGGATCCTCACTCACCATCGATGGCCGACAGGTCACCGTGGAATTCAGTGGGAATCAGATCAAGTCCATCAGCTGACGTAAATGACCAGGCCAACGATGAACATCGCCGGGATGATCATCATCGCCACCAGGCCCCAGGAAGCTGGACGCGCCATGTTCACCACCGTGGTCTGTCCGTCTTCCAATTCCACGAATACCCGTGGGTCAGCGGGGTTGTGATAGATCAGTCCCCACTTCATCTCCGCTTCATCTTCCTGAACTGGGAGGACCCGGTCAATATCCAGCTGCCCGCGGCGCAGGGATGTCAGTAGTGTCCATGCAAGCACCACGATCAAGATGACATAGACAGCCATTTCAAAGGCACTGACAAATCCGGGACTGTTGAGCCGGATCGAAGACACCGCCAGGATGGCGGCGAAGAAGAAGCTGAACCACCCCAGGCAGGACTGCACATTGCGGAGGAAAGCCCACCGCCGTCCCAGAGCTGTCGCCGAGGCCTCCGGGTGGTGTTGATTAAGGCGTGCCGCCTGCGATGCGATCAACAATGCCAGCCCCACAGCGATGACCAGGGTCAGCAGAGGACCTGCGATCACCCGGGCGATCAGTGCCTCCATTCCCATGGGAGGGGCATAGGATCCCCCCAGTGCCACTAGTCCACCATTGACGCGTGCTGGCATCTGCTGCGGAACAAGGTTCAGCATTGATGCCGATACAGCTGAACCCACCACGATCAATCCGACGATACCTAGGTACCAGCCCCAGGGCACGGGGATCTTCGCCAGCGGTTTCACACCCACACCTTCCTCTTAAAGCTTCTTGAGCCCATCAACCAAATGGGCTACTCCTAAGCTAGCAAAAGGTATGGGAAAAACCCCTAATCAGGCAAGCAGAGTTCGGAAAACTGCATCATTCACCTGATCAAACGTTGCCGGTTGGAAAGCCGCATTGCGGTCCTTGTCCACCAGCACCGCGCGCACCCCCTCAGCAAAATCCGGCTGGCGGAGCATGTACAGGCTGATGATCAGTTCGTTATCCAGGCCCTCACGCAGGGTTGTTGCCTGGTTGTTCTTCTCCATTAGGATCACGGTGGCCTCCACCGCGGACGGTGCTGCAGAGGACATGAGCTCCCGGACCTGTTCTGCAAACGTCTGATCCTCGTGGCTCGCGAGTGCTTCGTCGATAAGCTTCCAGCTGTCAAAGCCAAACGTCGCCTCCACATGAGGCGCGATCTGTGCCAACCGACTTTCCTCTTCTGGCTGAGAACGGAACTCATCAAGTGCCTCCTCCAGGGAACGCTCAATGATGGTCTGCTGGAATGCGCCCACGTCCTTGGATTCGATGAAATCCGTGGCCACACCTGCCCACAACATATCCGCCGGGCTCATACGCCAACCGGTGATCGCCAGAAACTTGCCGATCGCCGATGTCGTGACCTGCTGGATGAAGTAGGTGAAGCCAACATCCGGGGTATATCCGATCGCCATTTCCGGCATGGAGGCAAAGGACTTCTCCGTGACCACGCGGTGTGAACCATGCATGGACACCCCGAGTCCACCACCCATGACCACACCATCAATGACAGAAATGATCGGTTTGGGGAAGGTCCCGAGATCATCATTCATCATGAATTCTTCAACAAAGTAGTGATCAGCAGCCTCAGCATCATCCTCCAGGATCGCGTCCCTGACGGCACGAACATCACCACCAGCACAGAACGCACGCTCCGAGGTGGAATAGATGAGGATGCGGTGGACAGCATCATCACCAATCCACTTATCCAACGCCTCCCGGATCAGGTCAACCATCTCCTGGTTGAGTGAGTTCAAGGCCCTGGGGCGGTTCAGCTCCAGGACTCCGGTGGAGTTCTGCACAAATACATTGACCACCTCATTGCCGGTGGTGAGGGTGTAGGCGGACTGTGTCTCATTCGGATTGATAGCCATGGAAATAAGTGTGGCACATCACAGGTTGTCCCTGCAGAGAAACCGCAGATCCTGGGTGTAGCCCGGCAGGACAACCTGTGGAACAATGAGAAAACAAGACATAATCAGAAGGGAACCCACCTAAATGGACTTTCGCCTTGTTGTTACAGACATGGATGGCACGCTGCTGAACTCGGAGGGACATGTTCCGGAAGGTTTCTGGAACCTCCTGAACACCCTCCGCGAACGCAATATCGCCTTCGCACCAGCCAGTGGCCGTCAGCTGGCCACCCTGCGTCACCAGTTTGAACGCGCAGGTGAACCAATGTCCTATATTGCTGAAAACGGCACGGTGGTGATCCACGAGGGCAAGATAATCTCTCTGACCACCCTTGATTCCGAAGCGGTCCATGCGATCATCGATGCCGCACGCGCCTCTGAGATTGACATGGGTGTGGTGATCTGCCACCCGGAACGCGCCTATGTGGAACGCAATGACGAGGCATTCCGCTCCGAGGGACTCAAGTACTACCTGGCACTGGATGAGGTGGAGGATCTCCACACGGTAGTCGACGGCCAGGTGATCAAGGTGGCCATCTTCACCTTCGACGATGCCGAAACCCAGGTGGCACCCGTGATGCGGGAAGCTGTACCTGATCAGAAAGTGGTTGTCTCCGGCAAGCACTGGGTTGATGTCATGGACCAGAATGCTGATAAAGGCCGCGCCCTGACCGCACTGTGTGAAGCCATGGGGATCTCCATCTCCCAGTCACTAGCCTTCGGTGATTACCTCAACGACATGGAACTCCTGCAGGCATCAGGCACTTCATATGCCATGTCCAATGCCCACCCGGAGATCCTTGCCATCGCCGACAAGGTCGCCCCCTCCAACAATGATGCCGGAGTGCTCCTGGTGCTGAAGGACCTGCTGGGCGAGGAATAACCTCCCGCTATTTCTTCTTTTTAGCGGTGGTTTTCTTCTTCTCAGACTTTTTGGTGATCTTCTCAGCCGCTGCCTTCTTCTCCGTTTTCTTGGTGCGTTTCTTCTGAGCTGACTTGTTGTTTTTCTTCTTGTCAGAAGTTTTCTCAGCAGGCTGGGACGCCATCTTGGCTTCCTTTTCTGCTGCTACGCGTTCCTCTTCGAGGTTGGCGGCAACATCCGGGACATAACGGAACTCATCACGTGGAGGGCGTACATAGTCATCCTCATATTCGGGACGCTCAGGGATTTCAGGCAGGGGGCGATTAATCTTCTCATAGGGAATCGTGTTGAGAATATGGGAGATCACATTGATCCGGGAACGTTTCTTATCCTCGGATTCCACAATGTGCCAGGGTGCGGACGGAATATCAGTGTGGATGAACATTTCATCCTTGGCCCGAGAATACTCTTCCCATTTGGTGATCGACTGCAGGTCCATGGGGGAAAGTTTCCACCGGCGCAGAGGATCACTCAGACGATCCTGGAAACGTTCAATCTGCTCCTCATCTGAGACTGAGAACCAGTACTTACGCAGGTGGATGCCGTCTTCTACAAGCAACCGTTCAAAGATGGGTGCCTGGTGCAGGAATCGGCGGTACTCCTGGGAGGTGCAGAATCCCATGACGCGTTCCACTCCGGCGCGGTTGTACCAGGAGCGGTCGAAGATGACGATTTCGCCGGCGGTGGGCAGCTTTTCAATATAGCGCTGGAAATACCACTGCCCTTTCTCCCTGGAACTCGGGGTGGGTAGCGCCTCAATCCTGGCGGAACGGGGGTTGAGGTACTGGGTGATCCGCTTGATGGCAGATCCCTTACCTGCTGCGTCGCGTCCCTCCATGATGATGACAACACGTGCACCGGTTTCCACGACCCACTGTTGCATGTCGACCAGCTCTGCCTGGAGGCGTTTCAACTCTTTGTTATAGGCCTTCTTGTCCAGTTTCGGAGGGTTCTTGGAGAACTCAGGCATAAGGACATCATGGTTCTTTGTCATAACCTTTAGCCTACTTGGGTTATCACCGGTGATATGCCAAAAGCCCTGACCTGTAGTGAATTCTTAACAACTCAGGGGCCAGGGCTTGAAGGCTGGGTGCAGGAGTCTCAGTAGACCGTGAAGTCGTGGAAGCGCTCCCAACCCTTCTTCTTGGGGAATTCGCTTTCCACAATGAGTGGTGTCTGCTGGAGCAGCGGTGGGAGTGTCTCCTGCGCACGCAGGAAGTATTCACTCTTCTTGTGAGCATCAGCGCCCTCATCCGTGAAGACACCAATCAGCAGGTACTCACCTGGATAGTCTGTACTTCTGAACCATTCGAAATAGAGGCAGCCTTCTGCCGCCTGTGCCTCCTCAGTGAATTTATCGACCGTATAACGGAAAGTTTCGACGTATTTGGCCTTGGGTTTGAAGCGAATATTTACGATATGCATACCTCCAGCCTACCGACTTTCACGGAAAAATGACTGGAATCACTATTCGTCCCGACTGAGTTTTAGATCGCATCAGGATTTACAGAAAAGAAAACGCCCACAGGATGAGCTGCACGGTAGCAGCCACCCCAGCGGGCGTTTATGAAAATTGTGGAACTACTTGACGGCGAACTCCGCCATGCGGTCCCACTCGGTTTTGCCTTCGATCATGGTGTTGATGATCTGCGGGGTTTCCTTCAGGATCTTCGGGAACATCTCGCAGGCCGCCTTGAAGTGGTCACTGTTGACGTGAGCCTCTGCCGCGTCATCCTCGAAAGCCTCGATGAGGATGAACTCGGAAGGGTCATCGGTGTTGATGGACCAGTCGAAGAAGATGTTGCCCTCTTCCGCACGGGTCTTCTCAGTAAATTCCGCGACCTGCTCGCGGAAGGTGTCTACATACTCTGGCAGTGGCTTGAATCGCACGTTAATCAAAATCATATGACCAAGCCTACCGAAAATGCCCTCTTCCGCACCCCACCAGGGCCAAGCCCCCGACTATACTGTGTCCCAAGACACAGAAATGGAGGTTGGGTTCGATGCCAACTGCACGGGACAACGCACTGAACAATGCCCCACTGCTGGAGTGGGAGGTCTCAGAATGGTTCAACCATGAGGGACTGACCCCAGAGGACCTGCAGGGAAAGGTGGTGCTCATTGAGGTTTTTCAGATGCTCTGCCCGGGATGTGTGAACCATTCCATTCCGCAGGCGGTGAAGATCCACCACAAGATTGATGACTCACAATTGCAGGTTATCGGCCTGCACAGTGTGTTTGAACATCATGATGTGATGACCCCGGAGGCCCTCAAGGTGTTCCTCTCCGAGTTCGGAGTGAAATTCCCGGTGGCGGTGGATAAGCCACGCGAAGGGCAGCGCATTCCTGCCACGATGAAGAAGTACCGCCTGGAGGGACACCGTCCACGATCCTGGTGGATCGCAAGGGACGTATCCGTCAGGTGGAGTTCGGCCAGATCGATGACTTCGTGCTGGGGCTGCTCATCGGCAGCCTGTTGTCTGAAGGAGACTAAAACGCCTAGAGCACACGCGCCGTCAGCACCTCACCGACGGTGGTAGCTGCATGGGTGGCGGCATCGATAAGCGTCATCTTCTTATGCAATGCGGCGATCAGCGCTGCCGCATAGACATCCCCGGCGCCCTTCGCTGTGGTGGTGACCAGGGGGTTGTTCACCTCAACATGGTCGGTGCGGGTAACGATCAGATCGGTGACAGATTCCTCATCCGTGGCAGAGCTGGTCACCACCACCCATTGGCCGTGCTCCCCCAGCATGCTGCGGGCCTGCTCCACGGCATCGCCAGAAGAGGTGGCCAGGTGGGAGAATTCAAAGGCATTCGGCACAATACCGGTGGCCAACGGGATGAGATGAGTCCGAAGCGCTTCATCAATCCCCGGCGCGGTGTAGACCCCGACGTCATGATCGCCGATGGTGGGGTCCACCACGATGCTCAAGTCCGGGTGAGTGACACGGAGCTTCTGCAACCAGGATGCGACCACCTCGACCTGTTCGGCAGAGGCGAAGTACCCGGTGGCGATAGTGGAAATTTCATCGATCAGGCCGAGTACCAGCAGGTCATTGAGACTGTCTGCCATCCACTGCGAGTCGTGGGGTGCCACGTGGCAGTTGGCATAGTGCGGCATGGAGCTGAGCACGATGGTGGGCACCGCCAGGACCTGGAGGTCTTCGCGGTGCAGGACGGGAAGGGCAGCACTCATGCCGACGGTGCCGTAGATGACCTGGCTGCCGATCAGCAGGACATCTGCTGGGCGTTGGTTCATCTCAGCATGTTTACGGTGTTCCCGCTGTAGGGCTGCTGCCTGGTCTGGCGTTTCGCCGCTTCCCACCTGTGCCATCTTTAGCCCTCGATCTTTTCGCCCAGTTCCAGCCACTGCATTTCAAGTTCTACGTGTTCATTGTGTACGTCACGCAGTTTGCCATCCAGGTCGGCGAGTTTGGCGGTGTCCATCTTCTCTGCTGCGTCGGCGAGTTGCTGGTTGAGTTTCTCCACCTTCTGGTCGAGTTTGCCCATTTTGCGTTCCAGGGCATTCATCTCCTTGGTGATGCGCTGGTGTTCCTGGGCAGACAGGGCCGGGGTTGTGGCAGCTTGCTGGGCTGGTACAGCGGTGGCGGATCCGGAGCTGGTTCCACCGCCGAGGTCGAGCACGCCGGTGTCTTCTTCCGCCATTGCTGCGCGACGTTCGAGGTATTCCTCGATGCCGCCGGGCAGATTGGTGAGGTTGCCATCGCCAAACAGTGCCCAGGTGGAGTCGGTGACGCGTTCAATGAGGTAACGGTCGTGTGAGATGACCACCATGGTTCCGGGCCAGCCGTCCAAGAGGGATTCCAATTCCTGGAGAGTGTCGATGTCCAGGTCGTTGGTGGGCTCATCAAGCAGCAGCACGTTAGGTTCTGCCATCAGAACTCGGGTGAGCTGCAGGCGGCGACGCTCGCCACCGGAGAGGTCTCCCACCGGGGTGCGCTGGCGCTTCGGTGAGAAGCCCAGACGTTCTGCCAGTTGTGAGGCTGACACCTGGCGGTCACCGATCTGGACGTAGCTGGCCACATCCTCCACACAGTCGATGAGACGGCGGGACAGATCCAGGTCATCGAGTTCCTGCTTCAGCCATCCCAGACGGACGGTCTGGCCTTCGATGCGCTTGCCCCCGGTGAGTGGGTGTTCACCGGCTAGGGTGCGCAGCAGGGTGGTTTTACCGGAGCCGTTGACACCGACCAGGCCGATGCGCTCGCCGGGGGCGAGGCGCCAGGTGAGGTCGTCGACAAGCATGCGGCCGTCGGGGGTTTCCACGCGGGCGTCTTCAAGTTCAATGACCACGCGTCCCTGGCGGGACTTGGAGAAGGCCACGAGTTCGACCTTGTCGCGGGGTGCCGGAACATTCGCGATCAGGGCTTCTGCTGCCTCGATGCGGTAGCGCGGTTTGGAGGTACGCGCCGGTGCGCCACGACGCAGCCAGGCCAGTTCCTTGCGTGCCAGGTTCTGACGACGCTGCTCAATGGCGTCTGACTGTCGGGAACGCTCCGCGCGTGCGAAGGTCCAGTCGTTGTAGCCGCCCTCGTAGGCATCGACCACACCATCGTGGACTTCCCAGGTCGTGGTGGCGATCTTGTCCAGGAACCAACGGTCGTGTGTGACCACGACAATCGCGATTCGGCGGGAGAGCAGGTATTCCGCCAGCCACTGCACACCTTCCACATCCAGGTGGTTGGTGGGCTCATCCAGGACGATGAGATCAAGGTCCTGCACCAGCGCGGCAGCCAGGTTGGTGCGGCGGCGTTCACCACCGGAGAGCTGGCCCACCTTGGTGTCCAGCCCCAGGTCAACAATGCCCAGGCCACCGAGGACATCGCGGACGGTGGCGTTGGAGGCCCATTCAAAGACCTCCAGTCCCAGGGGCCCGAGAACAACTTCAGCCACGGTGTCCTCATCATTGAGATCCGCACGCTGGGTCACCACAGCCATGTTCAGGTGTGAGGTGTGGGATACCCGTCCGGAGTCCGGTGGTTCGATCCCGGTCAGAACCTCAAGCAGGGTGGTTTTGCCGCCACCGTTGAGGCCGACCACACCGATGCGGTCACCGGTTTGCACACCGAGGGAGACTCCATCGAGCAGTGTCTTCAGTCCCCACGTCTTGGAGACGTTCTCCAGATTGATCAGGTTGACCATTATGTTTTTCTTCTACTCCGATTCGATTGAAACGATATGTGCGCCGCGGTTTTTCGCCGGCACCTGGACGGGACTGGTGGCCGCGTGTACTGAAAGGCCGATGCCGTCGTCGATAAGTGCATCACGGATGTCCTGTGCACTCTGTTCATCTTCACACAGCAGGGCGATGGTGGGGCCGGAACCGGACACCATCGCAGTAAGTGCACCGGCGCGGATGCCTGCGGTCTGGATCTTGCGCAGATCCGGGCGCAGGCTCAGTGCTGCCGGCGCCAGGTCATTGTCCAGCAGTTCCGCCAGGCTCCAGACACTTCCCTCAAGCAGTGCCTGACTGAGTTTGGTCACATCCATGTGGGAGGGCAGAGACATCTCATCAAATTTCTTAAACACCTCAGGGGTGGATAATCCCGTGGCAGAGGCCACCAGCACCCAGTGATAGGTACCGCGGTTGAGCATGTCCACCAGCTGTTCGCCACGTCCGGTGCCCAGCATCGTGCCACCCATCAGGCAGAAGGGCACATCAGAACCCAGTTCAGCAGCGACCTCCACGAGAGTCTTCTCACCGAAGGGGCCGATCCAGGCATCCACCGCGCGCAGAGCAGCTGCGGCATCAGCGGATCCACCAGCCATGCCGCCAGCCACCGGGATCCCCTTGCGGATGTGTAATTCCACCATGGGCAGGGTGTCAGTGTGGGTTGTGCGCCAACACTCCACGAGCTTATCGACAGCGCGCCAGGCCAGGTTGCTGGCATCGGTGGGCACCCCGGCGGGGCCGGTGACAGACAGCTGCTTGACCACGCTTCCCTGTTGCGGGGCGTCCTCATCATCCAGGGTGGTGAGTGTGACGGTCTCCGCCAGATCAATGGTCTGGAACACCGTCACCAGCTCATGGAAACCATCTTCCCGGGCCGGTCCCACACCAAGATGCAGATTGACCTTGCCCCAGGCCTTGGCGGTTATTCTCACTTGTCACTGACTCCTGCAAGCCGGATGTAGTCTGCCACATCAAGCTTCTCACCACGCAGTTTTGGATCAATACCCGCTGCGGTGAGAGCCTCTTCTGAAGCGGGGGCGGAACCATAATGACCGGACAGCGCAGCGCGCAGGGTCTTACGACGCTGTAGGAAAGCGGCATCAATGACCGGCCACACCTTGGCACGGGTGGCATCATCCTGCGCCCACGGGGTGTCCACACGGACGATCTTGACCAGCCCGGACTCAATCTGAGGGGCTGGCCAGAACACATGTTTGCCGATGGTGCCGGCCTTGGTCACCGGACCATAGAAGGACGCCTTGACACTGGGTACACCATAGATCTTGGAACCGGGGTCTGCAGCCAGCCGCTCAGCGACCTCCAGCTGCACCATGACCAGCACCTTCGTGATCGTGGGGAACTGCGCCAACATGTGCAACAGCACAGGGACAGAGACGTTATAGGGCAGGTTCGCCACCAGGGCCGTTGGCTGGGTCTCAAAATCAGACGGCATCACCTTGAGCGCATCCTTCTGCACCACGGTGAGCTTGTCCGCCAGTGCCGGGGCACGCCATGTAAAGGTGGCAGGCAGCTCTGCTGCAAGACGGGGATCAATCTCCACAGCAGTGACAGAAGCCGCAGCCTCCACCAGTGCCAGGGTCAGGGATCCCAGGCCCGGTCCAACCTCCACCACATGATCATCTGGGGTCAGGTCGGCAGCGGCCACGATCCGACGCACGGTATTGGGATCATGCACGAAGTTCTGCCCCAACTTCTTCGTGGGGGTGACGTCGAGCTTTTCTGCCAGCGCCCGGATCTCTACCGGTCCGAGCAGCTGTGCACCTGAAGGTTCTTCCATAGCATCCCAATCTACCGGCCATGCGCGAGATTTCTACTATTGAGGCGGAAGCCGTGGGACATGTACCTGTTTTTTCGGCACAGGCGTTGCCCTCCAGGGGATTTTTTTACACTCAGGTCAACATCTACCTGGTTTTCCACCGGTAAAATGGTGATTTCCGGCATAGACGTTGCCCTCAAGGGGATGCCACAAGGTCTAGCGGATTAGCGGATCCCCAGGCTTGCGGTGCAGGCAGGCCAGGCGCCCCAGCCCTGTGCCGCCTGGACCTTCTCCGCAATCACGATCTGCTGTTCACGGGAGGCATTGGATGCGGTGGAGGCGAACTGTCCACCACCATAAGCCAGCCAGGTCTGTGGGTGGAACTGCAGCCCACCAGCAAAACCATTGCCGGTGTTGATCGACCAATTACCATTGGACTCACACTGTGCCAGTGCGTCCCAGACGGAGTTGGCCGGGGTGGTGCGGGTGCCACGGGAGATGGTGGCAGGTGTTGCCGGGGTGATCTCAACTTCCTTGATCACATTGTTTTCAGCCTCAACACCATTGACGGTGACAAGCTCACGGGTGATTTCCTTGGTGCCAGGCGTGGCCTCTGCCACCACGGTTTCCTCACCCTGCATCATTTCCGGATCATCGATGTAGGTGACCGGCGCCTCGAACTCCACCGTCTCGGTGAATTCGCTGGTCTCCACGCGATCAATCACGATCTCGGTATTGGTGGCGATCCCTGAATTCAGATCCAAGTTCACGCGGTCATCAGCGTCAACCTCCACTCCACGGCGCTCCAGGACCTCACCGACGGTCTCTGCTGCAATGGAGGTGTAGACCACGTTGCCACCATCATTGATGGAGATGATCTTCGGCTTGGTCACCTTCAGGTGAAGACCGGACTCTGGGATGGTGGCGTCAAGATCAGCGTCGATGGCATCTGCACGGGAGACATCATCGAGTTCGCTGAGCAGATCCTCCACACTGATGGCGGTGGTGGTGAGAGTCTTCTGCTCACCCTCAACAAGGAGTGCCACCTGCTTGGCGGTACGGACAGTGACCACACTGTCATTGCTCAATGCAGCATCTGGTGAGGGCGAGACAAAGTCACTGTCTCCCAGTTCGATGCCGGCCTGTGTCAGGGCGCCGTTGACGGTGCCTGCCATGGTGACCAGGGCCAGCTGCTCGCCGTTGACATCGACAATGATGTCCTTCTTGGT
>NZ_CALZFS010000069.1 GCF_945649885.1 uncultured Corynebacterium sp. | reverse complement strand
CAGCATGACCACCGTGATCGCAACCACGTAGACCACGAGAGTGAGTGCCACACTCATATCTGCGGTGAGGACCTGGAGAATCAGAAGACCCACCACTGCCAGGGTGAAGAAACCGAGCCGTAGCCAGAGGGTGGGTTTGGTGTTCATGCTGTGAAGCTTAGAACCAGTCATTACGCTTACGCCACTGCCTGTACTCATAGTTCATGAGTCCGGCAACTTCCTTGGACAGTTCCTTGACCTGGGTGCCGCGGTGCTTCAGGCCCCATTTGGTGACTTCCAGGAGGGAGTCCTTGACGAAGCTGCCATCCAGTTTGGACTCGCCGATCTCACGTTCGGTGAAGGTGATGGGAACCTCGCGGACATCGAAGCCGAGTTCGACAGCGCGGTAGGCGATCTCCACCTGGAAGATGTATCCGGCCTTGGACAGGTCATCCATGGGCAGGGTCTCCAGGACCTCGCGGCGGAATGCGCGGTAGCCGGCGGTCATATCGGACAGTCCGGTTCCCAGTGCCAGGGAGATGTAGACGTTGCCGCCCTTGGACAGCACCCAGCGGTCCTTCGGCCAGTTCACAACCTTGCCGCCTGGGATGTAGCGGGAACCGATGACCAGGTCTGCACCATTGGTGATTTCTGCCAGTAGGAGGTGGAGCTGTTCTGGGGCGTGGGAGCCATCAGCGTCCATCTCACAGAGGATCTCGTAGTCGCGTTCCAGGCCCCACTCAAAACCTGTGAGGTAGGCGGCAAACAGTCCGTCCTTGCCCTTGCGGTGTAGGACATGGACGTGGCCATCGGAGGCTGCCAGCTCATCAGCACGCTCACCGGTGCCGTCAGGACTGTTGTCGTCCACGATGAGGATATCCACCTCAGGCGTTGCTGCACGGACCCGGTCCACGATCAATGGAAGGTTTTCCAGCTCATTGTAGGTCGGGATGATTACCAGAGTGGTAGCGCTAACCCCTGCTGCCTCGTTGCTCATCTGGGTGGGCCTCCTTGACCGCCAAGCGGTCTCGTCTTAAGAGAGTCGGATAGGAAAATAAAGCTATTTACGCCTGGTTGACGCACCTGCCGGCGTTTTTCGTGGTGAACCTGCTCCGGCAGTCGACTTCTTTAGATGCGACTGGGCTGGCTTCTTCTTCGAAGTGTTCTTCTGGGAACGGGTGTTGAGCCACAAAGCTGCAACGCCGGACAATACTCCCATGATAACCAACACCAATTCAACATAGAAACCCACACGGGCAGCAAGCGTTACTGTTTGCTTCAGTGGAATCTCCGCTACCAGTGTTGCAGCCTCGAAAATTCGGGTGTTCTGATCCACGCTGCCATCAGGCATGACGATCGCTGAAACACCTGAGGTTGCTGAGACCACCACTGCCCTGTCGAACTCGATGGCACGCATCCGGCTCATGGCCAGCTGCTGATAGGTCATGTCGGTAAAACCGAAGGTAGCGTTGTTGGTTGGGGTTGCCAAGAACTCCGCACCGTTTGCAATGGCGTCACGTCCAGCCTGGTCGAAGATCACTTCATAACAGGTCTGGATTCCCACCACCACAGCACGCCCCAATTTGGCGGCGTCCATGGTGACGGTGCCAGTGCCATCACCTGGCTGGAAGTTTCCAGCGGAGTCCACCCATGGGGAGAACATGCGGAAGAAATCGCGGTGGGGCATGTACTCGCCGAAGGGTTGGAGATACTTCTTGTTGTGGTACTCCCCCGTGCCACTTTCGGGGTCAAAGACGACCATGGTGTTTCTTGGCCCCACCTCATCCTGGGTGATGGTGCCCACCAAGATGGGTGCCTGAGCATGTTCCACCGCAGAGGTAATCAGGGTGGATGCCTGGGCATCAGTGAAAGGGTTGACGTCCGAGGAGTTCTCCGGCCAGATGACTAGATCCACCTGATGATCCAGCTGCCTGGTTTCCCTCACGTGGTTGGCCAGAACAGCACGACGCTGGGCGTTGAAGTCCAGTCCCATGCGGGGCACATTGCCCTGGACTGCAGCAACCTCAATGGACTCCGTGGTGGTGCCTGAACGGTCAATATAGAGCGAGGACACCCCACCGATCAGCAGCACCAGGATGGCCACACCGGCGCCAACCAGACGGTCCCGGCCGATGAGTGCCACGCCCAGTCCCACAGCCACCAGGACGACGGCAAAGGTGACCAGGGCCGGTCCACCGAAGGCGGTCAGGTTGGCCAGGGGGCCATTGATCTGGCCCCAGGCAAGACGAACCCAGGCGAAACCGCCAAAGGGCCAGCTGCTGCGTAGGTATTCCACTGCAACGTAGAGCACCGGGAAGAGAAACACTCCCCAGCGTGGCCAGCGAGTGATCGCCACACCGGCGGCACCGATGCCGAGGGAGTACAACGCCATGACGAGCGAGAGTGCGATATAGGGCAGGTTGCCCACGAACTCACCAATCCATGGCAGAAGCAACAGGTACTGGATCAGGCCATGAATGAAGCCCAGGAGCATGCCCTGGGCGATGGTGGGTCCGGTAGAGAGTTTCTCCAGCAGTGTCGGCGGAGTGTTTTTAGTCCGTCGCCGTGGTGGCGCCCCGGTTTTTCGGAAGTGGGTGTTCCACGGGGCCAGTGAGACATAGAGAAAGACAATGCCGAGGATACCGGCGAGGAACCAGCCAATGGGCTCATTGGAGGCATAAACCAGCAGGCCACCAAGTCCAGCGATGACCGACCTGATGGATAAGGTCACTTGTCCTCGCCATTGTCGGTCTTGTCGTCCTTGGAATCGTGGTTGTCCTCATCGCGCTTTGGCGCTCTGAAGTCCTCCGGCTTGAGATCAGCGGTCCATTCCTGGATCTGTTCTTCATCCAACACGATGGGTGTGCGGTTCTCCGGCTGGTCCTGAGCTCCGGCGAAAGGAGCGCCGAAGCCACCATAGGAAGCCTGGGCACGGTAGCCGTTGGCTGCCTCAAAGCCCTTGACACCGAGGTTCTCGATGGTCTGGCGCAGACGCTTGGCCAGAGTCCGCCTGAACAACATGCGGGTGGGTGGGAATATCAGGAGCAGACCGATGATGGAGGTGACAAAGCCCGGCATGACCACCAGGATTGCTCCCGCTGCGGTGAGGCCGAAGTTACCGGCGATGGCACCTGGACTGCCCTGGCCCGACTTCTGGGCGAGGGCAGCGGCACGGCTGATCCGTTGCATCTCCACGGCAGCCAGAATGAGACCTCCGAAGAAGGTGAGGAACAACAGACCGATCGCCCAACCGATACCGAGCCACATGACTACGGCGGTGAAGGCGATGATCTCAACGATGAAATATGGGATAGCTATTGCTGCAGGCACATCTCAACTCTACCCGCCCACCCTGGCACAGCTAACTCTGATTGCTGTGGAGTTGGTCCCAGAGCCATCCAGAGTGGGTACTGAGATTGTGGAAGTAGGGTCCGAAGTGGTTGAGGGCTGTTTTCCCTGGCACCCGGGGTAACGGATGTTCATGCCAGGTGATGTCTGCACCCAGGTTGGTCCAGGCATCCCGGAGTTCCCTCACCTGGTTGATGGGGATGACGTCATCATTGGTGGAACCCCAGAGCAACACCGGAATATCGGGAGCTGTTACCCCGAGTTTCTGGCGGTTGAATTCCCTGAGTACTGCGGGCAGGTTGTTCAGGATGGCGCCCAGTGGCTGGCCGGTGGTGGTCCAAGAGGAAGTGGATTCATAGCCACTGGTGAGGAGTGTGCCTCCGGCACAGGTGGAGATATTGCGCAGGATCTCTGTCAGTCCATGGGAGTTGAGGGTTGGGAGTATTTCGTCATAAAGTTCTGGCCGGGTGGTGGCCAGGCCTGCGACGGCATAGGCGATGACCCCGGTGATGAGGCCGCCATCGACAGCACGCAGTATCGCGGGCAGATCTGAGGTTGGGGCACCGACAACCGCCGCCCGTGGATGGATCTCCGGGGCGTAGTCGGTGAGTTGGGCTGCCCAACCAATCGCACCTCCTCCCTGGGAGAACCCCCACAGGCCCAGGGGTGCCTCCGGCGAGATACCAAGGTGGTGGGCGGCGCGGAGAGCATCATAAAGGGACTTTGCGGCGGTGATGGAATCGCAATAGTACTGCAAGCCGGTCAGTGGGTCGCGGGGATAGTCGATGAAGACCACGTCCACCCCATTGGCCAGGAACCAGTTGAGGACGGGAAGTTCATAGGCGGCGATCGCATCCCTGGGGGCATCGGTGAAGACGCTGAGCCCGATGGCACAGGTGTGGGAGGGATCGCAGTGTGCGGCAACCCCCTGGGTGGAGGGTGCGAAGGCTACCACCGGCCGCGGGGCGCCCGGACGGTGCCCGGGTGCTGATGTCTGGGAGAAGCACACACCGGCGGTGGCGGTGATGGCACGGCCATTGGGATCACGAGTGACGTACTCAAAGCGATGGGAACTGGCCGGGTTCAATTCGCTGCGTGTCCCCAACACCCGCAAGGGAGCCACATTGATCAGCGTTCCAGGTGCCACACCGGGCGTGGTGGAGGCTCCACCGAAGTTCGGTACCGCAGAGACATCCGGCTTGATCAATGACCCGGCGCGATCGGGGCGTCGGTTTTTGCCGGTGAGTCGGCGGGTGATGGCGTGTGTACCTTCTGTGATGAGGGGTTGGAGTGTGCGTCGGGTGGTGTTCCAGGTGCCGGATCTGATGACCGGTGTGGTGGTGAGTTCGCGGTACTGCGTTTCCTGCTGTGCCTGGGTTGCCATGGGGTCTAGGTTATTGGTTTGGGGTGGGTGGTGCAGGGATTAGGATGTCGCTCATGTTGTCTGATGATTTTTCTGGGCCGGTTCTCCCTTCCCGGGATGATGTGGTGATTGTGCGGGTTCGTGTGCCGGGCGGGCGTGTCCGGGCTGCGCAGTGGGAGGTGTTGGCTGATCTGTGTGAGGAGTTTGGGGATGGTCGCTTGTATCTGACGTCCCGGGGCAATCTGCAGATTCGTGGGGTACGTGATGCGCAGGGGCTTGTTGCACGTTTGGCTGAGGCTGGTCTGGGGTGGGCGCCGTCGGTGATGTGTTCTCCCCTTTCCCCTGGGTTGGGAGGGCTTGTCAATGCTCTTGTGGCTGCGGTGCCTCAGTCTGAGCGGGTGTTTGGTGTGGATGGCGGGGATGGGTCGATCATCGCGGAGCGTCCTGAGGTTGGTCTGCTGTGTGTCGGGGATGATCAGTTCCAGGTGGTGTTGGTGGGTGAGCCGACGGGGCTTGTGGTGGAGGCTTCGACTGTGGGGAGTCTTGCTGAGCTGGTTGAGGCCCATGGGCATGATGCTGAGGTATTGGTGCCCCATGTGGAGGGTCTGGTCAGTGGGCGGTGTGAGGCGGTTGTTCCTTCTCCCCCGGTATTGTCTGCTCCCATTGGGTGGATGCAGGAGGGTGATGTGGTGTCCCTGGGTGCGGGGTTGAAGTTGGGTCAGTTGGATTCACGTTTGGCGAGGTTCCTGGCGGCTATTGAAACCGATACGTGGATCACCCCGTGGAATTCCCTGGTGATCCATGGGTTGGTTGATGGGGTTGCTGATCAGGTGGTGAAGGTTCTGGCTCCCATGGGGTTGATCTTTGATGCCGCTTCCCCGTGGTTGCGTGTTTCTGCCTGTGCCGGGGCCCCTGCTTGTTTGGAGGCACATGCTGATGTGCGTTCTGATCTGGAGCTCGCACTTGGTACGGGTCAGCTCTCTGCTGTGGAGGGGCATGTGCACTTCTCAGGCTGTGAACGCCGCTGTGGGCATCCTGTGATGCCTCATAGGGAGTATCAGGCAACTGTCGATGAGGACTATGAGGTGTTTGAGCGTCAGTGAGACGCGTGTAGTCGTGTTTTATCTCTCATGTCAACGTCTGTGGGTGGAACCTCGTCAAAAGAGTTGTTTTGCCCATAGGTGCTGGTCTGGAGGGGGATTTGTTTAAGTAAGAGTGATCTGGACAGCAGTTGTCAGCACCAGGGTTAAGAAAATAGCCAGGACTACAGATTGCTTTCCTGTTCTGCTCTTGAGGTCTTCCTTTGATGCCCACAGATAGAGCCCTGCAAAGCCAACGCCTAATCCGAGGCCGAGGACAGCTCGTGATCATGTCCCAGCCAGAAGACCCTGAGGAGGAGAACACCGGTCCATATGATGCCCATGCTGAGGAAGATGAGCTCTGACCTGATGAGGTCTCTTCCCCTCATGTCAACGTCTGTGGGGGAAAACAGCTTTGGGAGGGGGATTTTAGGGCTAGTTGTTGACATGAAGGGGAAATTTCCAGCAAAGCTCTACACCCCCGTGGGCACCAGAGGCTTGGTCGCACACCATTGGGTGACAGCCACCGCATCTGATGTACCGGTGATCTCAATGCGTCGCAGTGTGCCGCCATACTGCTGCTGGAGCATTCCGAGGCGCTCGTCTTCTGAGGTATCGCGGGCGTTGACCACCATGCGTCCACCGGGGCGCAGCATGGACCAGGCGGTTTCCACGACCATTTCCTGGTCAAGGCCGCCGCTGAGGTAGATGGCATCAGGTGCCACAGCTGTCTGGCCCTTGGCATAGCGGGCATCTTTCAGTGCCTTGGGTGCGGCTCCCATGATCTTGAGCCAGGGCACACCGAGTTTATTGGCATTGCGGTTGATCTTGACCACTCGTTCAGGGACGGCTTCAAAGCAGATGGCCTGGGCACGGGTGCGGGTGAGTCCGCCACTGGCTAAGGCGATGGCGCGTAACCATTCAATGGCGATGGAACCGTCGCCACTGCCGATATCCCACAGCAGTTCACCCGGTACCGGTGCCAGTGCAGAAACTGTCAGTGCCCGGAGATCAGGATCAAGACTGTCAGTGTCTCCCTCATAGGTGTCTCCACCAAGCCCTGGCAAGAGGGAACGCTTCTTCATCGCACCACCGGGTGGTGGGGATACTGCAATCACGTTGAGGGCAGAGACAGGTCGTGGTGGTTGCTGTGCTGTGCCATGCGAGATCTCTTCATCCACGCTGCCCAGATCACTCAACACGGTCAGTTCCACATCGCGGTGGCCCATGGAGTTCAACAGGGCCGCAATGTCAGGGGCACTGAATTCATCGCGTCCCATCACCAGGAAACGCACACCGGAATCAATCAGGGGGATCAGTGTTTCCACCGGGCGGTTCACCAGTGAGGCCACAGGTGTCTTGTCCAGGGCCCATCCCAGGCGTGCGCAGGCAAGCGATACCGACGATGGTGCCGGGATCACATGGATAAGCTCCTCCCCCAGCACACGCTTCAAGGTGGCACCCACCCCATGGAACATCGGATCCCCTGAAGCGAGCACAGCTACATGCATACCGGAGAGTTCCTTGAACAGTCCCTCCAGTGCGGGCAACATCGGTGAGGGCCAGGGGCGTCGTTCCCCATGGACAGTATCCGGTAGCAGGTTGAGCTGACGCCAGGAACCAATCACCACATCAGCACGGCGCAACACGGTTTGAGCCTTGTATCCCAGCTCATCAAAGCCATCTGCCCCGATGCCGACCACCGTGATGGAATCCTTCGGCTCCCTGGGATTGGTGCTGGTGGCGATGTGTGCATGTTCATCGCCACCGACCACAGCGAACCGATGTGTCCTCATGGTATCCTTCTTGGCCGCAGCAGCACCCGAATTAGAGACAATCATCGATTCATTCATAGGGCCTAATTCTAGTCTCCCTGATTAGCGCGGCATTCTCCGCCACACCGGACGGGGAACCACACGCATGATCCAGGCCAGAACACGCAATCTTCCAGGGATCCATAAGGTCACACTCCCCTTGCTCTTCTCCACAGCGGCCACCACCGCATCGGCCACGTCACCGGGATACACCGACATCGGAGCAGGTGACATCCCTGTGGTCATGGAACCGATGACAAAACCCGGGCGTGCGGTGATCAGACGAACCATTGACCCATGCAGCGCATCCGACAGTCCCTGACAAAACGCATCCAGGCCGGCCTTGGTGGAACCATAGACATAGTTCGCGCGCCGGGCCCGCCAACCTGCAATGGAGGAAAAGGCCACGATGGCCGAATGCGTACCTGACTGGGCACGGAGTTCATCGGCCAGCACGGTGAGCATGGATACCTGCGCGGTGTAGTCCAGGGTGGCGATCTCCACGACGTGGGCTTCATCGGTTTCCGCACGTTTCTGCTCCCCCAGGATGCCGAAGGCCACCACAGCCAGCGTGATATCAGAACCTGTCAGTTCGCGTGCCTTAATCACCACCCCACGATGAGAACCAAGATCCGTGGCTTCAAACTGCACCGGATGCACCTGCGTGGCACCAGCAGACACCAGTTCCGCCATCAGCGGTTCCAGTGCATCAACCCGGCGCGCGGCCAGCACTACTTCTTCACCGGGAGCTATACGGCGGGCGATGTCTCCGGCGATGTCACTGGTGCCGCCGAGGATGAGGATGCTCATTGGAGGGTCTTTGGCTGATTGTTGAGGGTTTCGCAGCCTTCCTCGGTGATGACGACGATGTCTTCGATGCGGGCGCCGTGAACTCCGTTGATGTAGATGCCGGGTTCGATGGAAAAGGCCATGCCGGGTTCCAGTACAAGGTCGTTGCCGGTCATGATGAAGGGTTCTTCGTGGGTGGAGAGTCCGATGCCGTGTCCGGTGCGGTGGATGAAGTGTTCTCCGTAGCCTGCGGCTTCGATGGTGTTGCGGGCTGCCTGGTCGACGGATTCTGCTGTTGCTCCGGGGCGTGCCTGGGCTACGGCGGCGATTTGTGCGGCGTAGAGGACGCCATAAAGCTTGGTGAAGCTGGCGTCGGCCTGGGCATCTGGTCCGCCGACGACGTAGGTGCGGGTGCAGTCGGAGTGGTAGCCGGGGCCATAGGTGCCGCCGAGGTCGACGACGACGATTTCTCCTTCCGCAAGTATGCGCTCGGAGAAGCTGTGGTGTGGGTTGGCACCATTGGGGCCGGAGCCGACGATGATGAAGTCAACTTCGGTGTGTTCCTGCAGGATCAGGGCTTCTAAGTCTGTTGCCACCTCCTGCTCGGTGCGTCCGGCGGTCAGTAGTGCGGGTACCTGGGCGTGGACACGGTCGATGGCGGCTCCTGCTTCACGCAGTTGGGTGATCTCTGCCTCGTCCTTGGAGACGAATAGTTCCTTGAGTACCTGGACAGCTAGTTCATAGCGGATGTTGGCGGGCAGCTGGGATTGGATGGGGATGAGGTGGTCGGCGGTGATGGAGGAGCCGATGCCCACACCGATGACCTCTGCTGCAGAATCTGCGAGTGCTTCGATGGCGAGGGTGTGTGCGTCTTCGCCGTCGATCCAGCCACGAATCTTGATGTTGAGCTCCGGTACGGCAGACAGGGCGAGATCACCGCGGTCGACGGCGGGCAGGATGATGGTCGGGGTTCCCAGTGCTGGGATCACCAGTGCCGTGAGTCGTTCGTGTGTGGAGATCCAGGAACCGGTGAGGTAGGCCAGTTCTGCTCCGGTACCGATGATCAGGCCGTTCAGGCCTGCCTTGGCGGCTCCTGCCTGTGCCTGTGCAAGGCGTTGGGCGTAGACGGCGGCGGGAAAGTTGTTGGTTGAAGAATCACTCATGTCTCCCAACCCTAGTAGCCTGTACAGGTGTGCGAACCAACCACACCGTCCGTCTGCGGGCATCCGGCCGCTATGCCTCCGGTCTTCTGCTCACCGAAGCGCTTATCGACGCTGCCCTGGCCATCCACTCCGGCCACGGTGCTAGCGACTTTCAGTCCCAGGCGGCCCAGCGGGCCGGGTTCATCCTCACCGCCGCCCATTTCCTCCGCGGACCTGCAGGTGATGGCACGATTGAGGTGCACAGTTCCAACTTCACCGGCACAGCACAAGGCTATGTCGCAATCTTCGGCACTGACATCGCGGTGCTCAAACTTGATGGGCTGGCACCGACCACGCAACTTCCCGGGATCTCGCCCTGGCAGTTGTCTCCTGGGCAGCACACCATCACCCATGGGTTTGGTGGGCGTTCCACCGCCAGGGCGCCCAAACAACTCCACGGCAAGGTGTTGTTCAAGGTGCCTTTCGCAGTATCGCGTAATCCCTTCACCCGGCTGCGTCACGGTGCCATGATCCTCAACACCCCGGAACCTGCCATCCGCGGTGACTCCGGCGGCCCGGTGCTTGCTGATGGGCTGGTCTATGGGTTGCAGTCCATGATCACCGATCCCTTCGGCATCAACACCCGTGTAGCAACCGTGGCCACGCTCTCCCAGCACCTTCCGGCGATCAAGCGGGCGATGGAGCGGTTGAGTTGAGTCCAACTGTGGAATTCTGGGTGGATGTCGGGTTGCGCGCAGCGCCAATCATCGTGGCGGTCTTCGCCGGTATTGTCGCATGGTGGAACTATCGGCAGAAACGTGATGCTGATAAACGCAATGCATGGTGGGAGCGGATGAGATGGCCCCTTGAACACATCAACAGTGACAATGAGGAAGACTCCACCCTGGGCTGGGCGTTATTGCCTGAACTCATGGAGGATGCAGTACCGGAAGATAGGCGCATCGCTGCAGTGATCAAGGAGTATGTAGACTCCCAGGCCCTTGAATCGGTAGAATTAGATGTCAATCAGGAACGAGGTGATGATGATCATGACAACAGCCCATATTCAGAGGAAGGACCTTCCAGCACGTGATAACGAACATGAGCAGGAACGCCGGCGTCGAATGGCTAAACTCCGTCAGGACAGTGCCAGGCGAACCCTGGAAATCATCGAGCGTAAGTTCCCGGACCTGAAGACCCGCTAACTCCTATCTCTATGCCCCTGAACAGCATGTTCAGGGGCTTTTTCCTCATATCTTTTCGCCCTCTTCGCCATGAACCGATGGGAATTAATCAAACCCAATCTCAGCCTTGAGTGCTCCATGGGAAATAGCAGTTGGCATGCCTTCAGGCTGACCGTTGTCTAATCATCTTTTTCCATACTGCGGCCCAGATAGATGAAGTCCGCGATGCGGATTCCCTCCGACCAGGCGATCGGGCCCACCTCTGACAGCGGAATGCCACGATGATCGTCCTCGAAGTAAAGTGATCCGGGTTCTGCCTTGTCACCTGGATCATAGGCACTGATGTTCAATGAAGCAGTGACACTGCGGAATCATCATGACCATCGGAGTAGGCACCCACGGCATCACACTGGGATTGCTCATCAGCAGGCTTATGCCTGGTGGCACGGAAGAGCTGATCCAGACCCTGGCTGGACCCAGAGCGCACACAAGCAGAACAGGGACTGCTTAACCTAGTCACCGAAATCCTCGCAGACAGGGCTGAATCTGGTGAGAAGATCCCTACTCCACTGGTTGAGCGTTTCTATTCAGGAAAATTCAATGTTCGTACTTCCCATTCCCCGCACCGTCGTTTAGTGATGGAAGCAGAATCGGAGGGCGTGTCTTTAAACACCTGGATCGACCAGAAATTAGCCTCAGCCTGACACAGCAACTAAATAACCCAGAAACCCCTGCTTATCATCATAAACATGCTGATAAGCAGGGGTTTCTTCGGTCTCAACTACAGCTACTAGCTACCGATCGCCACCACACCACGGCGGATCGCGTCAATGGCCTGGCGGGCATTGCGCGCCATCTCATCGGTGTAGGAAGTCTTGGCCACCTGCTCCAGAAGGTCGATGACCTGGCGGCACCAGCGCACGAAGTCACCTGGGGTGAGTTCCGCACCATTTTCCGCAGCTGCTGCCATGCAGTAGCCCAGTGGCGCTCCGGCGGCCCACTGGTGGATGGCCATGGAAAAGCCTGCTTCCGGCTGGCGGGTCAGGGGCAGGCGGTGGCGGCGTTCATCGTCGACAAGCTCTGACCAGATGCGCTCGGTATTGTTCATGGCCTCAGCCATTCCCTCGGTGACCGCCTCCGGGGTGCCGCCGGTTTCACGGCGGTTTTCGAAGGTACACATGCTGACCACGCCGGCGAGTTCGGCCGGGTCCAGATCATCCCAGATACCGCGCTTGAGGCACTGCGCCACCAACAGATCGGACTCATTGTGGATCTTGGCCAGACGCTCGCCTTCCTCAGTGATCACCGGGTTCTCAGGATCGGCATAGTCCACATAGTCCATCTCACTGAGCAGGGAGAGGATACGTTCAAAGGTACGGCCCAGGGTCTCACGGGCCTTATCCACAGTGCCGGTGAGCTTGTTCAGATCACGTTGTTTACGCAACATGCGCTCAGCGGTGCGTGCCAGTTGTTCGCGGTCTGGCCAGTGATGTGCCTCGTGATCGCGGATGCTGCTGCGCAGTTCACTGATGCGAGCATTGGGGCGCACCCGCGCAGATTCCCGCATCTTATTGGGACGCTTGAAGTTACCACGGCGAAACAGATCAGAAACCTGACGGGCAAACCGTCGCGGGGATTGTGCCGCACCGCGGGGCAGGCGCATATGACCGACCACCACGGGGGCGTTGTTGAAGGATTCAGCATCGATACGACCCGACCACCCGGATTCCGTGGTCACCCAGGGACGCGGGTCACGGGCCTGGTTGGCAGGTGTCATCACCACAGCCAGCACCGGGCGCTTGCGTCCCGGCATGGCGATGACCTCACCGATCTGCAGCTTGGACAGGACAGTGGTCACCTCAAAGTGGCGTTGTTCCATGCTGTCACGGCGGTGGGTCTTCTCCTCCTCATTGAGTTCACGGCGCAGGGCCATGTAGTCCAGGAAAGATTCCACCGCGGTCTTATCAGGGGATACCGCCGGGTTGGTGGCGCTCAGCTCGCGGTCCAACTGGGCGCGTAGATCCTCCACGCGCTGCTCTGCACGCTCGATCTCACGGACATCACCCACCACGGAACCATCAGCCTGGAACTGGGCGAAAGACTTCTCCAGCAATCTCAGCGACTGCTCATAACCAATGGTTTTCAGCAGGTTGACGGACATATTGTAACCGGGCTGGAAAGTGGAGATCAGTGGATAGGTACGTGTGGAGGCAAGACCTGCCACAAAACGTGGATCCATCGCCGGTGACCACTGCACCACCGCATTACCCAGGGTGTCAATACCACGACGGCCCGCACGGCCGGTCAGCTGGGTGTACTGGCCAGGGGTCAGATCAACATGGCCTTCACCGTCGAATTTGACCAGTTTCTCCAGCACCACGGTGCGTGCCGGCATATTGATACCCAGTGCCAGGGTCTCGGTGGCAAAGACTGCGCGCACCAGGCCCTTGACAAACAGTTCCTCCACAATGTGTCGGAAAGCCGGGAGCATACCGGCATGGTGGGCGGCAAAACCACGCATCAGCGCCGAGCGCCACTGCTTGAAGTTGAGGATCTGCAGATCCTCCTCCGGGATGCCCACCACACCGGCATCGATGATGCGTGCGATCTCCTCGGCTTCCTCCTGATCAGTCAGGATCAGTTTGGAACGCAGACACTGGTACAGCGCACCATCACAACCTGCACGGGAGAAGATGAAAGTGATCGCCGGTAACATGTTCATCCCCTTGAGGATGCTCAACACCTCAGGCCTGCCCAGGGGACGGTGACGGTCCTGCTCGCGGACCTGACCGGTACGCCCGGCGTCGCGACGCTCACCACCGCGACCCCCACGGCCACCATCCTTGCCACCCCGGGCGCGGGTACGGAACCCCTCACCGGAACGGTATTCCGCACGGCCCGGTTCGCTGGCTTTTTCATTGATGCGGTCGATGGTGGCTTCCAGCTGTTTATTCAACCGGCCATCAGTGCCGGGTTCAAACAAGGGCAATACCTTGCGTTGGACCATCATGTACTGATCCAAGGGCACAGGGCGGTGCTCTGTGACAATCACATGGGTGTTGCCCCGGACAGTACTGAGCCACTCGCCGAACTCCTCCGAGTTGGACACCGTGGCGGACAGCCCGATGATCTTCACCGACTCATCCAGATTGAGGATGACCTCCTCCCACACCGCACCGCGTGAGGCATCAGCCAGGAAGTGGATCTCATCCATCACCACATGGCTCAGGCGATCCAGGGCGAAGGAACGCGCATAGATCATATTGCGCAGTACCTCGGTGGTCATCACCACAATCTCAGCATCATGGTTGATGGAGACATCACCGGTGAGCAGGCCCACGGCATCCGCGCCGTGTTTGGCCACCAGGTCGTGATACTTCTGGTTGCTCAACGCCTTGATCGGGGTGGTGTAGAAACACTTGGTCCCCCGCGATAATGCGAGGGAGACGGCAAATTCACCAACAATGGTCTTGCCAGCACCAGTCGGCGCGCACACCAGCACGCCGTGATCGTTCTCTACCGCCTGGCAACCCTGAATCTGGAAATCATCCAGTCCAAAGCCGAGGTCGGCAACAAATTCTGACAGGTGTGTGCCTGCTTCGGGAGTAAAACTCATACCCCCAGGCTACCTGCCCATCCTTTAGAGCACGTCGTCGAAGGCCGATCCGCTATTTTTGAAGCTTCTTGACGACCTGTTCCCACTATTATCGGCCATCGGCGCGGTACCACGCAGTGGGTGCTGATCAACGGAACTGGCCGGCTCCACCGGTTGCGGTGCTTCAGTTCCCCCGGCGGACATACCCAGTGGGGAGGCACTGAGATCATCTGCGTCCATCCATTCAGGGCGCTTACGGTCCTTGCGCTTGTCATTGATACGACAGAACTGGATGGCGATCTCCACCAGGATGGTCAAGGCGATGGCCAGCACCAGCATGGAGAAGGGATCCTGACCCGGGGTCATGAAGGCGGCGAAGACAAACAGCAACATGATGATCATGCGACGCTTGTCCTTGATCGCCTCATACTGCAG
>NZ_CALZFS010000068.1 GCF_945649885.1 uncultured Corynebacterium sp. | reverse complement strand
CATAGGGGGAATGCGGATCAACAGGGGCTTCTTCGCTGACCGGGAAGGAGTCAGGTTCGCCGTAGATGGAGCCACCGGAGGAGGTGAATACCACCTTGCGCACACCGTGTTGGCGGGCGGCATCGGCAATGCGGATGGTGGCCAGGATATTGGTCTCGGCATCATGGAGTGGATCCGTGACGGAGGCGCGGACATCAATCTGTGCAGCGAGGTGGAAGATCACCTCAGGGGTGTGTTCACCTAAGAATTCATTGAAATCAATGTCCAGGAGGTCTGCTTCCACGAAGGTGAGCTTGCCGGTTTCGCGGGCATTGCTGAGGTTGGACAGTTGGCCACGGGAGAGGTTATCGATCACCACCACCTCATGCCCATGGGCAATGAGAAGGTCGACAAGATGTGATCCGATGAACCCGGCTCCGCCGGTGACTACTGTACGCATGCGGACAACTCTAGTGCCCTGCCAGCTCACTGTCAGAGTTTGCGGGAAGTTACTGACACAATTGCCAGGCAGAGGATGGCCATCACTGTGCCAAAGCCCAACATCTGCGGATAGGTGAAATACTCACTGAGCCGGGTCAGCAGGGCAGGGAAGATCATGCCGGTATATGTCAGGGCGTAGAAGATGCCGGTCAGTCCCGCCAGATCGGTCGGGGTGGCGATACGTTGGGTTTCCGCCAGCCCCATGAACATCCCCAGGCCATAAGACAGACCCAGCAGGACACAGACAATCAGCGCCCACCAGGGATGCGGATTCAGGGCCACCAGAACCGATCCGGCCATACCGATCACGGTGACCCCCAGGGCCAGCATGGGGCCACGGGTTCTGCTCTCCCCCATGATCTGCGGGCCGAACTGCTGAATGATGAATCCCGATCCCAGTGTGGTCAAGGCAATCAGCGCCGAGTAGGCCACGGGAGCTGCCACCATGTCACGCAATAATGTGGGCAGGATGGCATAGGAGACAAAGCCCGCACCGAATACCCACGGTGCCATCGGAACCACCACAAACAAGAAGCGCTTGTTCTTCACCGAGGGGACTAGGATGTCCGCCCAAAAAGACCCCTTAACCTTCAGGTGTGCAGACTGGCGGGTTTCAGGGGCGGTGAGGATCAGGGGCAATAACACCAGGGACAACACGATGTGGAGTAGATAAGCCAGCTGCCCGGGAAGTGGAAGCCACTGGGCCATCACACCCGCCACCGCAGCACCTAAAGCAAAACCACCGGTCAGCGACATGGAAGCTCGGCGCGCACCTTCACTGGGTTTCACGCCGGGTTCAAAGCGAGGGTGTGCCAGTTCCTTGATCCAGGAGCCACCCACTGTCATGGCCATCCCTACGGAGATTCCGGAGAAGGTGCGGCCAATGGCCATGAGGATGCCCAGTTCTTCACCGGAGGCGATGAAGGCGGAGCCTGCTGCTGCGATTAAAGGTGCCGGCAGCATGAGTGTGCGTCGGCCAAAGCGGTCCGATAGGGGGCCTGCTGCGAGCAGACCGAGGGCTACACCGATGGCGTAGCAGACCAGCATCATGTCGATGAACAGGTCAGAGAAGATGCCCTGTTCCCGGTAGAGCACCAACAGCGGTGTGAATTCGTTGCCGCCCCAGGCCACGGTGAATACCGACAACGCTACTGCCAGCCATACCTGTCGTTGTCCACGCTTGTTCGTACTCATGTCGGCCATGTTATGGCCAGACCATAGTTGAGGAACCAGAAAAGGCGGAACAACCGTAAACAGTACGATCGTTCCGCCCTCATTGGGGGGTGATTTCAAAGGTGGTCTGGCTCAGGCTTCACCCCAGCTGCGGATGATTAGTGTCCGCGCTTGATCCACTCTTCCAAGTGTGGTGCTTCCGCACCGACGCTGGTGTGGTCCCCATGTCCCGTACGGACGGTGGTTTCCGCTGGCAGGTCCAGGATGGAGGTCTTCAGGGATTCGATGATGGTGTCAAAGGAGCTGTACTTACGTCCCGTAGCACCAGGGCCGCCCTGGAAGAGGGTGTCACCGGAGAAGAGCTCATTGGCCTCTGGAACATAGAAGCAGCAGGAACCTGGTGAGTGACCCGGGGTGGTCAGCACGTGCAGGTCGGTGCCAGCAATCTGGAACTTCTGACCATTGGCCAGGTCCTCATGCTTGAGGTCGCCGTGGGTTTCCTCCCACAGCATCTGATCCCCTGGGTGGACGAAGATCGGGGCGTCGAACTCTGCAGCCAGCTGGGGTGCCACGGTGATGTGGTCATTGTGTGCGTGGGAGCACAGGATGCCCTTCACCTTGCGGCCACCGACGGCGTCGATGATCGGTGCGGCGTCGTGGGCTGCATCGATGATGAAGACTTCTTCATCATTACCGACCACCCAGATGTTGTTGTCCACTTCCCACTCGCCGCCATCAAGGGCGAAGATGCCGGAGGTGACAATGTTTTGAACTCGAAGATCATGATGTGCCATGTGTTTTACAACTCCACTACTGAGCGGAGGACATCGCCGGCCTTCATCGTGTTGAAGGCCTCCTCGACGTCATCCAGCCCGATGCGCTCGGATACGAACTTATCTAATGGGAAACGCCCCTGCAGGTGCAGTTCCACATAGGTGGGGAAATCCCGCTCTGGCAGGCAGTCGCCGTACCAGGCAGGACGCAGGGATCCACCGCGGCCATAGAAATCAATGGCGGGGATATCAATGCGTGAGGTGAGGTTCGGGACACCCACCATGACCATGCGTCCGGCATGGTCACGGGAGTAGAAAGCCTGCTTCCAGGTCGGCATGATGCCCACAGCGTCGATGGTGACGTCTGTGCCGAAGCCATCGGTCAGCTCACGGATCTTGGCGACAACCTCAGAATCCTCGCCCTCACCGGAGAGTGTGGAGGAATCAATGAGGTCGGTGGCGCCGAATTCCTTGGCCCACTCCAACTTCTTAGCGTCAATATCAACAGCGATGATCTTGGAGGCACCAGCAAGCTTCGCGCCGGCGATGGCAGACATACCCACACCACCCAGACCGAAGACTGCCACGGACTCGCCACGCTGGATATCAGCGGTGTTCACAGCGGCACCCAGGCCAGCCATGATGCCGCAACCCAGCAGACCAGCCGCCGCAGGGTCAACCTCAGGGTTGACCTTGGTGCACTGGCCCTCATGGACCAGGGTCTTTTCAATGAAGGAACCAATGCCCAGTGCCGGGGACAGCTCAGTGCCATCCTCCAGGGTCATCTTCTTGGAAGCATTATGAGTGGCGAAGCAGTACTTCGGCTCGCCCTTCTTACACGCACGGCACTCACCACACACCGCACGCCAGTTCAGCACCACGAAATCTCCGACCTCAACGTGGGTGACGTTCTCACCAATCACGGAGACCACACCGGCAGCCTCATGGCCCAGCAGGTACGGGAACTCATCAGAGATATCACCGTCGCGGTAGGCCAGATCTGTATGGCACACACCGCAGGCCTGGATATCCACGATGACATCATTAGCACCCGGATCCGGCACAACAACGTTGACCTTTTCCACTTCGGCCCCCTTGGACCGGGCAATGATGCCTGAAACAGTAAAACTCATAGTCACTCCTTGAATAATCACTTGGATGGTTGCCCCCGAGGTTACCTACTTCCCCACATCCAGGGCTTTCAGGGTCTTATTTGGGGCAGGGCTGAACTGAAGGCGATAGGGTTTATCACCATGACTGCACCGGAGAACCCCTATGAAAATGCTGTAGACACAACTGCAGAGACCACTCCCCCGGCGGAGGAAAAGGGGGCGCGGAAAAGCTCCCGCATCCCAGGTACAGCCTGGGCCCTGGTTCTCGGCGCAGTACTCATCGCCGGTGCCGGTGGGTTCTTCCTCGGCCAGCAAACCACGGCCACTTCCACCGTGCTGGGTAGGGAAGTTGCGGCCGGCACCAACTTTTCTGGTCCCCGTGCGTTGGACAGTGGTCTTTATGACGCCACCATCCACGGCCCCGGTGGTCCCCTGACCGATCCCGAAGACATCACCGTGATCCACCGCCGCGATGACGCCGATCCCTTTGCCATCGGTGCTCTGGATGCCCCGATAGTGATCTCTGAATTCTCCGATACGGAATGCCCCTTCTGCGCCCGCCACACCCGGGATACAGAACACCAGATCATTGAAAGGTATGTGGATGCCGGCCTGGTGCGCATCGAATGGAATGACATGCCCATCAACGGTGACGCTTCTGTGGGTGGTGCCAAAGCCGTGCGTGCTGCCGCGGAGCAGGGCAAATTCCACGAATTCAAAACTGAGCTCTACGCCAACCACCCCACTGCCGGTGGGCACCCCGATTTTGGGGTGGAGGACTACGTACACTTCGCGGAAACCGTCGGGGTTCCAGATATTGAGCTCTTCCGCGCGCATGCCACCGACACCACCTTTGACGCGGCCATTGCAGAGGCGCGATCCTACGGCCAACAGATCGGCATCACCGGAACACCCTCATTTGTGGTCGGCAGCCAGTACCTATCCGGCGCTCAGCCCTATCCGAACTTTGAACGCGCCATCCTCGGTGAGCTGGCAATGCTGGGGCTTTCTTCGGAGTAAAGGAGCATTTTAGGAGTTCAGGGAATTGAGGATGGGCTTCCACTGCTTCGGAATTGGTGCGAAGAACTCCTGAATACTGCCATTAGGCATCGGCACACTGAGCTCAGATGAATGCAGGAACATGTGGCGGGCATTCAATGACCTGCTGAAACGCTCATCACCGTATTTCCGGTCACCAGCAATCGGGTGGCCAGCGTGGCGGGCATGCACCCGGATCTGGTGCTTCCTGCCCGTGGTCAAACGAGCCTTCACCAAGGTGGCCTGCGTGCCAAAGCGCCGCTGCACCTCAAAAAAGGTCAATGCTTCCTGACCATTCTGGCTCACCTTCACGGTGGTGTCCGTGCGCAGGAGTGGTGCAGCTACCTGGCGGACATTCTCCGGCCAGAAACCACGGGTGAGCAGAAGATAACGGCGTGGGATGGAATGATCATCCTCCCGCAGGACTTTCTGCAGATGGCGCAGCATCGAGGAAGTCTTGGCCACCATCAACAGACCGGAGGTTTCACGGTCCAGACGGTGCACCAACTCCAGGTCGCGTTCCCCCGGGCGCAACTGACGTAAAGCCTCAATCACCCCACCTGAGACACCCGTTCCCACATGGACTGCAATATCAGCCGGCTTATTCAACACAATCAGATCCGCATCCTCATGAATGATGCTCTGCTCAATCTGATTGACCAGACTGCTCGGGAGGGTTACCGGAGGCGGCAGGTCCTGCGGCAGCTCCATCTGCAGCATCCGCAACATATCGCCTGGCTGAATACGGTAATCAGGTTTGGCCTTCTTGCCATTCACCTTGATTTTGCCGGTACGCAGCTGACGGAAGATCACTGAGGCCGGCACGCCCTTAAGCTGAGCACGCAGATACTTATCCAGTCTGCGTCCCGCATGTGATTCCGGGATCTCCGTCTCCTGGAAGGTGGCCTTCTTGATGCCCTCTGCTGGTTGACCAGATGACTGCTCTGATGCCTGTTGTGATGTCTCGCCTGTGCCCATGGGGATAGCACCTTACCAGCAGAAAAGTCGCAGGTAAAAAGGGTTCTTGGGGGATTGAGATTGCCTGGCGCGAGGGCTCTTGCGGGGAGCCTGACGGGGATCCTTGGTTAAACCACCTCCGGATACTCCGCCCCTCAGGCTGGGCACCCGATGATTGTGTCTTTGTTGGGCATTGGCAATCTCTGCCTTGCACCGGTGGAGAAACTTCTACCACCCAGCTCAAAACCTGCTCTGGACCCCATGGGGTTGAAGAGCAGGCGGCACTGACAGCAATTAAGGGTTGCGTGGTCCGCGGGGTCCGAAGTCAAAGTCCGCGGTCATGGGGCCGAAGGACTGCAGGCCAGCCGGGGCATCCTTGGGATCCAGGTGAAGTTCCAGGAAGGCACCCACATCGGAAGACTCGATCTGTGCCAAGGCTTCTTCCAATTCACCTTCGGTGCGTGCCTGGTAGCTGACCATGGTGGTGTCTGGCTTGAACACCTTGGGCAGATCACCAAAGGACCAATTCTGGATGTCGTTGTACGCAGAATCCATGCCCAGGATGAAGCGTTCAATGGTGTAGCCACGGTTGTTCACCAACACGATGATCGGCTTGAGGTCTTCGCGCAGGATGGTGGAAAGTTCCTGCACGGTCATCTGGAAGGATCCATCACCGATGAACAGCAGGTGACGGCGCTCCGGTGCAGCCAGCTGACTGCCCATGGTGGCGGGCAGGGTGAAACCGATGGAACCCCAGATTCCAGAGTTGATATAGCGGGTGCCGGTGGGCAGACGGTGTGGCCCCATGCCGATATTGGAGGTGCCGGCTTCTGCAACCACCACATCATCTTCCTTGAGGAAGCGGGCCATACGGGGCCACAGGCGCGCCTGGGTCAATTCCGCTGCTTCCTCTACCTTCCACTCCTGAACAGCGGGAGCTTCCATCTCCTTCACCTTTTGACCTGCTGGAACACGTTCCACCAGCAGATCCAGCAGTTCCAGGACGGTGATGCCTAAGAAGTGCTCCTTGCCGATGCTCACATGCTGGTCACCAAAGTCCAGGGTGGAGGACGGCAGGTTATGGGTGAAGCCACCGGAGTTCACCTCGATGAACCGTGGTGTGGTGGTGATGAGGAAATCGGCCTCTTCAATGGCCTTTTTCACCTGCGGGGTGGAGGCGGCACCATTGTAGGTTCCCAGGAAGAGTGGATGCTGTTCATTCATCACGCCCTTGCCGGAGTTCAGGTGGGCATAGGGTGTGCCGGTTTTCTCGGCAAAGGCCTGCAGTGCTGGTTCAAATCCGTGGCGGGCGGCATCCTGATCAGCAAGGATGACGGGATGTTCGGCTGCACTGAAAAGTTCCAGTACCCGCTTGGCTGCAGCCTCCAGCCGCTCCGGGTCACTGGCCGGCAGGCGGGTGCTGAAGGGTTCTTCCGGGACCTCGATGCACAGGTGGGAGATATCAGAGGGCAGCTGGATGTGCACGGGGCGCTTTTCCCGCAGGCAGGTGTGCAGGGCGCGATCAATTTCCACCACGGCGTTCATGGGGCTCAGGCGTACCGCGGTGGCGGTGAACTGGCCAATGCTGTCCAGCATGTTCTGGAAATCACCATCTGCCATGGTGTGGTGGAGATCGTAGCGGTCCTCGGTGGCATAAAGCGGTGGGGAGCCAGCCAGGGAAATCAGGGGAACATGTTCCGCAGCAGCACCGGCAATGCCGTTCAAGGCACTGAGCTCCCCCACTCCATAGGTGGTGAGCAGGGCGGATACCCCACGGGAGCGGGCATAACCATCGGCGGCATAGGCCGCATTGAGTTCATTACAGGTACCGATGAACCGGATGCCCTCGGCCTCATCCACCTGCTCCAGGAAGTTGAGGTTGAAGTCACCGGGTACTCCGATGATCTCGGTGATACCGATCTGCTTGAGTCGATCAATGAGGAATTCGCCGACGGTGGTGGTGCGCATGGGAAATGTACTCCTTGTTAGTTGTTGAGGGTGCTGGTGGTAGAGCTTTGTGCTGCGATCTCATCCGGGCAGGACTTAGGGGCTGGAGCAGAAGGTGCCGGACCAGAGGTGAGGGCGCGACGGCGCTGGTGGGATTTCATTCCGGCGTAGATCACACCGAGTGCCAGGATCCAGGAGGGCAGGGCCACCAGGGCAATGCGGTAATCGGGGAGGAAGAACATGAGCACCAGCAGCAGGGCGAAAAACGCCAGGCAGATGTAGTTGGCCACGGGGGCAAAGGGTGCCTTGTAGGAAGGAACTCGGCCTTCGCGCTTCATTTGAGCCCGGAAGCGCAAGTGAGAGACGGCGATGGCGGACCAGGAGATCAGTTCAGCGCCTAAGATGATGGCGATCAGTGGGTAGAGCAGCTGTCCCTGGAAGAGGAAGTTCAGCAGGACTGCACCACCCATGAGGGCTGAGTTGAACAACAGGGCACGCAGGGGCAGTCCGCGCTTGGTGGTGTGGGCGAAAAATGGTGGGGCCTGGCCGTGGAGGGCAAGGTCACGCAGCATGCGGGCGCCACTGTAGGTCATGGTGTTGAATACCGAGAGCGCGGCAGCCAGGATCACCACGTTCAAGATGATGGCTGCTCCACCGATGCCCAGGCCCACCAGGACGGCAACGAAGGGGCTGGTGGTGGTGTCAATCTGATTCCAGGGCCACAGCAGGAGCATGATGCCAATGCCGCCGACATAGAACACGATGATGCGGAAGATCACGCTGTTGATGGCCTTGGGGATGGCTTTGGTGGGGTTTTCCACCTCACCGGCGGCAGTGCCGATGGAGACAATCCCACCGAAGGCGAAGGTCACGGCCACCAGGGAGAGCATGAAGCCACCCAGTCCGGTCGGGGCGAATCCACCGTGTGCCCAGAGGTTGCTAAAACCAATTGCAGGGTTGGGTCCCACACCTAGGACCAAGCAGAATCCCAGGATGATCATGCCGATCAGGGCAACCACCTTGATCAGGGACATCCAGAATTCCACCTCGCCGAAGGCACCCACGTGGATGAGGTTGATGGCGGTGATCACCAGCAGGCAGACCAGGGCGGTGACCCAGTGTGGGTGTCCGGGGAACCAGAAGTCCATGAACACGCCAGCGGCGGTGAGTTCCAGCATGCCCACCACGATGCAGGTGAACCACCAGTTCCACCCGGAGATGAATCCGGCAATGGGACCGATGAATTTGCAGGCATAGAAGCTGAAAGATCCTGATACCGGATATTCCACGGCCATCTCACCGAGCATGCGCATGATGAGGAAAACAATGGAGCCGGCCAGCAGGAAGCCCAGCAGTACAGCTGGTCCTGCCAACTGGATACTGGCACCGGAGCCGAGGAAGAGTCCGGTTCCGATGGAGGATCCCAGGGCGATCATCTGAAGGTGGCGGGATTTCAGGCCACGCTTCAGGCCGTTATCACCTGCAGGTTCTGCAGCTGCGTCGGCGCTTGCGGGAGTGCTGCGGGAGGTCTTGAGACTCATGACACCACCTGCGCTGCCTCTGTATCAAAGAGCAGCTCAGTGCACTGGCGGTAGGCATTATCGGTGGGGGTGATACCCAGTGCTGCCGCCTGTTCCAGGTTCTCACGGGTCTTGCGGGGCACGGTGTTGATTACGCGTTCGCGCAGGCGCTCCGGGGAGGCGTCCGCACCGTGGAGGAATTCTTCGGCACCACCCATGACGCCGCCGGTGTTATGCCACCATTCGGTTTGGAAGAGGATGCCGCGCTCTGCCAGCAGTTGCGCCAGGCGCTCTTCCTCGGCCTGGTTAGTGGCCTTGATCTGGTTGTTGGCAGGCCCGAAAACATAGGAATAGCGCAGGGCGTTGATGCTGGCTTCATCCAGGATGCCGCCGAGGGCGGAGGGGCAGAGGATATCTGCTTCGAATCCCAGCACCTCATCCACACCGATTGCAGCGATCTGTGCCTGAGGATGCGCGGCCTGTAGCTCCCGGACACGGTCAGGGTTGATATCGGACACGGTCAGGTTCACACCGGCGTCCAGGAGGTGTCCGGCCAGGTGCCAACCAACAGCGCCCAGACCCATGACCACAGCAGTTTTGCCTAGGAGGGCGTCGGCAAGCTCGGTGCCCTCGGTGAAGCTGACCGCTTCGTGCAGGGCCAGGTAGGAACCCAGGGCGGTGGGGCGGCCGCTCTCACCCAGTGGGGAGCTGGGACCGTTGGTGAACTGACTGGAGAAGTGCTCCATTCATCACATCGGCCACAGCGGTGCTGAGATTCATATCCGGGCTGGTCATGGTGCGGCAACGGTCGATGGCAAAGGCGAGGAAACCTAAGGTCTCCAGATCATCCAGCGCTGGCTCCTCCATGTGGACGGTGGTCTTGCAACCGCCGAACTCCAGGCCGGCGGCGATATTCTTGAAGCTCATCGCGCGGCTGAGGTTGAGGCCGTCGGTGATCACGGCGATCTCCGGGGTGGAGGGGTCATGCCTGCGGGTGCCGCCGGCCATGATGGCATGGTGGCGGTTGCGCGGCCCCAGCTTGCGGCTGTGCTGGTGGCAGAGGAAGCGGATATTGCGGCCGGCGTGGTAGTAGACCTCGATGCCTTCGTGGCGTCCCTGGCGCAGCAAGTCCAGGATCTCATCCAGGTACCCGCGCAGTCCGTGGGAGGCAAAAAGTTCCAGCACCTGTGCGGTGTCCAGGTGAATCCCGCGGGTGCTCAGGGTGGTGTAGGCGTTGAAGTCCTTGTTGTAGCGGGAGAAGTCGCGGTCGGTGTCCCACTCGCGGGTGGCGCTCAGGGTGTGCTCATCGGTGCGCCAGTTGTACTGCAGTTTCAGGGTGGTGAGTCCGGCGTGTGCCAGGGGGGTGAAGATGCTGCGGTCCACGAAAATCTCCTCGGTTTTTTAAATGAGATACACAACGCGGTTTTATGTGATCCGCGTCATGATTACAAGTTCTCACCGTGGTCCAGAATGTGTGGCCTGTCACTGCGCCCCCGTCAAGGATACTTTCGACATATGTCAAACAACCTTTCTAGCGTCGCTGAGAACCTCAGCCGGATCCAGTCACTGACCGATGAACTCGCCCGCGAACTGGGCAGGTCTGTCGAGGTGGACACCCCTTCCTTTGAGGTGGTGTGCGCCAGTGCGCAGATCGGGGTGATCGACAATCGTCGCATCGCCTCGACCATCCACCGCTCCCCACCCCCGGAGCCGGTCCCCTGGATTCTCAGCCATGGCGTCCGCAGCGCCACTGAACCCGTACGGCTGCCCGCCAATCCCACCTTTGAGATGCTGGCGCGTGTCTGCTTCCCGGTGTGGCGCAGCGGGGAGCTGCGCGCCTATCTCTGACTTTTCGACGAACCCCGCATGAGCGATGCTGAAATCAATCGCGTTCGTAAGTTCATCGAACCTCTAGCTGCACTTTTCGCCCACGACGATGGCCTGGACGATCGGGTGAAAATCATCACTTCTCTGACCACCGAGATCGTCCGCGGTAGTGAATCCGCCCTGACACGCGCCCGCTCCGGCGGCCACCTCCCCGGTGATGGCCGCCTAACCCTGCACGCCCTTCAGTTAAGCGATAGTGGCGACACCCACCAGCTCCAGCTGGAGTTGAGTCGCCTGCACCGCAACCGGCCCTTCCTGACCACTATGGATTCCGGGGCCCTCATTGCCGTGGAACGCAGCCGCTCCATAACGGATACCGATTCCGTGCTGGATGAGATCCGCCGGGCCGCGATCATCAGTGGCATGACCGTGGAATCCGTGGGATCAGCCGGCATTGCAGAAACCGGGCGGATCCAGGGAGCCTTGCGCCGTGCCCATTTCCTCTCCGAGGTTGCCACCCTGCCCGGCATCGTCAGCAATGAGATGAGCTGGGATAACGCCGGGGCTTGGCGCCTGCTGCTGGGATGGGAACTCAATGACACCACCGTCCACATCATCAGTGATGACGCCACCCGGCTCCTCTTCGCAGGCGACCGCAGCTATTGGCGCACCGCCCTGGCCTTTTTGAACAATGGTCGCAACACCACCAAGACGGCCCAGGAATTGTTCATCCACCGCGCCACCCTCCACTACCGGTTGGAACGGGTCCGGGAGATCATCGGCGAGGACGCTCTGGAGGATGGTTGGCGGGCTGCGTCCCTGCAGGTGGCATTGCAGCTTCATGCGGCACTGACGGGTTAGCTGGCTTTCCTGGCAATAAACCCACTACCAGCACTTTCACATACCCCCTGGGGTACGGTTTGATACCCCGGGGGGTATGTGCCATGATGGGAGGTGTTCACCACACGCACAACTCTCATGAAATGAGATCCCCTTATGCTGCTCCACCGCTTCTATGACGAAGACCTGGCCCAAGCCAGCTACCTCATCGGCTGCCAGGCAGAGAACACCGCCATCGTTGTTGACCCCCGCCGCGACATCACCGACTACCTGCACTTTGCCAGCCAGCACGGCATGGATATTGTCGGTGTCACCGAAACCCACATCCACGCGGATTACCTCTCCGGAACCCGGGAACTGGCAGCTGCCACCGGCGCCCAGATCTACGTCTCCGGTGCAGGCGGCACCGATTGGCAATATGAATTTGATGGCACCCGCCTGCAGGACCGCGACACCATCACCATCGGCAATATCATCCTCGAGGCCCGCCACACCCCAGGCCACACCCCGGAACACTTGTCCTTCCTCATCACCGACGGCGCCTTCGCCAATACCCCCGGGTATATGCTCAGCGGTGATTTTGTCTTCTCCGGAGACCTCGGCCGACCGGATCTCCTGGATGAGGCTGCAGGAGGTGTGGATACCCGCTTCATTGGTGCCAAACAGCTTTTCCACAGTCTGAAGAATGTCCTGCTGGAGCTTCCCGATCACGTTCAGATCCACCCCGGTCATGGTTCCGGTTCCGCCTGCGGCAAGGCACTGGGTGCCCTGCCCTCCACCACCGTCGGCTATGAACGCACCTACGCCTGGTGGGCGCCCTACCTGGATAACAATGATGAGCAGGGCTTCATCGATGAACTCCTCAGCGGTCAGCCTGATGCCCACTCATACTTCGGACGTATGAAGCGCGAGAACAAGGCCGGTCCGGTAGTGCTTGGTTATCCACTGGCACCCCTGCCAGAATTCTCCAGTCTGGAGCTTGGCGCAGAAATTTCCGAGGGCACGAAGATCATCATGGATACCCGCCACCACACCGAGGTCCACCGCGGCACCGTTACCGGTGCTGTCAATGTCCCCGGCCTGGCCAAATCCGCCACCTACGCCTCCTGGGTATTTGATCCAGAAACCGACACCGGTCAGCTGGTTATCCTGGCAGCAGACGCCGCGGAAGCCGCGGCCTACCGCGATCACCTCATGCGCGTTGGTATCGATGAGATCGCCGGATTCATCACCTCATTCGAGGGCCTGTCCATGACCATCCCACCGGTTCTGCCGCAGGCCGAATTGGCTGACCATGAGCACTCCATGCTGCTTGACCTACGCAATAAAACCGAGCACGCCGCAGGCCACATCCCCGGTTCCACCCAGCTCTCCAGCGGTCGGGTCCTGTGGAATCTGGATCAGCTACCGGCTTCTGGCAAGCCGATCCTGACCTACTGTCAGTCCGGGGTCCGCAACTCCGTTGCCTCCTCAGCTTTAAGACGTCGCGGTTACCGCGTTATTGAACTGGAAGGCTCCTACGCGGGCTGGCTGGCCCACAACCCTTCTACAGAGAGGATCAATATTTCATGACCACCAGTACCCTCATCACCTCCCTGGAAGCCGAAGACCTCAAGGCACGCCTGGGCCGCGATGAAAAGCTCCTGATCATCGACGTCCGCACCCCAGCCGAGTTTGAATCCCTGCACATCAAAGGTGCCTACAATATCCCCCTGGCCCTGATCTCAGAACACACCAAGGAGTTTTCCTCCCGCTTCCCAGACGGTGTTGTCCTGGTCTGCCAATCCGGCACCCGCGCCGAAGAAGCACGTGAAAGGCTCACCGCAGCAGGCCTGGACACCGCCAGTGTTCTCGCCGGTGGCACCGCAGCCTTCGCAGCAGCAGGTGGAGAAGTTATCCGTGGCCAAAAGCGCTGGGCCATGGACCGCCAGGTACGCATGGTTGCCGGATCCCTGGTCCTGGCCGGCTTCCTCGGCTCCAAGACCCTCGCCCGACCCTTCATCTACCTCTCCGCAGGTGTGGGGGCAGGTCTGACCTACTCTGCCCTCAGCGACTCCTGTGCCATGGCCGCGGTCCTGTCCAAGATGCCATGGAATAAAACCGCACTGAACCCCACCCTGGCCTCCACTATCCAGAACATTCCCGTTGCCACCGGCAACGTCACCCTTTCATAAACAAAGACAGGAATCATGAGCATCACCTTCACAGTGGTTGTCCTGCTCAGCACCATCGTCGGGCTCAGCCTCGGATTGCTGGGTGGAGGTGGATCCATCCTCACCGTCCCCCTGCTGACCTATGTGGCCGGCATGGAGCCTAAAGAAGCCATCGCTGCCTCCCTCTTCGTGGTCGGCACAACCTCGGTGCTGAGTACTTTCGCCCATGCCCGGCGCGGAAATGTGCAATGGCGCACCGGGTTGATCTTCGGTGGTGCCAGCATGGTCGGTGCCTTCCTGGGTGGGCTACTCGGTGGATTCATACCCGGGGTGGTACTCATGATTGCCTTCGCAGTGATGATGATCGCCACCGCTACAGCAATGCTGCGCGGTAGGAAGAAACAGGGCGGTGGGGTATCGCAGAAACCCCTGCCGTTGGCCAAGGTTCTCATTGAAGGCCTGGTGGTCGGCTTGGTCACCGGGTTGGTGGGTGCCGGTGGTGGATTCCTGGTGGTACCTGCATTGGTACTGCTGGGTGGGCTGTCCATGCCAGTGGCCGTGGGTACCTCTTTGTTGGTGATCTCTATGAAATCCTTTGCCGGCCTGGCAGGTTATCTGACCTCCGTCAGTCTGGACTGGCCGGTGGTACTGTCTGTCACCGCCGCTGCACTGGTGGGTGCCATGGTCGGCGCACGCCTGACCTCTGTGGTTCCGGAGCAGACACTACGCAAGGGTTTTGGAGTATTCGTCCTGGTGATGGGCTTCTTTGTACTCAGCCAGGAACTCCCCTCCCCCTGGGGGTGGGGGATCATCGCAATAGCTGTGGTGCTGGCAGCGGCGTTCTTTGTTTATCAGCGCAGTCCCAGGCGCCGGAGGCAGCCGGTTGCTTGACTTGGCTTTAGAGATGGCAACAACCCCACTTTCCATCTTTGGAAAGTGGGGCTGTTTTCTTTATGGAGCCGCTTAGGAGAATCGAACTCCTGACCTTCTCATTACGAGTGAGA
>NZ_CALZFS010000067.1 GCF_945649885.1 uncultured Corynebacterium sp. | reverse complement strand
ATGTGAGTTAGGTAACTTCACATTCACACGTTTAGCTGTGATCGACAACATATTTCGCGGTCGTCGGCAGATGTTGTGCAGAACATTTCAGTTACCAGGGAAGCCGGCACTTCAGCGGTAACCGGTTACCAACTCCCTGCTCGAGGGATATGAAAGCGAGATGAATTTCCAGTGAGTGCAGAACCTACAACCCAGGAGCGTCGACAGCCGACTGCTCAAGAATTCCGGGAAATGCAAGCGAGTCAGGAATTCGGAGAACTCCGTAGTAAATTCCGCTCCTTTGCCTTCCCTATGACTGTTGCCTTCTTCGTGTGGTACATCGCCTACGTGCTGATTGCGACCTTCGCATCAGAGTGGATGTCCACCCCAGTATTCGGCTCCATCAATATCGGCCTGCTCTTCGGCCTCCTCCAGTTCCTGACCACCTTCATCATCACCTATGTCTATGTGGTCTTCTCGAACAAGAATCTGGAGCCTCGTCAGGCTGCTATTCGCAAGAAGATGGAAGGTTAAACACACATGAAATCCACTATTCTCCTCGCGCAGGATGTTGATGTTGCAGAGGGTGTCGGTAATCCGATTCTCAACATCGCAGTTTTCGTAGTCTTTATTGTTGTCACCATGACCGTGGTTCTCCGTGCAGGAAAGACCACCAAGGAGTCCACCGACTTCTACACCGGTGGTGCTTCCTTCTCCGGAACCCAGAATGGTCTGGCCATCGCAGGTGACTACCTCTCGGCAGCGTCCTTCCTGGGTATCGTCGGTGCCATTGCACTGAACGGTTATGACGGATTCCTTTACTCCATCGGCTTCTTCGTAGCCTGGCTGGTAGCCCTTCTCCTCGTTGCAGAGCCACTCCGTAACGTTGGCCGCTTCACCATGGCGGACGTTTTGTCCTTCCGCCTGCGTCAGAAGCCAGTCCGAGTCGCCGCAGCCTGCGGTACCCTCGCCGTTACCCTCTTTTATCTCATCGCGCAGATGGCCGGCGCCGGTTCCCTGGTCTCCGTCCTCCTGGATATCCATGAGTTCAGATTGCAGGCAATTGTTGTTGGTGTCGTCGGCATCGTCATGATCGCCTATGTCCTCCTCGGCGGTATGAAGGGCACCACCTACGTCCAGATGATCAAGGCTGTTCTGCTGGTCGGCGGTGTCGGCATCATGACCGTCCTGACCTTCATCAAGGTCTCCGGTGGCATAACCACCCTGCTCAACGACGCTGTGGAGGAGCACGCCGGATCCCAGACCCTGGCTGACAAGGGCTATGAGGCATCCCAGATCCTCGAGCCTGGCCTGCAGTACGGTGCATCCCTCACCACCCAGCTGGACTTCATCTCCCTGGCCATCGCCCTGGTTCTGGGTACCGCTGGGCTGCCCCACGTGCTCATGCGCTTCTACACGGTTCCCACCGCACGTGAAGCACGTAAGTCCGTTACCTGGGCCATCGTCCTCATTGGTACCTTCTACCTGATGACACTCATCCTCGGCTACGGTGCCGCCGCACTGGTTGGTCCGGACCGTATCCTCGCAGCTCCGGGTGGTGCCAACGCAGCCGCACCGCTGCTGGCCTTTGAACTCGGCGGCTCCATCTTCATGGCGCTGATCTCCGCTGTTGCCTTCGCTACCGTCCTCGCTGTTGTTGCAGGTCTTGCCATCACCGCCTCCGCGGCTGTCGGCCACGACATCTACAATGCTGTTCTGCGTAATGGTCAGTCCACTGAGGCTGAGCAGGTTCGCGTTTCCCGCATCACCGTTATCGTCATCGGCCTGGTCTCCATCGTCCTGGGTATTCTCGCCATGACCCAGAACGTTGCCTTCCTGGTGGCACTGGCCTTCGCAGTCGCTGCGTCCGCCAACCTGCCCACCATCCTGTACTCCCTGTACTGGAAGAAGTTCAACACCACCGGCGCGGTTGCAGCCATCTACACCGGCCTGATCTCCGCACTGCTGCTGATCTTCTTCTCCCCGGCAGTCTCCGGCGATCCAAGTGCGATGGTTCCGGGTGCTGACTGGTCCTTCTTCCCACTGAAGAACCCAGGCATTATCTCCATCCCACTGGCATTCCTCGCTGGTTGGATCGGCACCCTGGTTGGTAAGCCAGATAACATGGATGACCTTGCAGCGGAGATGGAAGTTCGTTCCCTCACCGGTGTCGGCGTCGAGAAGTCTGTCGATCACTAATCCTCCACAGGTCTAGCTGAACGGGGATAACTTTCCCGCAAAGTGTCCAGAACCACCACTGTTCCTCCAGCAGGAACAGTGGTGGTTTTTCATGTACTAGGATTGATCGGCGTGTCTTCTTCATCAGTCCACTCCGGGTGGCGTCTCTCCACGTTTCTGCTCACAGCGGTGATTGCTGTGGGTGCTCCGCTCATGATCATCGGTGGGGGAGACAATGCGGTAGCTCCCCCGGCAGCTGATGACCCTGATGCCCGATCTTCCCGCATGTCAGGTTCTGATGGGGTGGGGGATTCCGAATACACCAGCTTCATTGAGAACTCCACGGGGTCCCAGGTGTCCTACCTCAGCCTGGATGATGGTTTCCGTACCGGTACCGTCGCGGAGCGTTTTGCCCGTCCCGCATTGAGTCTGAGCAAGCTCTACATCGCTGATTATGTGCTGGAGCGGGGCACAGTCGAGGAGAGGTTCCTCGCCGTGGATATGGTGAGCAGTTCTTCGGATGCCTCTGCGCAGGACTTGTTTGAGAAGTACCCGGAGGCTATTGACGTCACCGCTGATAAATACGGCCTGTTGTCCACCAGGGGGGCGGAGCGTTGGGGTTATTCAGTGACCTCAACCTATGACGTGGTGAAGTTCGTGGCGGAGCTGTTGCGAGATGATCCCACCTCACCGATCCTGGTGGCGATGGCGGCCTCTGATGAGGTTGCTGCTGATGGTTATGCACAGAACTGGGGAACTGATGTGTTACCGGGAGTCTTCGGCACCAAGTGGGGTTGGTCTGATGATTATCAGCTGCATTCCTCAGTGTCCTTCGGGGAAGATTTTGTGGTGGCGGCAGCCGTGACCGGAGATGCAGAAGACCTCACCCGTCTGGTGGAAAAACAGTTGGGTGAGGTCGAGGGCCGGAACACCGGCAGAAACTAGCTGGAGAAGTTATTCAGTAGTTTCAGCGCATCAGTGATGGTCGTGGGATTGATATTCGGGATGGTCGGCGCTTGGACACCCGGGATGTTCGGGACCACATCGTCGATCACATTGCCCGGGGTCCACTGTCCCCAGTCTCGGGCGTAGACATTGTTCATGTCAATGCCCACGCCATCCAGTTTGTCCTTGTCAATACGGATCTGGTGGATGGTGGTGCGTGGGTGGATTCGTCCTTCTGATCCCCAGTTGTGGAGCCAGAAGTATTCGCCGAGTCCATCGGTGACGGCCCAGTCGATGACGGAGTAGTTGCCGTAGATGCCCAACTGGTATCCGGCTGCTTCAAGAGCCAGCTTGAATGCCTGGATGTAGGGGCGGATCTGGTTGTTGTACTGGGCGCGGGTGGGGTTGTCATCGATGGCCACGTAGATCGGGCGGTTTTTAGGGCCACCCGCGGCCACATGTAGTGCGATGGCCTGTGGAGCGTGGGTGGTGGCACCGGCAGCACCTCGCATCCAGTCAGCGGTCTGGCCCTTGCCGAACTGGTACACCGATGCGGTTTTCAGTCCGTGATTGGCGAAGCTGCGGGTTTCTGCGAGTGTCACCGGCTTGCCGATCATCCAGTTTTCTGTTCCGGGGCGGCGGTTGGATACATAACGTACGGCACCCAGGTGGCCTGCTGCCTTGATGGATGCGGCGCTGGGAAGGCCTGCAGCGTAGTCAATCACGGTGCCCAGGACTGGGCCGAGAGCTGCTGCCTTGGGGGCCGCGAAGATACCTGTCGCTCCGATGACGCTCATGCCGACTGCTGCTTTGAGGAATGTTCTGCGGTTGATCTGTGCGTTCATATCTCTCCGATTCTCCCTGATCCCACCTTTAACAAGGGTTAACAATAACAACACGAAATATAAAGGGCCAGGGTTGTGGAAAATCCATGCCAATTCCGGGCCCGTTTTGTGATATTCCACACATGTGCGGTGCTGTTTCCTGGGAAAACCTAATAACCTCCGCTAAACGTGAGGGTTTGTTCACCTTCTTGGGCTACGTTCGCGTAACCTACGCATTCGTAAGTGGTCATGGGACGCCTGTGCCCATTCCCAAGACTTAGGAGCTTTAATTCGTGAGCATCTCTTCACTGACACCGCTGCATTCCTTTAAGGAACCAGCAATTCTGTACGCCGGTCAGGCTTCCGCCTGGCAGCAGACGATCGCCGACGCCAGCGTCGACCACATCGCCGCCTCTCACCTTCGTGAGCTGCTGTCTCGCGCCCGTGCGAAGACTGCACTTTTTGCACGTCAGGTCACATCCATCGTCCCGGGTTCCCTCGCACGTCTTGAGGAACTGACCCGCGAAGATGCAGATCATGCTGCTGATATTGATCCACAGCCAGCAGTCTCCATCCCGGGCATCGTCCTGGGTCAGGTTGCTGCCACCCGTCAGCTGCGTGACCTCGGACTGGATGTGGACAATGCTTCCCGTCTGGGACACTCCCAGGGCATCCTCGGGGTCGAGGCTGCCGTCAATGAGGATGATGTTCTCGCATTCGCCATTCTTCTCGGTGCCGCCGCATCCCAGTTCGCGGGCAAGGGCGATCACATGCTCTCCGCCCGCGGCCTGGGTAAGGAGATCATCGAATCGACCATCGCCGATGTCGATGGTGTCGAGGTCTCCCTGCGTAATGCACGCGCACACTTTGTCCTCTCCGGCCAGCCTGCACAGCTGAAGAAGGCTGCTGCAGCCCTCCAGCGTGCTGCTGATGCCTTCAACGAGGACATCAATGAGAAGCGTCAGGGCGGCTCCGTGCTCGAGCCTAAGTTCGACTACCTGCCTGTCGCCATCCCGTTCCACCACTCTTCCATGCAGGAAGCAGCCGATATGGCTGTTGAGTGGGCAGCCACCTGTGGCCTGGAAGTTGATGCCAAGAAGCTGGCCTACGCCATCCTCGTTGAGCCTTCCGACTGGGTTGCTCAGATCGCGGAGCTCAAGGCCGATTACGTCCTCACCCTGGATTCCGGTCTGGCACGTTTCACCGCACCACTGCTCGACGGCACCGGCATCACCCAGCTGCCGGCCTACACCGCAGCAGAGCGGGACAACCTGGCACGCCCAGGATTCCAGATTCCAACCTCTGCCGATTGGTCCGAGTTCGCACCGAAGCTGGTTAAACTCCCCACCGGTGAGACCAAGGTCCAGACCCGTTTCTCCACCCTGACCGGTTACTCACCGATCCTGCTCGGTGGCATGACCCCGACCACCGTTGATCCCACCATCGTCGCAGCAGCCTCCAACGCTGGCTACTGGGCTGAGATGGCCGGTGGCGGACAGTACTCCGAAGAGGTCTTCAACCGCAACAAGGAAAGCCTGGTCAAGCAGCTGAACACGGGACGTGCAGCCCAGTTCAACTCCATGTTCTTCGACCGTTATATCTGGAACCTGCAGTTCGGTGCCCAGCGCATCGTCTCCCGTGCACGTGCAGCCGGCACCGCCATCAACGGTGTTGTCGTCTCCGCAGGTATCCCTGAGGCAGAAGAAGCCACCGAGCTGATCAACGGCCTCAACGAGGACGGCTTCCCATACGTCGCCTTCAAGCCAGGCACCGTGGACCAGATCCGCGCCACCCTCGCAATCGCCGATGGCAACCCTGATTCTGACATCATCGTCCAGGTTGAGGATGGCCACGCTGGTGGACACCACTCCTGGGTCAACCTTGATGATCTCCTGCTGACCACCTACGCAGAGATCCGAGCACGCAAGAATGTCGTGCTCGCCATCGGTGGCGGCATCGGAACCCCTGAGAAGGCTGCCTACTACCTCACCGGCCAGTGGTCCGAGGACCTCGGCTACCCGAAGATGCCGGTTGACGGCATCATCGTCGGCACCGCAGCCATGGCCACCAAGGAAGCAACCACCTCCCCTCAGGTCAAGCAGGCTCTCGTTGACACCCCTGGTGTCGACCCACAGGATGCTGGCGGCTGGGTTGGCCGTGGCCAGACCCGCGGTGGCGTCACCTCCGGTCTGTCCCACCTGCATGCTGACATGTACGAGCTGGACAATGACTCCGCAGCAGCATCCCGCCTGATCTCCTCCATCGATTCCGATGATGTTGAGGAGCACCGTGAGGAGCTCATCGCAGCCATCAACAAGACGGCCAAGCCATACTTCGGTGATCTTGAGGAAATGACCTACGCCGAGTGGATCGAGCGCTGGGTTGATCTTGCCTACCCATCACAGGACCCAACCTGGGATGACCGTCTCTTCGACCTGGTTCACCGCCTCGAGGCACGCCTCCACGACGCTGACCACGGCGAGATTGAGACCCTGTTCCCGGACCTGGACTCCATCGCGGATGCACCTGCAGCCATCGAGAAGCTCCTTGCCACCTACCCACAGGCACGTGAGATCAAGGTCTCCGCACGTGACGCCGCATGGTTCATCGGACTGAACCGCAAGCACCACAAGCCAATGCCATGGGTTCCGGCCATCGACGCCGACCTGGCACGCTGGTGGGGCCTGGACACTCTTTGGCAGGCACACAACGAGCGTTATGATGCCAACTCCGTCCGCGTGATCCCTGGACCAGTCTCCGTCGCCGGCATTGACCGCGTCGATGAGCCTGTCGCTGATCTGCTCGGCCGCTTCGAGGAAGCCTGTGTTGAGGCTGTCGACGGCGAACCGGTTGAGATCTACGCACGCCTGAACGAAGCCAAGACTGAGCGCGAGCTGCTGCTGTCCGCACCACACATCGTCTGGCACGGCAACCTGATCGACAACCCTGCCTACACCCAGAAGGACGGCGCCTTCGAGCTCATTGAAGAAGACGGCTACTGGATCATCCGCATCCTGGCCGACTCCTACTTCGATGACATCCCAGAAGAGCAGCGCCCATACCTGGTCAAGCACGTCGACATCCCAGTCGAACTCAACGATGCTGTCTCCACCGGTGCATCCCCGGTCGTCTCCCGCGAGAAGCTGCCAGAGTCCGTCTTCGCACTGCTCGCAGGCGTTGCCGGTGTCGGCTCCGTCTCCGCTGCAGGCGATGAGATCAAGGCTCTTCCGGAGCCAATCCAGGACGGCTCCAAGTTCGGTTACGTCCGCGATTCCTTCACCCTGCCACGTGAGCTGCTCACCGCCCACACCGCTGTTTCCGGCGCTGCACTGGAAGAACACAACTTCGGCACCGGTGACGTGCTGGTCGGCGTCTGCTGGCCTGCCATCTATGCCGCACTGGGTACCGGAACGCTTGACGACGGCTACCCGGTCATTGAGGGCCTGCTCAACGCAGTCCACCTCGACCACCTCTTGGACCTGCGCGTCCCACTGGAGGAGCTGGCCAACGGCCGCACCATCGACGTCGAGTCCCGTTGCGATTCCATCGAGGAATCCGCATCCGGCCGCATCGTCACCGTCCGCCTGGACCTGACCTCCGAAGGTGAGCTCGTGGCCAAGCTGGTCACCCGCTTCGCCATCCGTGGTCGTATCACCACCTCCGACATGGCACAGCCTGCCGAGTCCTATGGCGGACGTGATGAAATCATCGAGGATACCCCACGTTCCTTCGTGCGCTCCGCAACCGTCACCGCACCAGCCGACATGACCCCATTCGCCATGGTCTCCGGTGACTACAACCCGATCCACACCTCTGACAACGCCGCCAAGCTGGTTGGCCTGGACGCAGCACTGGTCCACGGCATGTGGCTGTCCGCCACCGCCCAGCACCTGGCTGGCCTTGGCTCCGAGGTCATCGGTTGGACCTACTCCATGTACGGCATGGTCCAGCTCAACGATGTCGTTGACATCACCGTCGAGCGTGTTGGCCGCTCCGGACTCATGCCTGCCTACGAGGTCACCTGCCGCATCGACGGCAACGTGGTCTCCCGTGGCCAGGCTCTGCTCCAGGCACCGTCCACCGCCTACGTCTACCCAGGCCAGGGCATCCAGGCTGAGGGCATGGGCCAGGGTGACCGCACCGCAAGTGCTGAGGCACGTGCAGTCTGGGAGCGTGCAGATGCACACACCCGCGCTAACCTCGGCTTCTCCATCCAGCAGGTCATCGATGAGAACCCGGTTGAGCTCAAGGTCGGTGACACCACCTTCGTTCACCCGAACGGTGTCCTCAACCTGACCCAGTTCACCCAGGTCGCGCTCGCCGTTGTCGCCTACGCACAGACCGAACGCCTGAAGGCAGCCGACGCCATCGTCGACAAGTCCCTCTACGCCGGTCACTCACTCGGTGAGTACACCGCACTGGCATCCCTGGGCAACATCTTCGAACTCGAAGGTGTCATCGATGTCGTGTTCTCCCGTGGCTCCGCCATGCACTCCCTGGTCCCACGCGATGCGCAGGGCCGCTCCGACTACGGTCTGGCAGCATTCCGTCCGAACATGATCGATGTCCCAGCCACCGAGGTTGAGGCATGGGTTGATCGTGTCGCTGAAGAATCCGGTGAGTTCCTGCAGATCGTCAACTACAACGTTGATGGCCAGCAGTACGCCGTAGCCGGCACCCTGAAGGGCCTCAAGGCTCTCAAGGCTTCCGCCACCGCGAACCCACGTGCCTATGTCAACATCCCGGGCATCGACGTCCCATTCCACTCCAGCGTTCTGCGACCAGGCGTTCCTGCCTTCGCTGAGAAGCTGGACGAGCTGCTGCCTCAGGTCATCGACATCGATGCACTGCGTGGCCGCTACATCCCGAACCTGGTGGCCCGTCCATTCGAGCTCACCCAGGACTTCGTCGACGCCATCCTGGCAGTTGTTCCATCCGAGCGACTCAAGGACGTCAAGGTTGACTCCATGGAGGAGAACGCACTTGCACGTCTGCTCCTGATCGAGCTGCTGTCCTGGCAGTTCGCCTCCCCAGTCCGCTGGATCGAGACCCAGGCACTGATCATCGACACCGTCGACCAGATCATCGAAGTCGGCCTCGCCGCATCCCCGACCCTGACCAACCTCGCACTGCGCACCATGGACGTCATCGGCGAGACCCGCCCGGTCTTCAACGTCGAGCGCGACCAGGATCAGGTCATGCTCAACGATGTCCGCCAGGCACCAGTTGCTGAGGTTGAGGAAGATGAAGAGGCACCAGCCGCATCTGCACCTTCCGAAGCAGCCGCACCGGCTCCAGTCACCGAATCCGTCCCGGCACCAGCCGCACCGGCTGCACCTGCAGGACCAGTTGGTGACGCACCGGAACTGAAGTACAACGCCTCCAACGCGATCATGACCCTGTTCGCACTGCAGAACAAGATCAAGATCGACCAGATCACCGCAGCAGACACCTCAGAGACCCTGACCAACGGTGTCTCCTCACGTCGTAACCAGATGCTCATGGACATGTCCACCGAGCTGTCTGTTCCGACCATTGACGGCGCAGCAGACGCTGACGTGGCAACCCTCCAGGGTCGCGTGGTCACCGCAGCGCCGGGCTACAAGCCATTCGGACCAGTCCTGGGCGAAGCCATCCGTGCCCGCCTGCGCGCCCTGCTGGGTGCAGCCGGACTGAAGGCCTCCTATGTCGCTGACCGCGTCACCGGAACCTGGGGTCTGCCGGAAAGCTGGGTCGCACACGTTGAGACCGAGCTCCTGCTCGGTACCCGTGACGGCGAATCCGTCCGTGGTGGCAACCTGGGCACTCTGCCCGAGTCGGCAGCCAACAAGGGCGAGGTTGACTCCCTGATCGACGGTGCTGTCAACAATGTTGCAGCAGCCAACGGCACCGCAGTCTCCATGTCCTCCGGTGGCGCAGCCGCTGGTGGGGGAGTGGTTGACTCCGCAGCACTGGACGCATACGCCTCCACCGTCACCGGTGAAGAAGGCGTCCTGGCCACCATCGCACGCGGCATCCTGGGTCAGCTCGGCCTGGATACCAAGAACGAGGTGGAAGCTGCTGAGGCTGACACCGAGCTCTACGAAGCTGTCGAAGCTGAGCTGGGCGCCGGCTGGCAGAAGATGGTCACCCCGGTATTCTCCGCTGACCGCGCCATCCTCTTCGATGACCGCTGGGCTTCTGCACGTGAGGACCTGGCACGTCTGGCCAACGGCGCAGACATCGCCACCGAGCGTTTCATCGGCACCGGCGAGACTGTCGCAAAGCAGGCCACCTGGTGGGCTGAGCACGTCGAGGATTCCACCCTCGCCGCAACTCTGTCCGAGGTCGCCAAGGTTGCCGTCCAGGCAGCCGAGGAGCTCCACGCCGAGGACGTTGCACTGGTCACCGGTGCTGCACCTGAGTCCATCGCAGGAGCCGTCGCCGGCCGCCTGCTGGCACAGGGCGCAACCGTCATCATGACCGCATCCAACGTCTCCCAGGCACGCAAGGAATACGCACGCAAGCTCTACCACCAGCACGCCTCCCCGAGCGCGAAGCTGTGGATCGTTCCTGCGAACATGTCCTCCTACCGCGACGTCGATGCCGTCATCGACTGGATCGGCAATGAGCAGCGCGTCACCGTCGGTGGCTCCGTCACCGTGACCAAGCCTGCTCTCACCCCGACCCTGGCATACCCATTCGCCGCACCTTCCGTGTCCGGAAACCTCTCTGATGCCGGTCCTCAGACCGAGAACCAGGCCCGCCTGCTTCTCTGGTCCGTGGAGCGCACCATCGCAGGGCTGGCCGACCTGGCCTCCCGCGGTGTCGGCTCACGCGTCCACATCGTCCTGCCAGGTTCTCCGAACCGCGGCATGTTCGGTGGCGACGGTGCCTACGGCGAGGTCAAGGCAGCCTTCGACGCCATCCTGGCGAAGTGGAGCTCCGAGACCGGCTGGCCAAACCATGTCACCCTGGCACAGGCACGCATCGGCTGGGTCGCCGGAACCGGCCTCATGGGCCGCAACGACGTCCTGATCCCTGCCGCTGAGAAGCTGGGCATCCACGTCTACACCCCAGAGGAGATCTCCACCGAGCTGCTCGGCCTGGGATCGTCCGAGTCCCGCGAGCAGGCACTGACCGCTCCGATCGACTACGACCTCACCGGTGGTCTGGGCGGCGATGTCTCCATCGCAGCACTGGCCGCATCCCTTGAGCAGGATGAGGTTGTGGCGCAGGAATCTGACACAGCAACCATCAAGGCACTGCCTTCCCCGAAGAGTCCTGTGCAGCCTGTCGGCGCAGAGGTCGGCGAAGTCACCACCGATCTGGACGACATGATCGTCATGGTCGGCGTCGGCGAGATCTCCTCATGGGGCTCCGGACGTACCCGCTTCGAAGCTGAGTACGGCATCCAGCGCGACGGCACCGTCGAGCTGACCGCCGCAGGCGTTGTCGAGCTGGCATGGATGATGGGCCTGATCACCTGGTCCGAGGATCCAAAGCCAGGCTGGTACGACGCTGAGGGCACCGAGGTGCCAGAAGAGGACATCTACGACCGTTACCGTGATGAGGTTGTCGCGCGCTGTGGTGTCCGTGAGCTCGTCAACGACGCTTTCCTCGTTGAGGGTGGCTCTTTGGACGCAGCCGAGATCTTCCTCGACCGCGACATCACCTTCTCCGTGACTTCCGCAGATGAGGCCCAGGCTTACCTGGACGCCGACGCATCCGCTGAGATCTCCGAGGTTGATGGCGAGTGGACCGTGACCAAGAAGAAGGGTTCCACCTCCTTCGTGCCACGCAAGGCCACCCTGACCCGCTCCGTCGCAGCACAGCTGCCCACCGATTTCGATCCTGCCAAGTGGGGTATCCCTGCTTCCATGATCGATGCGCTGGACAACATCGCAGCATGGAACCTGGTCACCGCAGTCGACGCCTTCCTGTCCGCAGGCTTCAGCCCCGCTGAACTGCTGCAGGCTGTCCACCCAGCTGATGTGTCCTCCACCCAGGGCACCGGTATCGGTGGCATGCAGTCCCTGCGTAAGCTGTTCGTCAACCGCTTCCTGGGCCAGGATCGTCCATCCGACATCCTCCAGGAGACCCTGCCAAACGTCGTGGCTGCACACACCATGCAGTCCTATGTCGGTGGCTACGGTCAGATGATCCACCCAGTGGCAGCCTGTGCAACCGCAGCTGTCTCCGTGGAGGAGGGCATGGACAAGATCCGCCTGGGCAAGGCTGACTTCGTTGTCGCCGGCGGTATCGATGACATCCAGGTCGAATCCCTCACCGGCTTCGGCGACATGAACGCAACGGCTGACACCCAGGCCATGCTGGACAAGGGTATCGACCCACGCTTCATCTCCCGTGCAAACGACCGTAGGCGTGCAGGCTTCCTCGAAGCTGCAGGTGGCGGAACCGTGCTCCTGGCACGTGCCTCTGTTGCTGCTGACCTGGGTCTCCCAGTTCAGGCCGTGGTCGCCCACGCACAGTCCTACGCCGATGGTGCACACACCTCCATCCCGGCTCCGGGACTGGGCGCACTGGGTGCAGCACGTGGTGGCACCAATTCCCGTCTGGCCAAGGAGCTCAAGGGCCTGGGTCTCACCCCGGACGATGTCCGCGTGGTATCCAAGCACGACACCTCCACCAACGCCAACGATCCAAACGAGTCTGAGCTGCACACCCTGCTCTGGAAGACCATCGGCCGCGAAGCGGACAACCCGATGTTCATCATCTCCCAGAAGACCCTCACCGGTCACTCAAAGGGCGGTGCCGCACTCTTCCAGATCGGTGGTCTGGTCTCCGTACTCGAGTCCGGCAAGCTGCCACAGAATGCCTCCCTCGACTGCGTTGATCCAGAGATGGAAGCCAAGGGCGAGAACTTCGTCTGGCTGCGTCAGCCACTGGATCTGGGCGCCAACGCCATCAAGGCCGGCGCACTGACCTCACTCGGCTTCGGTCACGTTGCTGCAGTCGTGGTCATGGCCAACAGTGGTGTCTTCGAGCAGGCCATGCGCAATGCAGGCCGGGACGTTGAGGCATGGCGCAAGCGGGCAACCGAGCGTCTGCGTGCAGGTGCCAACCGCCTGGAGGCCGGCATGGTCGGCCGTGCACCACTGTTCGAGCAGATCGACGGACGTCGTCTGCCAGAGCGCGGTGGACACCAGGCTGAGATCAACCTGCTTATCGACGCAGAAGCTCGCCTCGGTGCCGACGGCACCTACCCGGTTGGCAAGTAGTAGGTAGCCACAGGTAGTCTCACCGGCTCCCACTGCTGTGGGAACAGGTGGGGGACCAGTCTGACAGCGAGAATCCGCCCGGCATCATCTTCCTTATATAAGGAAGGGGTGCCGGGCGGATTCTTTTGTCCCTGGAATCTTTTCTTCGCTTGTCCCGCAGCAGTCGGTGTCCGTTTATGGAACTGTGAGAGCCTCACATCTGTATAACGCCAGGATGTCTTGTATAAAGTTCCACATGCAGACATCAGCAACCAGATATAGACCTGGGGGAGAGCAGGCAGAAGAGAAGCCACCGCGGTAGTTGCATCATGTGCAACTACCGCGGTGGCTGAATTAAGAGGATATGAAAGTCGGTTTAGACGACCTTGTGGCCCTCCCGGCGTGCATCCCTATAATCCTTGATCACACCGAAGGTGAGCTGGATCAGTACCAGCGCAGCAAGCACCGGCCAGACCAGGATGTAGAAAGTCATTGCAGTGACCATTATCGGGCACCTCCCTTCGGATCAACGTTGGCAGCGGTAGCTCCGGCCGCATCTCCAGTCAGAGCGGTTGGCTCAGCGGAAAGTGTTGGCTCGGCAGCAGCGCCCTGGAAGGACATCACGCGGTCATCGATCAGATCGAAGTCGAAGCGCTCATTGCTGCGCAGGCTGATGCCCACGCAGAGCACGGCACTGATGCCGTAGGCGACCAGAGCACTGAGCAGGGTTGGGTAGTCATGCAGGAAGCCGAGGAAGAGCGGCAGCATGGCCACGAACATTAATGTGCCGGCAATTCCACCGGCCCAACGACCGAGGAAACCAAATGCGAGCATTCCCACCGCAACGGCGGCACCGACAGCGGCAAGTAGTTCGAAGATGACTGCCTGAACACCGAACATCGGTATCAGGTCGAAGCGGGTCAGCAGGAAGAAGGCCACTGCGACAGCCACGGAGATCACGAATGCACGGCTGGTGATGCGGTTCCAGTAGAAGCTGGCGATGACTGGGAACACCAGGGCACCCCAGAGTCCACCGACGAACACCAGCAGATCCAGAATGTTGAAGTTGGCAAATGCCAGAGCGACACCGGCTGCGGTTGCGCCGATCATGGTCATACGACCAACGAGCAGCATTGTCTTGGGCTTGACCTTACCGTTGGCAATATTCTTGCCGTAGATATCAGTCATGGTGATGGATGCGAGTGCAGAGAGGTCAGAGTCTGCGGTTTATGCCAGTGAACCGATCACCATGATTAAAATGGCCACGATAATGTCGGCAGGAAGGTATTCCACTGCCATCTGCGGGATCAGGTTGTTGGTGTTGCCATCTGCGGGATCCATGCCGACCATCGCCGCGAGAACACCGATCATGCCGAGACCGATGACGGTTCCGGCATAACCCAGGGTGGCGGTCACGAAGGTGGACTTGATGTGTTCGATCTTCACCGCGAAGAGACGCTGGGTGATGGTCTGGTTACCAACGGCATAGGCCAGGACAGCAACCATGTAGGGGGCACCCTGGTTGAGGAAAGCATCCTTCGACCAGAAGTCAGCCTTCTGTGGGTCCTGGGACCTGAGGGCCTCCATACCGGCGTCGAGCATGCCGGGGCCACCAACGGCGTAGAAGATTGCCGGGATGATGATCGCAGCGGCACCCATCATGGCAAGCAGCTGGACGAAGTCCGTCAGCACCGAGGCACGGAAACCGGACCAGATGGTGTAACCGAGGACACCGACTGCAACAACCAGGACGCCCGTGCCGAAGCTGAAGGGGGTCAGGATGT
>NZ_CALZFS010000066.1 GCF_945649885.1 uncultured Corynebacterium sp. | reverse complement strand
GGCCCCTTCGACCTCACCGAGGAGGATATCGAAGGGGTTCCTATTGCGCGTAGCAAATCCCGCGCCTACAAAATCGCCGTCTGGGCCGGAGTCTGGGGCGCGCACCAATTCTTCCTCGACCGCGCCGGGCTGGGCTATCTGCACTGGGTGGCGCTGCTCATGTTTGCTGTGTTTCCCAGCTGGCTGGGGTTCTGGCCTGGCCTCTTGGCTGCGGTGGCGCTCAATGCCGGCACCTGGTTCTATGCCATCTATTCCATGGCCCAGATGGCTGAGGATGATCCCCGCTTAGAGGGTGAGACCTCCGAGAAGTACTCTGAGCAGATGCTCTGGTACTGCAAGATTTCACTGTGGGGCATTGACTTCTGGAAGCCGAAGGTTTCTGATTCGCGCTGATCCCTCACAGATCAAGTTCTGTTGAGAAAAAGGCTGAAAAACAGCCTTTTTGAAGGTTATTTCAGAGAGAACTTGGTCTGTGAGGGAATCTTTGTTGGCAGCAGGCTTCACGGGGGTCTGGCATGGGTTTCTAAAAGCTGAAAACCTCTACCGAATGTGAGGTAGGTGGGTTGGCAGGATAGAGACGATGACCAGTTCAATGAAAACCTGCCCGAGATATCCCTGGAAGAGTTAGAACGCCAGGCTGATATGGAAGCACTGCGCGAAGCTCTCCGGGAAGATCACCGGCAACGGATCTCACTGGATGATTTCCTGAGTGGAGAAGAGTTCGAAAAACCTAAAGATTCACGAGATGAAACCCAGCAAGATCTCCACTAAGTTTCATTTAGCGCTATTTTTGAGTTATTGCCACCTGTTACGACAGGATCGAAAGAAGACCCTGGGCCCCCAGCTGGGCGGCTGTAACCAGGGTCTTCGCCAGATCGGGTGGACCGGTGAGGGACCACCTTGTCATGTAGCTTCTCTCAGTACTGCTCTTCACCTAAATACACTGAAGTTAAGCGCACCTAAAACAACATCAGGTATCCACCGCGGGTATGTTGCAACATTCTGCCTGCGCACTGTCCCTGCCCTTGCAAGGGCAACAATGTGCTCAATATCTTTCCTATTTTGAGCTGTCTGTCGGCTTTCGAATGTGATGCCATAAACACTCATCGAAGAAAGCTCAAAGTACATCTGCTTCAAGCATGCTCTGCGATACCGTTCCGCTTCCCCGGAAAATGGCATACCTTCCTTGTAGAACCAGTTTTTGGGGTTCATCTGCGGGGGGCACAGTCTTCCCTTTAACGCTACAGGGCATTCTGCTTTTTGAGATTGATAAGAACTTGCGCAGCGATAACACTGGTTTTAAGGTCCACACCTGTGATCTCCCGGTATTCGGCGGCAACTTTATCCCAGGTTGAATTCTGGGCGAGCTGATGGAGATTCTTGAATTCTGGAGCGCTGAAGTACTCCGCCGCACTTTTATCCGACAGATACCTGCTGACAAAATTAGCTGCATCTCGAGCTGCCTGTGGTGGCCTAAAAATATTAGCTAGAAACATAACCAAACCCTACTGAGCCCATGGGGTGGCGCACCAGGCCCCAGCTCCAGCGAGCGTGACAGCCAGACCAGCTACGCCTCCTCGGACGGCATTGACCCCCACCAGTTTAACGATGACATATGCCAAATCCTTCCAGTTCTTCACGGCGATCAAATAGGCAATCTGTGAACCGCCTCCACCAGCTGCTCCCACCAGAGCGCCCAGCCCGGTGGCGTTGATTACGCAGTCCCGATATTCTTTTGTGTTCACTGCGTGACGTGTGGAGATTGTTGGTTCAGTTAACGCCCCCGCGAGGCTATAAGCATCCTCTAAACTGACACCGTGCTTGATGGCAGCGTCTTCATTGACCGTCCATTTACCAGATTCTGCTGTCAGGACCTCGGTAAAGAGCACTGACAGTTCCTTTTGTGCTGCGGCCAGCTGCTCTTCGCTCAGTTCTTCCGTAAATACTGATTCAGGGGAAAACTCAGCAGGAGTGGCTTGTACCGCAGACATTGAAGCCAAAGGCAGCATGAAAGCTAGTGCGATGGTGCTGAAGCGGGTAACTACTTTCGACATAAAAATCCTATTCTTGTGTAGTCTCAACACCCATTGAATTTCATTTCCAACAAGTATCAGTTAGAGATTAAGTCTTCTGATTCAGTTTTCTAAGGAGAGCTGAAAACAGTGGTCTCAATGCGAGAGAGTATCTAAAAGGTATCCCTCACTAAGGGGATACCTTTTGGCTCGGTGACGTTGTTTTCATGGGTGAATGAGGGCGCGTCACTGTGCTCTTCACATAGCCGGGTGGTGGTGGAATAGGCTGACCAGTTGAGTACGAACCTGCATGTGCGTTAAGAAGTGAGGGGGAGGGGAATGGTCCCTGGCCAGATCAGAGATGCTTTCTTTCCATTAATGCAAAATGGGAAAGCTGAAGGCATTTTGGGACTGGTTCTGATTGCGTTATCCCTGATTTTTGACGGGGCAACAGTCCTCAATGTTATTGCCCAGCTGCTGATCGTTGCCATAATCCCTTTACTGCGCTTTGCAGCTCCAGCTGCATTCTTCCCGCTTGTGGCCATCGCAGGCTTATGGATGTCAGGTAATATCGATCATCTGCTGCTATCCGGCTTCATTTTCTATCTCGCCCTTGAATACGCCATAGCCATTAAACGATGGGTGAGCGCCACCGTACTCAGCATTCAATGGTTAGTTCTGGCATATTTCATCTCCGTAGATACCTTGTTCAGCGCAGACTTGCTTCCATCATTAGTACTGGAGGGAGCACTAATTATGGTTGCCAGTGCCGTTGGCCATGCACGGTTTGTTTCCGCCCGGACTCATCGCCAACAACAACTGGCTCGACAAAAGCTGGAGCATGCACTCACCACTGGTATATCCTGCTATCTTCACGATAGTGTCGCCCGTTCATTGACCATGATGACTATGCAGGCAGAAATTGCTCAAATGTCTACATCTGATCCTGAGCTTGGCCAGCAACTTCGCACCATCACCGAGACTGGGAAGACGGCGGTGTCGGATCTGCACCAGTTAGTCAATCACCTCATTGATACCAACCTGGAAGATACAACGAGCATGCTCGGGGTATGGCACGCTGACTCCATCACCGAGACCATTACTGCTGCAGTCACTCTTTTGGAAAAATCTGGTTATAACATCACTGTTGAGAATGTGCGGTTTGATCACCGGCTGCCCCGTTCCGTGGAAGCAGCATTCGCATTGGCCTTTAATGAGGCAACAACCAATCTGGTGAAGCATGCGCCCCCTAATTCACCGATAGTAATTTCGGTTAATACCCATCCCACCTACATAGCTGTCGGCATAGTCAATAAACGGGCAATGACCTCTTCTTATAAGGCAAAGGATTCCGCCACCCGGGGAATCGGTCTCACAAGTATGACCTCACGGATGGCCGATGTGGGTGGATTCGCCGACATCACCGCTACCCCAAACACCTGGCAGATAACCTTGTCCGTGCCCATCACCACTGAGAAATAAGGAAAATTCATGGATACCTTCATCAGCCTCTTAATGATTGTCAACGGTCAAGGTTGGCTGTGCGATACCGCGCCTCTTCTTCCTCATTGTCGGGTGGCTAAATAATCATGGCAGCCGGTTACCCACTGCATGTCCTCATCGTTGATGATGAAGAGTTCTTCCGCGATGCACTGCGGGCTTATCTGGCACCTCATGAAGACATTCTTGTTGTTGCGACTGTTGACAATGGTGAAGAAGCACTGCAGGTTTTAGAAAAAATTGTGGTCGACGTGGTGTTATGCGATGTTCGTATGCCGGTGATGGACGGGTTGAAATTCACCAGAAAAGTAGCAGACCTCCACAATGATTGCAGAATTCTGGCACTCACATCTTTTATAGATGATCACGTCATGGTGAGCATGCTCAATGCTGGTGCACATGGGTTTTTACTTAAAACAGCTGCCCGGGAGGATATCTGTGCTGCCATCATTGATGCTGCGAATGGAGGCACCACTATTTCCCCCGCAGCAGCGACAGGATTGAAGAAATACCTCCTCCAGCCTGCTGCTGTCACTGATTCGCTGCCCTTGCGGGAGCAGGATGTTTTAGCTTTGCTCCATGCAGGTAAAAGTAATGCAGCCATCGCAGAAGGTCTGGAAGTTTCTACCTCCTCAGTGAAAAGAGCAGTCAGTAATCTGATGCAACGGTTTAATGCTGGTAGCCGCACTGAACTTATTGCGTTCACTCGTTGAAGCCCTAGATGTGTATCTAAGAAGAGGGGGCGGACCTGCCCGGATGGCGGACACCTTGAAACCAGCATGATGCTTGAGCAAGGTTAGCGACTAGTTGGTAACCCACTCTGAAATGACAGTCCAACAGACATATCATAATAGTTATGCACAGGCAGTTCTCTTAAAGTGCCGTCCTGTGGAAATTTAGTGTTCCAAGGTGGGGCATCGTCTATATTTCTATTTCCCCTGCCCCCTGTACCCAGGCCACTCGCACCATCTCTTCCAGCACATCCAGATCAACATCTTCCGGCTTATTGATGTACACACATCCCGCACCGCGGGTGTGTTTGCCCAGTTTGGCCAGTAGTTCTTCATCTCCCTCCAGTCCATAGAGGGAGATTTTGGCTTTCCTGGGGCTGAAGCCCACCTGGAACCAGTCGCCTTCACGCCCTGTGTGGGAGGTGTAGTGGACTTCGCCGTATCCGATCATGGTGGGCCCCCACATCTTCGGGCTCGCACTGGTAACACGGCTGAACAGCTCCAAAAGCAGATGCCCGTGTGCAACCCGGCGCGGGGTGTCCAGGGAATCAATGAAGTCCACGGGGTCAACAGCGGTGATGTGTGTTTTCACATCTGAGGCAGTGACACCGGTGTGACCAGGGCGAATAATCGCGCCACGGGATGGCAGCTCAGGAATCTGCCCACCCAGAGACATGTCCTGCGCTACCAGTTGTTCCTGTACCCGTTCCAGGATTCGTGGTCCCACACCTGCCAGGGCGATGAGCTCTGCGTAGTCCACGCCATTGAGGGAGGCCAGATCCTCATATCCGGCAGCCACAAGAGCTTTAATCAATACTGACGCCGATCCACACAGGTTCCGGAACCAAGGTCACGCCGAAGGCTGCAAAAACGCCCGCGCGGATCTCCCGTGCCAGTGCCACGAGATCGGTGCTGGTGGCTTCTCCCCTGTTGGTCAGTGCCAGGGTGTGTTTGGTGCTCAGGCCTGCTGCAGCACTGGGCCCGGGGTGGCCCTTGGTGAAGCCTGCACGTTCAATCAGCCAGGCAGCCGAGAGCTTCTCCTGGTCTGAACCCGAGCCAGCGGCATACCGCGGCATCCTTGCTGCCTCCTGCTCTCCACGTTCCACAGCAACCTTCGCCTGCACAGCATCTGCCAGAGCGGAATCAACAATCGGGTTGGTGAAGAAGGAACCGGCGGACCAGGTGTCATGGTCGGTGGTTTCCACGACCATGCCCTTGGCGCGGCGGAGTTCCAGAACAGCTTCACGCACCATCGCGATCGGTCGGCGGACTTCCCCTGCGGCATTTTCCTCTTCGGAGACGGCCAGTCGGCGGGCCAGTTCACCAAAGCGTAAGGGGGCAGACATCCCACCGTCCCGCAGCTGGAGTTCAATGGCCAGCACCACGGCACGGTTGGTGAATTTCAGGTTGGAGTAGCGATAGGCAAGTTCCAATTCCCCAGCGGACACCCATGCCACCTCACCGGTGGCGCGCTCCAGCAACTGCACACGGGTGAGAACATCAGAGATTTCCACCCCATAGGCACCGACGTTCTGCACTGGGGTGGCTCCAGCAGATCCGGGGATTCCGGACAGGCACTCGATGCCTCCCAGGCCTGCGTCCACGGAGAGTGAGACCACATCATCCCATTCCGCACCGGCTTCAGCCACAACCAGTCCGGTGTCCAGGTGCAGGGTCACCTCATCGGCTTCGATGATCACGGCCACCAGATCAAGGTCACCATCAGCAACAACGAGGTTGGAGCCGCCGCCTACGACAAGCAGCTCCACCCCGGCCTCATCAAGTTTTCTAATCGTCTCCGTGACCGCCGTCAGGGATGCACACCGCACTGCCAACCGGGGTTTTCCGCCGATGTGCAAGGTGGTGAGATCCGCGAACGTCACGTCCGGATCGAGTTCTGCGCCGTCGATTGCGGCGATTTCCTGGGTCAGCGATGAATCCAACACCCCACTAACGGTAGTCTTATCTTCATGGCAACGCGTACAGAAAACACCGTAACGATCAACCAGCCCGCTGAGAAGGTCCACAAGGCCTTCACCACTCAGGAATACTGGGCGTATATTGCAGAGCACCTCTCCCCTGAACCAGGCGAGGTCAATGAGTTCAACCAGGCTGACGGCGGCGCAGCAGTCACCCTCTTCGAGGTCCTTCCACTTGAGGTCCTCCCAGAGGCAGTCCGCGCCATGATCAGCCAGGCCCTCAAGGTCAAGCGCGTGATCAACGTCAGCGCACTTGCCGACGGTGCCGCATCCATCGACTACAACGCCGATGTCAAGGGCACCCCCGTTGATTTCAAGGGCACCATCGGCCTCGCCGGCGATGATGTCTCCACCACCCTGGTCTACAACAACGAGGTGTCCGTGAACATCCCGTTCATGGGACCTGCCATCGAGCCCAAGGTTGCCGACGCACTCGGCGATCTCTTCGGCAACGAAGGCGCCCTGACCGACAAGTGGATCACCGAGAACCTCTAAACCAGAAGCTCTCTCATTAAATGGCCGATCACGCCCACAATCTGCGCGCCGATTTTGCGAAGGCAAATCCGGGTAAGCCAATCGGTGTGATCACCCGAGGCACCACCGGAGTCAACCGTCTCAGACGGTTCGACCGGTGGTGCCTTCACCATTCCCGCATTCACAAACTACTGAGCGACGCCCCCTCCCCCGTGGTGCTCGACGTCGGCTACGGCGCCAGCCACACCACCACTGTGGAATGGGGACGCTGGATCCACCGGATGCGTGCCGACGCCACAGTCATCGGCCTGGAGATCAACCCCGAGCGGGTGCTGCCCCCACAAGATGGTGTCAGCTTCGAACTCGGTGGTTTTGAACTGGCCGGTTATACCCCACAGGTGGTGCGTGCCTTCAATGTACTGCGTCAATATGACGTGGATCAGGTGGAAGACGCCTGGAACACCGTCACTTCCCGCCTGGCACCTGGCGGGGTGTTCATCGAGGGCACCTGCGATGAGATTGGTCGTCGATGCAGCTGGATCCTGCTGGATGCACAGGGCCCACAGACCCTGACCCTTGCCTGGCACCCCTGGGGTGTCACCCGCCCCTCTGATGTGGCCGAACGTCTGCCCAAGGTGCTCATCCAACGCAATGTGCCAGGGGAGAAGATCCACACTCTCCTCACCGCTGCTGATACCGCCTGGGATTATGCTGCCGGTTGGGAGCCCTATGGCCCCCGCGTCCGCTGGGAGAAAGCCCGGGAGATGATGATCCAGCAGGGTTGGCCGATTGAGGTATCCCGGCGCCGGGTCGGCGATGCCCTGCTCACGGTGCCCTGGTCTGTGGTGTCACCGGATTAAGGTTGCTGACAGCAACCTGGTAGCTACTTTTGCGGGGTGTGTCTTTCATCCCTGCGGTTTATAAGGGACACTTGTGGGCGTGGCTAAATCAAGCAGATCAGTATTCCCCAAAGTTCTGATCACCATCGTGGTGATCCTCCTCGTGCTCTTGCTCGTCGCTGAATTCGGCCTGCGCTGGTTCATCGGCCGTGAGCTGAAAAATGAGTTCTCAGAGCAGGTTGCCCAGCAGGGCATCACTGTGGAGGAAGACCCCACGATCTCCTTCGGCTCCTCTCCACTGCTGCTGGGGCTGGCCCAGGGCAGCATCAAGCATGTTGCGGTGGATACCCCGGACACCATCAAGATCACTCATCCCGGTGATGGCAGTTCCGTTCCGGAGATCTCCGGTACCCCGCAGGCAACCGTGGTGCTCACGGGCTTAAGCATCGCGGACCTCAACAACCCGGTGGCAGATCACCTGGATCTGACCACATTCGTCTCTGATGAGTTCATCCTGGCCACCGTTCAGGCAGAGATGGCCAAAGCTTCACAGGAGCAGGGCGATGGTCTTGCTGCCCGCCTGATGCAGGAACTGGTCAAGATCACCGGCATCCGCTCCAATACGGACACCCAGGCCATCGAAGTCGAGTTCACCGATGGCGCGGCCCGTGCCAACCTGCGCCCGCTGGTACTCAATGGCCAGCTGGCCTTTGAGGTTCTGGATTCTCAGCTGCTCGGCTTTGACCTTCCGGAGGAAATTTCCAAGGCCCTGACCGATGGTATTCAGTCCCAGGTCAATGAGGTGGCTGGTAGCCTGCAGATCTCCAGCATCGATGTCACCGAAGGCGGTCTGGATATCAATCTCACCGGCGAGAACATCAACGTGCGCACCTTGGAGAGCGTGGGCTAGCCGTCCCCCCTCCCCGCACAGGCCAGTTCAAGGTTCCTCTCCTTGGGCTGGTCTTTTTGTTATTCGTCTCCCCTGCCACACCCTTGCCATATACCCCCATGGGGTATATGGTGGAGTTGAGATAAATAAACAAGAACCATATGAATAAGGACTGTGATAACCATGGCTGGCATACCAACGGCCCTGAATCTGGTCGAATTGGACCTCGGCGTCACTGGCATGACGTGTACCTCCTGCTCGGCCCGCGTTGAGCGGAAACTCAACAAGATTGATGGCGTTGAAGCGACAGTCAACTTCGCCACTGAATCTGCCGCAGTGAAATACGATCCTGACTCCGTGTCGGAGAAGGACATCCTGGATGCCGTGACAGGCGCCGGTTATGGCTCCTTCGCCATGAGCAACGCGGATGATTCCGCAAGTAAATCCACAGAAGCCGCTGCCCCTTCGGGACCTTCCGGCCAGGACCGCATTGATGCCTCCCGTGACGCCGAAGCAGCTGACCTGAAATTCCGTGTGATCGTCTCCGCACTGCTCACCGTGCCGATCGTGGCACTGAGCATGATCCCGGCGCTGCAGTTCAACAACTGGCAGTGGGCAGTACTCACCCTGACCACCCCACTGTTCTTCTGGGGTGGCGCACCCTTCCACAAAGCGACCTTGACCAATCTGCGTCATGGTTCCTTCACCATGGACACCCTGGTGTCACTGGGCACCACAGCGGCTTTCCTCTGGTCCCTGTGGGCGCTCTTCTTAGGCAATGCCGGAGTACCTGGCATGACCATGGAGATGCACCTCTTCCCCACCGATTCCACGATGGATGAAATCTATCTGGAAACCGTGGCCGTGGTGATCACCTTCCTGCTGCTGGGACGCTGGTTTGAAACCAAGGCCAAGGGTCAGTCCTCAGAGGCCCTGCGCAAACTCCTGGACATGGGTGCCAAGGATGCCGCCGTGATCCGTGACGGCAAGGAAGTCCGCATCCCGGCCAGCCAGTTGGTGGTGGGCGATATCTTCATCACCCGCCCCGGCGAGAAGATCGCCACCGACGGTGTGGTCACCGAAGGTTCCTCAGCAGTGGATGAATCCATGCTCACCGGCGAATCCATCCCGGTGGAGGTGACCAGGGGCTCCAAGGTCACCGGCGCCACCTTGAACACTTCTGGTCGGCTCATGGTGGAGGTCACCCGCGTCGGTGCTGACACCACCTTGTCCCAGATGGCCCGTCTGGTCACTGATGCCCAGTCGAAGAAGGCACCGGTCCAGCGTCTGGTGGATCAGATCTCCCAGATCTTCGTGCCCACCGTTATTGTCATTGCCCTCCTCACCCTGGGCGGTCACCTGATCTTTACCGATAACGGTCTTGCCGCAGCCTTCACCGCTGCGGTTGCCGTGCTCATCATCGCCTGTCCCTGTGCGCTTGGCCTTGCCACCCCAACGGCACTGCTGGTGGGTACCGGCCGTGGTGCCCAGCTGGGTCTGCTGATCAAGGGCCCGGAGATCCTGGAATCCACCAAGAAGGTGGACACCATCGTCATGGACAAGACCGGTACGGTCACCGCGGGCGTCATGTCCGTCACGGACGTCACCGCAGCGGCCGGTTTTGAACGCGATGAGGTTCTCAAGCTTGCCGCTGCTGTGGAGTCCGCTTCTGAACACCCCATCGCCCAGGCGATTGCCCAGGCACATGAGGGCCCGATGCCGGAGGTCAGCAACTTCCAGAACACCGCCGGACGTGGGGTGACCGGCATGGTCACTGGCCGCACCGTCACCGTGGGCCGCCCGGGACAGGAGCTTGCCAGTGCCCTCGCAGATGCCTTCACCAACGCCCAGAACGAGGGTGGCACCCCGGTGGTGGTCATGATCGATGGTGCCAATGCTGGTGTCATCACAGTGCGTGACACCGTGAAGGAGACATCAGCTGCAGCAGTGGCCGGCCTGAAGGAACTGGGTATGACCCCGATGCTGCTCACCGGCGACAACCTGGGTGCAGCCAGGGCCGTGGCCGCAGAGGTCGGTATTGATCCAGCCAATGTCATTGCTGAGGTCATGCCGGATGAGAAGGTCGCGGTGGTGGAAAAACTCCAGGCGCAGGGCAAGAACGTGGCCATGGTGGGTGACGGTGTCAATGATGCCGCAGCCCTGGCCCAGGCTGATCTGGGCCTGGCCATGGGTGCCGGCACAGATGTGGCCATTGAAGCCTCTGACATCACCCTGATGAACAATGACCTACGCTCCGCTGTGGATGCGATCCGCTTGTCCCGGCGCACACTCGGTACCATCAAGGGCAATCTCTTCTGGGCCTTTGCCTACAACATTGCACTCATCCCGGTGGCAGCCATCGGTTTCCTCAACCCGATGCTGGCCGGTGTGGCGATGGCCTTCAGTTCCGTCTTCGTTGTCACCAACTCACTGCGTCTGCGCGGATTCAACTCCAGCCACCAGGAAGGACCCCTCTCACCATGACCACATCCGAACAAGCTGTGACACCTGAGTCCGCCACCCCAACCCCAGCGGAAGCCCCAGCAGAGAACTGTTGTGGCGGCCAGGAACACAACCACGGCTATATCGAGGAAAAGAAACGCTACCTGGCTCGCCTCAAACGCATCGAAGGCCAGACGCGAGGTATCCACAGGATGATTGATGAGGAGCAGTACTGCATCGATATCCTCACGCAGATCTCCGCGATCAACTCAGCACTGAAGAATGTGGCCTTCGGCCTCCTGGATGATCACATGCGTCACTGTGTCCGAGACGCTGCAGTACTGGGTGATGAAGCACTGGATGAGAAGTTGCAGGAAGTCTCCGATGCGATCGCACGGTTCTCCAAAACCTAAGCGTTAACACCCTCAGAAAAATACACAACAGCCGCTGGCTCAGACACCCTCTGAGCCAGCGTTGATGTTTTTTAGGAAAACTTATCCTACTGGGCGGGAATTCATGCCACGATGAGGGATAACACTGTCCCTAAAATCGAGGCATCACCATCATGACTTCTCAACAACCGGACAACACTTCGGATGACGTCACCGGGAAGAACCGGACGATCACCATTCTTGCTTCTGCCCTGGCGGTTATCGCCGTGGTGTCCGTAGCCCTGCTCATCTGGAGCTATATCGGCGAGGATCCCGCTGAGGATAATGGTGCTGCAGCACCCAGCAGCACCGTCACCGTGGAGGAAACTCCTGTCCAGAGCTTCACCGAAACCAGCGTGGTGTCCCCATCAGAGCAGGACACCGCGACGGTCACCAACACTGTCATAGAGACTGCCGACCCCACAGAGCCCGCCACCAGTGATCCCAACACCCCCAGCCCACCTACTGAACTACCTGCCGATGCCTGTGAAGCAACCACCTTCCAAGACAGCGGGCATGACTTTGTGGATACCGTGATGTTCTGCGATGAAGGCTGGGCACGTGGTGGCCAGGCCCAGACCGACTACGTCCGTAACTTCCAGTGGAATAACGGAGGATGGGATGTCTACCCCGCAGCTGGGGAGTCCCTTAACACCGGTTATCCCTGCTATGACACCGAGACCATGGCCCGGGCTGGTGCGCCTCGGGTCATGTTGATGGAGGTGCTTGACTGCGAATACAGCAACTAAGCTCCCAGCTCAAGGGGGGCATAAGAAGCCGGGCTTTAAGCCGGTGCGCCTTCTAAAATCGCGCGCGCATTGGAGGTTCCGATGCGGGTGGCTCCAGCCTCCACCATGGCTATCGCATCCTCCCAGGTCCGGATCCCGCCGGAGGCCTTCACCCCGATCTTTTTGTCCGCAGCTGCAGCCATCACTGCGACCGCCTCAACACTTGCACCACCGGCCGGGTGGAAACCGGTGGAGGTTTTCACAAAGTCAGCACCCACCGCTCGTGCAGCTTCAGTGACCACCTTCAACGCAGCCGCATCCACCACGGCGGATTCCACGATGAACTTCAGTTTCACCGGTGTGGGGATGGCTTCGCGGATGGCCACCATCTCAGCAAGCAAGGCATTTTCATCGCCAGCTTTAACCACAGCGATATCCAGCACCACATCAACCTCCGAGGCACCGAACTGTACGGCCAGGCGTCCTTCTGCTGCCTTCACCAGTGGGGAGACCTTGCCGTGGGGGAAACCTGCCACGGTGGCGATGTTCAGGCCGGCGTCCTGCGCCTGCTTGGTGTTGTTCATCATGCTGGAGGGCACGCAGATTGTTCCCACCTTCAGCTCCAGGGCATCAGCGATGAAGTCTTTCAGTTCAGCAGCGGTGACCTCTGGTCCGAGAAGGGTGTAGTCAAGGATCGCGGCCATCTCGGCCCGGGAAATACTCATAATGGACAGCCTAACCAACCCCCGCCCAACACGTAAGCGGCGCATCAGCCAGGCATCAGCCACACACGCTCCCTCACAACAAGGAAACACCCAGAACCTGCCATGATCGCCTATACCAGACCCCTGGTTAGGAAACCGGGGAATAATCAGTAGAATTTGTGCAATGACCCCGAGTTTTACTGAAATCCGAAACCGTCCAGGCACGGCGCCTGAAGAGCGCCAATATGTGCTCACCTTCGGCTGCCCCGACTCCACAGGGATCGTGGCCAAGCTGTCTTCGTTCCTTGCCGAGCGTGGGGGTTGGATTACAGAGGCCGGGTATTTCACAGATCCTGACAGCAACTGGTTCTTCACCCGCCAGGCTGTACGCGCTGAATCCATCAGCTCTGAGATCGACGAGCTGCGCGCAGAGTTCGCCGCTTTCGCCGAGGAAGAATTCGGCCCCCGCGCACGTTGGCAGTTCACTGACACTGCCCAGCCGAAGAAGGCTGTCATCCTGGTGTCCAAGGAAGGTCACTGCCTGCATGACCTGCTGGGTCGTGTCGCGGAGAATGACTACCCCATGGAAGTCGCGGCAGTCATCGGCAACCATGACAACCTGGAGTACATCGCCAAGAACCACGGTGTGCCCTTCTACCACGTCCCCTTCCCGAAGGATGCCGTGGGCAAGCGCCGTGCCTTTGATGAGGTCGCGGAGATCGTCAACGGTTTCAACCCGGATGCCATCGTGATGGCACGCTTCATGCAGATTCTGCCACCGGACTTGTGCGAGATGTGGGCTGGTCGCGTGCTCAACATCCACCACAGCTTCCTGCCGTCCTTCATGGGTGCACGTCCGTACCACCAGGCGCACAGCCGTGGTGTGAAGCTGATCGGTGCCACCTGCCACTACGCCACCCCTGATCTTGATGATGGCCCCATCATTGAGCAGGACGTCATCCGCGTGACCCACAAGGACAGCCCGACTGCCCTGCAGCGTGTCGGCCGTGACGCGGAGAAGCAGGTGCTGGCCCGTGGCCTGCGTTTCCACCTGGAGGACCGCATCCTGGTCTACGGAAACCGCACGGTTATCTTCGACTAAAAGCTCGCTTGACGAGGAAAAAGACCAACCCTTTTCGGGTTGGTCTTTTTGTTGTTCAGAACTTTTTAAAGCGCTGCCGTTGATTCATCAGTGGTGGTTTCGCGTAGTTTCTCATGCTTGACAAACAGCAGGAGAATAAAGGCGATACCCACCAAAGGCATCATGATGGTGAACACCGGAGTCAGAGCATCGTTATAGGAACCGGCGAAGGCCTCATGAAGTACCGGTGGTAGTTCATTGACCAAAGCTGGGGTCATTTCATTGGAATCCAGACCACCGGAGGCTGCCAGTGCTGCCTGCTCTTCGGCAGGCAACTCAGCAACAGCGACAGGCATCCGCTCACCCATGAGGGTGCTGAGATTACCTACGAAGATGCCACCCACCAGGGCTGATCCCAGGGAGGAACCGATCTGGCGGAAGAAGTTGTTCACCGCTGTTGCCGAACCGACCACGGCCATGGGCAGGGTGTTCTGTACAACCAGCACCAGCACCTGCATGGCTAAACCAAGGCCGATGCCCAGGGTGAGCAGGTAGAAACCGATCTGCCACAGCGTGGTCTCAACAGAGAGTGTGCTGAACATGATCAGGGAACCGAAGGTGATGGCCAGGCCGATCGGTGGGAACCACTTATAGCGTCCGGTTTTTGTGATTCGCATACCGGTCCAGATGGACAGGCCCATCATGCCCACCATCATCGGGATGAGCATGTAGCCGGCCTGGGTGGCGTTGATGCCATGGACCATCTGCAGATAGGTGGGCAGGTAGCCGATGACACCGAACATCGCCACGCCCAGGATGAGCCCGGCGATGGTGGTGAGGGTGAAGTTGCGGTTTTTGAAGAAGCCCATGGGAACCAGTGGGTCCTTGGCGCGCAGTTCCACGATCACCAGCAGGATGGCACCGATCACGGTGGCGGCGATGAGCCCCAGGATGATCGGATCAGACCACTCATAGCGTGATCCGCCCCAGGTGGTGAACAGAATCAGCGAGGTGGTAGCCACGATCATGAGGAAGGTGCCCGCATAGTCCCAGTGGAATTTCACATTGCGCTTCGGGATATCCAGGAAGTAGATGGCCACAC
>NZ_CALZFS010000065.1 GCF_945649885.1 uncultured Corynebacterium sp. | reverse complement strand
ACCTGTTCACCGGTGTCTACGAGTCCACCGATGGCGCTGACGGACGCGTTTCCATCGAGGTTGACCCACGCATCTCCGCTGATGCAGATGCCACCTTCGCCCAGGCCAAGGAGCTGTGGGCCAAGGTTGACCGCCCGAACGTGATGATCAAGATCCCGGCCACCCCGGGTTCCCTGCCTGCCATCTCCGATGCACTGGCAGAGGGCATCAGCGTCAACGTGACCCTGATCTTCTCCGTTGAGCGTTACCGTCAGGTCATCAAGGCCTATATCGAGGGAGTCAAGCGTGCTGCCGACAACGGCCACGATGTCTCCAAGATCCACTCCGTGGCATCCTTCTTCGTTTCCCGCGTGGATGTCGAGATTGATAAGCGCCTGGAGGAGATCGGTTCCGAGGAGGCACTGGAACTTCGTGGCAAGGCCGGTGTCGCCAACGCGCAGCGCGCCTACGCCCTCTACCTAGAGCTCTTCGCCGAGGCTGACCTTCCAGAAGGTGCAAACACCCAGCGTCCACTGTGGGCCTCCACCGGTGTGAAGAACCCTGCCTACCCTGACACCCTGTACGTTTCCGAATTGGCTGGCCCGAACACCGTCAACACCATGCCGGAAGGTACTATCGACGCTGTACTTGAGCAGGGAAACCTGCACGGCGATACCCTCTCCAACTCCGCTGAGGAGGCCGAGGAAATCTTCACCAAGCTCAGCGCACTCGGTGTTGATCTCGGCGATGTCTTCGAAGTCCTCGAGAATGAAGGCGTGGAGAAGTTTGTGGCATCCTGGAGCGAGCTCCTGGAATCCATGGAAGCCCGCCTGAAGTAGTTTCCAACCAGCGCACATGCTGTTTCCGTAGCGGCCAGTAGCTAACGATCAACACGTGAAGCCTCTGGCCGTTTCATCATTGTCAAGAAAGGATCGTGACGCTTCCACTGTGAGCCCCAACACGACTCCCAACACCTGGTCCAATCCACTCCGCGATCCCCAGGACAAGCGACTGCCCCGCATCGCTGGCCCATCCGGCATGGTCATCTTCGGTGTCACCGGTGACCTCGCCCGTAAAAAGCTGCTGCCTGCAATTTATGATCTGGCCAACCGTGGCCTCCTCCCACCGGGTTTCGCACTCGTTGGTTATGGCCGACGCGACTGGTCTAAATCAGAGTTTGAACACTATGTTCGCGATGCCGTCGTGGAGGGTGCCCGCACGGACTTCCGTGAAAACGTCTGGACCCGACTGACTGAGGGCATGGAGTTTGTCCGTGGCAACTTTGATGATGACGTAGCCTTCGACAATCTCGCGGCAACCCTGAGACGTCTTGATGAAACCCGTGGCACCGCCGGCAACTGGGCGTATTACCTCTCTATTCCACCAGATTCCTTCGCAGCGGTCTGCCACCAGCTGGAGCGTTCCGGCATGGCTGAGTCCACTGCTGATTCCTGGCGTCGTGTGGTCATCGAGAAACCTTTCGGCAATGACCTGGAAACAGCACATGAACTCAATGAGACGGTCAACGCCGTATTCCCTGAGGAGTCTGTGTTCCGCATTGATCACTACCTGGGTAAGGAAACCGTCCAGAACATCCTGGCACTGCGTTTTGCCAACCAGCTCTTCGAACCACTATGGAATTCCAACTATGTTGATCACGTTCAGATCACCATGGCAGAGGATATCGGGTTGGGGGGCCGCGCCGGATACTATGACGGCATCGGCGCCGCCCGCGATGTCATCCAGAATCATCTGATCCAGCTGCTGGCGCTGGTGGCCATGGAGGAACCCATCTCCTTCACTCCCTCCCAGCTGCAGGCTGAGAAGGTCAAGGTGCTGCGTGCCACCAAGCCGTGCTACCCCATCGAGGAAAGCTCAGCACGTGGCCAGTACGGTGCCGGCTGGCAGGGCTCGGAATATGTCAAAGGACTGCGTGAGGAGGAAGGCTTTGATCCTGAATCCACCACGGAGACCTACGCTGCCTGCACCTTGGAGATCACTTCCCGCCGCTGGGCCGGTGTTCCTTTCTATCTGCGTTCCGGTAAGCGCCTGGGTAGGCGCGTAACCGAGATCGCCGTGGTGTTCAAGGATGCTCCACACCAGCCCTTTGATGAGGGTATGACTGCCTCCCTGGGTAATAACGCCATCGTGATCCGTGTGCAGCCGGATGAGGGTGTGCTGATCCGTTTCGGCTCCAAGGTGCCAGGCTCTGCCATGGAGGTCCGTGATGTGAACATGGACTTCTCCTATTCAGAGTCCTTCACCGAGGAATCCCCTGAGGCCTATGAGCGCCTCATCCTCGATGCGCTGCTGGATGAGTCCAGTCTCTTCCCCACCAATGAAGAAGTTGAACTCAGCTGGAAGATCCTGGACCCGGTTCTTGAGGTATGGGAAAAGGGCGGTCAGCCTGAAACCTATGCAGCCGGAACCTGGGGCCCCAAGAGTGGCGACGACATGCTCGCACGCAATGGCCACAGCTGGCGTAGGCCATAGGACGAGGACGTTAGGAACTTTATAACCCATGATTTTTGAGCTTCCAGATACAACAACCCGTGAAATCGCGAAAACCCTGTCGCGTCTTCGTGAGTCCGGAACGCAGGTCACCACCGGTCGCGTACTCACCCTGATCGTGGTGGTCAAGTCCGACAGTGATGTGGACACCATCACTGAATCCACCAATGAGGCATCCCGCGAGCATCCATCACGCGTGATCGTCTTGATCCTCGGCTCCAAGGAGGGTGAGACGAAGGTGGATGCGGAGGTACGCATCGGCGGTGATGCCGGTGCCTCTGAGATGATCATCATCCACCTCTCCGGACCGGTGGCTGGCAACCTGCAGTCTGTGGTCACTCCACTGCTGCTTCCTGACACCCCGATCGTTGCCTGGTGGCCTACCGATGCGCCGGCAGACCCCTCCACGAACTCCATCGGCAAGATTGCCCAGCGCCGCATCACCGATGCTCTGCATGGTGGCGAGGATTCTCTGGCTGATCGTGTGGAGCACTACCACCCAGGTGATACGGATATGACCTGGGCACGTCTGACCCAGTGGCGTGGTCTGGTGGCCTCCTCCCTCGACCACCCGCCACATGGTGAGATTGTGTCGGCACGGGTGGAGGGGCCGTCGACAAGCGTCTCGGTGGATCTTGCGGCAGGGTGGCTGGCCAGCCGACTGCAGGTGCCCGTGACTCGTGTCGCCACCGATGCGCCGACCGTGCCCTGCGATGAGGAAGGCACACCACTGCTAGCGGTTCAGCGTCTTGAGATTGAGCGCACCACCGGCACCATCGTGGTCAGCATCCAGGATGCGCACACGCTGCGTGTGGATCTGATCAACAGCGATATCCCACCATCACTGGTGGCGATTGGTCGACGCAGTGAATCCGACTGTCTGTCTGAGGAGCTGCGCCACATGGATCCTGATTATGGATACCAGCACGCTCTTTCCGGACTATCGCTGGTTAACCGAGTAAACGAGTAGGAGTTTCCCCCCCATGGTCAACATTGTCAATGCTACGGATACCACCGATCTGGTAAAACAGGCCGCTGAACGATTCATCACTGTGGCGAAAGCCGCAACTGTCCCGGGTGCCGGTGTCCACGGCGATGGCATCGCCCGCATCGTCCTCACCGGCGGTGGTGCAGGCATCAAACTGCTGGAGAAGCTCGCCGTCGACGGTGCCGAATTGAACTGGGATAACATCCATGTCTTCTTCGGCGATGAACGCAACGTGCCGGTGACAGATCCTGAGTCCAATGAGGGCCAGGCTCGCGAGGCACTGCTGTCCAAGGTCTCCATCCCGGAGTCCAACATCCACGGCTATCAGCTGCAGGGCCTGGATACTGATACCCTGGATGATTCCGCCCGCACCTATGAGGCCGTGCTCGAGGAGGTCGCCCCGGAGGGTTTCGATCTCCACCTGCTGGGCATGGGCGGCGAAGGCCATATCAACTCACTGTTCCCCCACACTGATGCGGTGCGTGAGGCAGAACGCACGGTGATCGCAGTGACTGATTCTCCGAAGCCACCTGCAGAGCGCGTCACCCTCACTCTGCCGGCCGTTCATTCCGCTCAGCGTGTCTGGCTGCTGGTGTCCGGCGCAGAGAAGGCTGAGGCAGCAGCCGCCATCATCAGTGGCCAGCCGGCCGTTGACTGGCCTGCTGCTGGCGCCACCGGTTCAGAGGAAACCCTGCTGTTCCTCACAGAGGATGCTGCCACCGCGTAGTCTTTGTCGACAACATCCCCCGCTGTGCGACACCGTGAAGGTGTTGCACAGCGGGGGTTTTGTGCCCTGGGCTAAAAACCACTGTGGCCTGCTTCCCTTTACAAGGAAAGCAGGCCACAGTGGTATTAACAGGTCTTAGGAATAAGCCTGGATGAGGTTTAGTGCCACGATGCAGACAATCCAGATGACCGCAGTCAGGATGGTGACGCGGTCCAGGTTCTTCTCCACCACGGTGGAGCCGGAAAGGTTGGACTGCACGCCGCCACCGAAAAGGCTGGAGAGGCCGCCGCCCTTGCCCTTGTGCAGGAGGACGAAGACCGTCATGAGCACGCTGGTGAGAACGAGGACGATTTGAAGCGTCAGTGCCATGTGGTGAATTTTCCTTTGCCGTTAAGTCTGTCCCTCACGCCCGTGGGAAGTTTCCCCGGGCAACTTGGAATAGTATACACCGCTTCTCTCCCCTGGGAGGAAACCGGGCCGATATCACATGTCCACAACCAGTTTTCTATCCTGAGTTGCGCAGCGCGGTGGCCAGCCCATTCATCGTCAACTGGATGTTTCGGGACACACTCGCACTGTCATCGCCGGAGCGATAGCGTCGCATCATCTCCACCTGGATGACATTCAGTGGCAGCAAGTAGGGGAAACGACTGCGCACAGAACGCGCCAGGGTGGGGTTATCATCCAGCAGGTCACCAGCACCGGTGACCCGGCAGAACATCTCCTTGGTCAGGAAATACTCCTCAAAGATGGTCTGGTAGATACGCTCAGCCACTTCCCTATCCGGAATGAGATCCGAATACAGCTTGGCCAACCTCAACTCTGCCTTACTCATGACCTGTGCCATGTTATCCAGCACCGAGGTGAAAAATGGCCAGCGCCGGTTGAGTTCCTGCAGCTCCTCAAGACGTTCCTGGGCCTGCTCGCCCTCCCCGATCCAGTCTTTAAGAGCGGTGCCCACACCAAACCAGCCCGGCAGCATGACACGTGACTGTGACCAGCTCAGCACCCAGGGAATCGCGCGGAGGTCCTCCACCGTATTGGTCTGTTTACGTGAGGAGGGTCGGGAACCGATGTTGAGGGATCCGATCTCCTGCATCGGGGTGGACTGGGTGAAATAAGAAATGAAACCCGGATCCTCATGGATCAGGGAGGAATACTTCTTAAAACTCAGCTCTGCGATCTCCTCCATCGCCTGATGTGCACGTGCCCGGTTGGGCAACTCCACATCATCTAAAAGTGAGGCCTCCAGTGTTGCCGAGACCAGGGCTTCAAGATTGCGCCTGGCAGTGGCAGGATGTCCATATTTGGCTGAGATGATCTCGCCCTGTTCCGTGACGCGTACCGCACCCTGGACTGCACCCTTGGGTTGGGCCAGGATGGCATCATAGGATGGTCCCCCACCACGGCCGACGGTTCCACCACGACCATGGAACAGACGCAGCTTCACCCCGGCGCGCTTACACAGTTCCACCAGGTTCAGTTCAGCGTCATAGAGTCCCCAGTTGGCGGAGAAGTATCCGCCGTCCTTGTTGGAGTCAGAGTAGCCGAGCATGACTTCCTGGACGCTGTCGCGCTGTTCCAGGTAGTTGCGGTAGAGGTCGATTTCCCATAGTTCCTCCAGGATGGCGGCTCCGCGTTGGAGGTCATCGATGGTTTCAAATAGTGGGATAACATCAATGTCGCCGGTTGGTGTGGTGCCGTTGGCGGTGATCATGCCGAATTCCTTGAGCAGGACCATTGGCTCGAGGATGTCGGTCACAGATGAGGCCATGGAGATGATGCAGTGTGGCACTGTCCAGGGGCCGAATTTTTGTGCTGCTTCAGCGGCCTCGGCGAAGATGCCCAGTTCTCTGCTGGTGACTTCGGAGTATTCCCAGTCACCATGTGGGATGAGTGGGCGTGGGCTGCTCAATTCCTTCAGCAGCAGCGTGGTCTTCTCGTCTTCTGACAGGGCTGAGTAGTTCTCTGTGGCCTGTGCGGTGGCGAAGAGTTCGGTAAGTACCTCTTCGTAGCTCTCTGAATTCTGACGCAGGTCCAGGGAGTAGAGGTTGAAGCCGAAGCTGTCTGCTGCGGAACGGACCATGGCCAGGCGGTCATCGGCGATGATGTCATCGCGGGACAGTCGCAGGGAAGTATCAACGATATTGAGGTCGCGTTTGAAGTCATCGGGTCCGCCATAGGGTTCGAAGGTTGTGAACCAGGTTCCCTCAATGGAGTCTTCGCCGATCAGCTTGGCCGTGGTTGCCAGGATACGTCCGCGCATGCCGTGGATGGCGCGTCGATAAGGCTCGTCCACACGGCTGGGGACATCATTCTGGCCGGCGTCAGCCAGTTTGCGCAGTTCATCGGTGATCTCATTCATACGATCCGACAGACTGAGCTCGTGTTCCAGGGCATGGAGTTGCTTGGCGTAGTACTTGAGCACAGTTTCTGCTGCGCGGTGTGTGGCGTAGTTGACGGTGTCTGCGGTGACATAGGGGTTACCGTCATGGTCACCACCGATCCAGGAGCCTGGTTTGACTAGGGCGACTTCGGGAACACCTTCGCCAAAGCGGTTGGTCAGTTCCTTGGTGACATCGTGGTTGATCCGTGGGATCTCTTCCAGCAGGCTCAGTTTGTAGTAGCGCAAGCCCACCTCGATCTCGTCCTCGATGCGGGGGCGGGCAACGCGGATCAGTGCGGTCTGCCAGAGGATAGTGATGCGGCGACGGATATCGTGTTCGATGGAATCCAGTCGGGACTGGGTGCGGGCGTTCTCCGGAGCCGCAATAACCAGATGGCGTTCATTCATCAGTGCCGTGATGTGTTTCTGGGCATCAAAGACTGTTCGTCGACGGGTCTCCGTGGGGTGCGCGGTCAACACCGGGGCTACCTGGGCGTTCCGGATAACCTTGACCACGTCCTGCGTCGTCACCTGGGCTTCATTCAGCTTTTTCCAGGTGGCGTCAAGGGTGCTGTCCGGTGCGGTGTCACCTGCATCCAGGGAGCGTTCCCGGGCGGCGGCATCGTGGAGGTCCTCCGCCAGGTTGGCCAACAGTGCAAAGTGGGTGAAGGCGCGTGCCACCGGAGTGGCCACACCTGGGCTGATTCCCGCGAAGACCTCCACGAGGCTGTCCATCTCAGCGTTGCCCTTGGCAATTTCAAAGGAGGTTTGTCGGGCGCTTTCCACCAGCTCGTAGATATCAGTGCCCTCCTGCTCTGCAATCACCTCACCGAGCAGGCGTCCGAGAAAGCGGATGTCATCACGTAGAAGATCATTCACGGAAAAAGTCAGCTCCTATAAGTAAAACGGCCCGCCGCGGACCTTCCTGGCGAAAGGCGTCTCGGCGGGCGGATTTTAACAATGTGTTGTGTCTAGAGAGTTATCTTCAGGACAGCTTTCTTAGACGGCATCTGCTGCGTTGATGGCAAGCTTGGCAAAAACCTCACCATCGAGGGAGGCGCCACCGACGAGGCCACCATCGACATCATCCTGGCCGATGATTTCCGCGATGGTCTCCGCCTTGACGGAACCTCCATAGAGAATGCGGATGCCATCAGCGGTCTCCTCGCCGGCGAGCTCAGCGATAAGGCCGCGGATTGCCTTGCAGACTTCCTGGGCGTCTGCTGCAGAAGCGACCTTACCGGTGCCGATGGCCCAGACTGGCTCATAGGCGATGACGGTGTTGGCCAGGTCCTCAGCGGACAGTCCTGCGAGTGAACCCCGGGTCTGCTCGATGACATGGTCAACGTGGGTACCCGCTTCACGGATTTCCAGTGGCTCACCTACACAGACGATGGGGCTGATGCCCTTGCCCAGGGCTGCCTTGGCCTTAGCTGCGACAAGTTCATCGTTTTCCTGGTGGTACTCACGGCGCTCAGAGTGTCCCACAACGACCCAGGAGCAGTTCAGCTTGGCCAGCATCGCTGCTGAGATCTCACCGGTGTAGGCACCGGACTCATGTTGGGAGACGTCCTGCGCACCATAGGTGATCTTCAGCTTGTCACCTTCAACCAGGGTCTGCACGGAGCGCAGATCGGTGAAGGGGACGGTGACTGCAACGTCAACCTTCTCGTAGTAATCCTTGTGAAGTGCAAATGCCAGCTTCTGGACAGTTCCGATGGCCTGCTGGTGGTCCAGGTTCATCTTCCAGTTACCTGCGATGAGTGGTTTACGTGCCATGGATGACACACCTTCCTTTTACGTGGCCATGGAAACTGGCCGTTGATCGGGATGAGAGTTCTACGGTTGAGCATCAACAGGGGGAGGCTCCCCCTGTGCTGGTCTAGCTCTTCAGGATGGCAACGCCTGGGAGTTCCTTGCCCTCCAAGAACTCCAGTGATGCTCCGCCACCGGTGGAGATATGGGAGAAGCCCTCTTCGTTCAGTCCGAGTACGCGCACAGATGCTGCAGAATCGCCGCCACCGACGACAGAGAATGCGCCGTTGTTGGCTGTGGCATCGAGGATCGCCTGAGCAACACCGCGGGTGCCATCAGAGAAGGCCTCGAATTCGAAGACACCCATCGGGCCGTTCCAGAAGATGGTCTTGGCGGCACCGAGGACCTCAGCGAACTTCTCGACGGATTTTGGCCCGATGTCCAGGGAGAGCCAGCCCTCAGGTGCGGAGTCAAGATCAGCAGTGGTCTTTTCTGCATCCTTGGAGAACTCGGAAGCCCAGACCAGGTCGACCGGGAGGACGATCTTGTCGCTGAAACGCTCGAGGAGATCCTTACAGGTATCGATCATCTCCTCCTGCAGCATGGACTTCTGAACGTCGTAGCCCTGTGCCTTGAGGAAGGTGTAGCACATGCCGCCACCGATGATGATGGAATCAGCTTTACCGGCAAGTGCCTCGATGACTCCGAGCTTGTCAGAGACCTTGGATCCGCCAAGTACCACCACGTAGGGTGCTTCTGGCTTTTCTGCGATCTTGTCGAGTACGGAGATCTCAGTTTCGACCAGTCCGCCGGCGTAGTGAGGAAGACACTTGGCAATGTCGTAGACAGAGGTCTGCGCGCGGTGGACAACGCCGAAACCATCAGAGACGAATGCCCCGTTGTCTGCTGCCAGCTCTGCGAGCTGTGCTGCGAACTCTGCGCGCTCTGCCTCATCCTTGGAGGTTTCACGGGGGTCGAAGCGGACATTTTCCAGCAGGAGGATGTCGCCTTCGGTGAGTCCGTTAGCACGCTCGTGGGCATCTTCGCCGACGACGTCTGCTGCCAGTGCCACGTATTGTCCGAGTTCATCGGAGAGTGCCTCAGCCACTGGTGCGAGGGAGTACTTTTCGTTGACTTCACCCTTGGGGCGGCCGAGGTGTGCCATGACGATGACCTTGGCACCTGCTTCGCTGAGCGCCTGGAGGGTCGGCAGGGAGGCGATGATCCGGCCCTTGTCGGTGATTTCACGATCATCATTCAATGGAACATTGAAGTCAGAACGAACGATGACGTGACGTCCGTCGACGCCTTCGTCGAGCAGGTCCTTCAGGGTCTTTACAGCCATGCCGTACTCCTTGGAGTTAGATAACGAAAGTTTCTTGATGTGGACTTCTAGCAGTCGCACCTAAATTGTATTGAAAGAGACACTAAATGGCCCGGGGTGTGCCGAGGCACACCCCGGGCCACCGGGTAGGTCACAGTGCACGCTGGTCCGTTAAATGATTTTAAAGGTTGTGAGCTGTGCCTTTGAGTGCTGACCTTAGAGCTTGGATGCGACGAGCTCAGTCAGACGCAGCAGCTGGCAGGTGTAACCCCACTCGTTGTCGTACCAGGAGACAACCTTGACGGTGTTGCCGGAGACCTTGGTCAGGCCTGCATCAAAGATGGAACCGTGGGGATCGGTGATGATGTCCGTAGATACCAGTGGCTCCTCGGTGTAGGCCAGGGTCTCGCCCAGCTCGCCGACAGCAGCTTCCTTGATGGCGGCATTGACTGCCTCGACGGTGACCTCAGAGTTGGTGGTGAAGGTCAGGTCGGTGGCGGAACCGGTGATGACTGGGACACGCAGTGCGTAGCCATCAAGCTTGCCCTTGAGCTCTGGGAGCACCAGGGCGACTGCCTTGGCTGCACCGGTGGAGGTGGGGACGATGTTGACGGCTGCGGCGCGGGCACGACGCAGATCCTTGTGTGGCGCATCGTGGAGACGCTGGTCGCCGGTATAGGCGTGGATGGTGGTCATGAGACCGTTCTCAATGCCGAACTTATCGTTGAGAACCTTGGCCATCGGAGCCAGGCAGTTGGTGGTGCAGGATGCGCCGGAGATGATGTGGTGGTTCTCGGGATCATAATCCTGGTGGTTCACGCCGTAAACGAAGGTTGCGTCCTCGTTCTTGGCAGGCGCGGAGATGAGAACCTTCTTGGCGCCAGCATCAATGTGAGCCTTGGCAGCTTCAGCGTCGGTGAAGAAACCAGTGGACTCGATGACAATGTCAACGTTATGTGCAGCCCAGTCGAGATTCTTCGGGTCACGTTCTTCATAAACGGCAATACGCTTGCCACCAACGGTGATGGAGTCCTCATCATATTCAACCTCTTCGGAGAGGCGTCCGAGAATAGAGTCGAACTTCAGGAGGGTGGACAGTGTTTTGTTATCGGTCAGATCATTGACCGCCACAATCTCGAGGTCATCGCTGCGCTCGAGGACTGCACGGTAGAAGTTGCGTCCGATGCGGCCAAAACCATTGATACCAACACGAATAGTCATGTTCTTGCTCCTCTGAAAATGATTGTGCATGTCCATTACCTGGAATGCTCAGGGGAATCCTGAAGCACTTCCGCTGCTAACCAGGCTCACTCGTTAAAATCTGAGACTCAGCCAACACCCGAATCTACCGATCCTGGCTGGGTCACTGATTTCTCCTCATGTTAACCTGCTTCCGATTTTAGCGCCGAAGTCCGGAAAATGCATGAGTTTTAAAAATGACCGGACACAATCAAAAATTGCCATTTGCTCAAACGGGGGTGAAATCCCACTCTTTTCCCATGTTGGATGATCACTCTCTGCGAAAGAAATATGGGCTGGCGAGAATTCACCCCCACCCGGGGTGGGGCATGCCCCACTTCACAACACGGCACTAACGGTCAAGAAAATCGCAACCCCATCCACATTGTGACGTAACTCACTCCCCGGTGGTGCTGCTCCCCCAGTTTCCGCACCGGCCCGGTGTCGTTTTACCACCATTCAGGACAACCCCACTACCCCTTCCTCCTCCCTGCACCCTACGTCGCCCTGCCCGTCGCCATGAGGGGGACAGTGCTGGCTACATTTCGTCGAGAAGCCCCTCGGTCACCGCTGAATTCGTATCTGGAATACCGGTATCCTTCGCCCTCTTGTCCGCCATGGTCAACAGACGTCGGATCCTGCCTGCAACCGCATCCTTGGTCATCTGGGGATCAGCAAGACGCCCGAGCTCTTCCAGGGAGGCCTGTCGGTGTTGCACCCTTAACTGCCCCGCCTCAGCCAAATGCTCTGGAACATCATCACCGAGAATCCGCATGGCCCTTTCCACACGGGCAGCAGCTGCCACAGCTGCCCGCGCCGATCTGCGCAGGTTTGCATCGTCAAAGTTGGCAAGACGATTCGCTGGGGTCCGCACTTCCCGCTTGATCCGTTTCTCCTCCCAGATCATCCGGGACCGCTGTGCACCGATCCGGGTCAATAATGCCCCGATCGCCTCGGAATCTCGAACAACCACACGATCAGAACCACGGGAATCTTTCGTCTTCGCGGTCACACCAATCCGCCTAGCACATCCGACCATGGCCAAGGCAGCCTCCTGACCTGGGCAGACAATCTCCAGAGCGGAGGAACGTCCCGGCTCAGTCAGTGAACCTGCAGCCAGGAAGGCACCACGCCAGGCAGCCTCAGCATCACTGATCGTCCCTGAAACAACCTGCGGAGACAGTCCACGGATGAGATGCCCGGAGCGGGTGACCAAGCCGGTCCGACGGGCGATCTCATCAGCATTATTGATGATGCGCACGAGGTAGCGAGGGTTTTTGCGTGCACCACTCGGGGTGACCGTATGCACCTGCACCTCTGTCGCATAGAGCTGCTTGATGAAGTCCCGGAGGCGATGGGCCACCGCGATGCTGTCTAAATTGACCTCGATGATCAAACGCCCGGCAACCGCCTGCATCTCACCGGAAAATCTCAGGAGAGCAGAGATCTCTGCTGCCTTGGCGCTGGGTCGTGTCACGTTGACGCCGGTCAGTTCTTCTTTGATATCAGTTGTCAGTGACAAGGTCATGCCTTCCTCGCACCACGGGATGTTATTTCCCCGGTAGCACTCTCATCGCCACCGGTTGCCCGCAGTTATAAAAATTTCCAATAGCCCAGTTTAGCTGGCAGGGCGGTAACACTGTGGGGAGGCCAAGCTGATTGATCAGCATGGCCTCCCCACAGCACTGCTCCCCTGTCAGTTTTCGTAGCTGCTGTCTCCTGAGCAATTACACACGCGTGCGGATCGCCGCGTACTCACTCAGAAGTGCTGAACACAGCTTGGCGGGGTCATGGACACTGGTGAACCTACCGCGACCATCTTCCGCGCGTACATCATGGAAACCGACTTCTGCGCCCAATGCCCTGGCGGCGCGTTCCATATGGGTCCGCTCAGAAGGCAAGGTGATGGTTCCAGAATCAATGAGGATCCGGTCAATGCTCAGGTTGCGGGCGTGTTGTCTCAGGACATGAATATGTCGCTCGGCAGAAAAGCCCGCTGTTTCACCTGGTTCAGCAGTGAGGTTGAGAACAACCACCTTGGCGGCCTCTGTCTGCGCCAGAGCGTCAACGATCTCCGGCACGAGAATATGGGGGATGACCGAGGAGAACCAGGAACCGGGCCCTAAGGTGACCAGATCCGCATCCAGGATTGCTTGGACAGCCTCCGAGTTGGCTTCGGGATCCTCCGGAATGAGTCGGACCCGGCGGACCTGGCCTGGGGTGGCTGCCACAGCAACCTGTCCACGGACCTGCCGCATCAGGCGCGGATCCTTGTCCAGACCGGATACCTCGGCTTCGATATCAAGTGGTTCCACGCATACCGGCAGCACGCGTCCCTTCGATCCGGCAATTTCAGCAACACGATCAAGAGCATTCTGAGAGGTACCGAGAATATCCGTCAGTGCCACGATAAGGAGATTGCCCAGAGCATGGCCAGCGAGTGCTCCGTGCCCACCGAAACGGTGTTGCAGAAGGCGTTCCCACTGCTCCCCTTCCCAATCATCAGAAGTCAGGGCAGCCAGTGCCATGCGGAGATCCCCCGGCGGAATCTGTCCGAGCTCATGCCGGATTCTTCCGGATGAGCCACCATCATCGGCAACAGTGACAATGGCATTGATCATCTCCGGTCCACAGCTGCGGGCAGCCCGGAGCGTCTGAAACAGTCCATGTCCACCTCCCAGACTGGTGATGGTGCGGGGGGCGTCTGCACCGGTAGGAGGCGTGGAGACGTCAGAGATCAAATCAGGAACCATTTCGGCAGGGGAATCAGGGGTGTTATACAGCGAGGTCATTGAATTTCCCACTCCCCCCTAATTGCGGTCGATGTCACGGTGAACCACCGACACATCCAGGTCGGTTTTCTCATTCAGGCGACGTGCCAGCTCTTCGGAGACAGCCACCGACCTGTGGTGCCCACCGGTACAACCGATGGCCACGGTGATGAAGTTCTTCCCCTCATGCCGGTATCCCGGCAGCATGCCATCGAGCATGGTGACAAAGTTGTCCAGGAACTCCTCCGCACCCTTCTGCCCCAGGACATAATCAGATACCGGCTTATCCACACCTCGGAATGGGCGGAGCTCAGGTACCCAGAATGGATTGGGGAGGAATCGCACATCTACGATGAAGTCCGCATCACGTGGGGAGCCGTGTTTGAAACCGAAGGATTCAATCGTGACATGCTGAATCCGCTTGACGATGGTCCGGAAGGAGGATTCAATCGCCCGGCGCAGATCGTGCACTGACAGCTCGGAGGTGTCGATGACAACATCGGCATCCTCCTTGAGCGTTGACAGCATCTGACGCTCACGTTCAATACCGACCTGGAGGGTCTGGCTGCCCTGGAGAGGGTGCGTACGACGCACGTTATCGAAACGTCGGATCAGTTCATCATCACGGGCATCAAGGAACAGCACCGTAGGTGCGAGGTTCTTCTCCTCGAGCTCGGTGATGGTTTCCCGGAGACCACCGCGGAACTCGCGGGAACGGACATCACAGACCACAGCAACCTTATCCACCGGCGAATCCTCCTTGGCACACATCTCCACCAGGGGCAGGATCATCTGCGGTGGTAGGTTGTGGGACACATACCAACCGAGATCCTCAAGGACACGGGCTGCAGTGCTGAGACCGGCACCGGACATGCCGGTGACGATGACAGGAGTGAAGGTCGTGTCATGGTTGGAGCTTTGCGCGGAGTCGGGCATCGTTGAGCCAGCGGATTGGTTCATGTCTACATACTAGCCAGAGCATCCGACACAGGTTCGCCGATGGCCCTCATCAATATCTCTCAACGGTTGTTTACATGTTCTGCCTCGTCCCACCTGGGGCGTGTCTATGCCTCGTTGTGCAAGGACTCATGAACACTGGCGGCAAGTTTCGGGCCGAAACCCTTCACCTCGGTGATCTGTTCCACAGATGCTTCTTTGAGCTTCGCCACCGAACCAAAATGCTTCACCAGTTCAGTTCTGCGGGTCTGTCCCAGTCCTTTGATGCCATCAAGTTCCGATACCCGCATCCGCTTGGAACGTTGCTGACGGTGATAGGTGATGGCAAACCGGTGT
>NZ_CALZFS010000064.1 GCF_945649885.1 uncultured Corynebacterium sp. | reverse complement strand
CTTGTTGGCAGCGCTTTCTGCTGACTCCGCCGTATCCACCCTCGTCTTCGCACCGAAGTTGGCGTAGATGACATTATCCATGTGTGGCCTGCGGGACGCCCCCGAGCCGGTGGTTTCATCAGACATCTGCACCCTCCCTTTCGCGGTAGCTCATGAGCATGGCCAGTTCATCCGGGTTGAGTTCAGTGATCCAGCCCTCGCCCTCGCCGACGATGGCGCTGGCCAGGTGCATCTTGCCATCCAGGATGTCCTGGATGGACTCCTCCATGGTGCCGGCGGTGATCATCTTGTACACATCCACATTGCTCTTCTGGCCGATGCGGAAGGCACGGTCGGTGGCCTGGTTCTCCACGGCCGGGTTCCACCAGCGGTCCATGTGCACCACGATGGAGGCAGCCGTCAGGTTCAGACCAGTACCACCCGCCTTGAGCGACAGGATCATCGCCGGTGGCCCCTCACCAGATTGGAAATCGGCAACCATGCGGTCACGGCCGGTCTTGGACACACCACCGTGCAGGAAGGGGATGTCCGCGCCCAGACGGTCCGACAGATAGGGTGCCAGGATCCGGCCGAAGGCGGTGTACTGGGTGAAGATCAGGGTGCGGCGTTCCTCCGCCACGGCATCATCCAACAGATCCATCAAGGCCTCAACCTTGCCGGAACGGTGCTTGCCCTTGATCGTGAGGGGGGAACCATCGCCTAAGAAGTGCGCCGGGTGATTACAGATCTGCTTGATGCGCGTGATGGTGGCCAGCACCAGTCCCTTGCGCGACATCCCCTGACGCTGATCCAGCTGCTGCTGCACATCCTCCACCAGCGCCTTGTACAAGGAGGCCTGCTCCGAGGACATGTCCACACGGATGATGCGTTCGGACTTCTCCGGGAGATCATCAATGATTGCGGCATCAGTTTTCAGGCGGCGCAGGATAAACGGTGCCGTCAGCTGACGGAGACGTTCAGTCATGTCCTCGTCCTGCTCACGCTCAATAGCCTTGGCAAAATGATTACGGAAGAAGGAGGCACTGCCCAACACACCGGGATTGCAGAAGTCCAGGATGGAACGCATCTCAGACAGACGGTTCTCCACCGGGGTACCGGTCAGCGCCACCCGGTGACGTGAGGGCAACGAGCGCACAGCCTTGGACACGCGTGTGGAGGAATTCTTGATCGCCTGGGCCTCATCGAGCACCACACGGTCAAAGTTCACCCCACCCAACAGTTTGAAGTCACGGGTAACCACACCATAGGAGGTCACCACCAGATCCACCTTGGCGGCATTCTTCACCAATGCCTCACCATTGTCACGTTGTGGTCCATGGTGGACCATCACCTTGAGGCCGGGCACGAACTTCTCGGCCTCCACCGCCCAGTTGCCCACCACGGAGGTCGGACAGACCACCAGGGTGGGTTTGACCTCACGGTCGGGGTGCTCGGCACGCTCGACGGCCAGCAGACTGAGCAGCTGGAGGGTCTTGCCCAGGCCCATGTCGTCGGCAAGCACCGCACCGAGGTTGTTCTCCGACATCCAGTACAACCAGTCAACACCGCGGCGCTGGTATTCACGTAGATCGGCGATGACCGTGTCTGGGATATCCACCCGCGCCGGTGCCGGGGTCTCCGTTCCGCCCAGCAGGGAGCTGTACCACTGGGAACCGGTGAACTCCACAGGTTCATTCTCCGCGGCCTTGAGCGCAATCTCGCGCAGCTCAGACAGCGTGACCTCACCATGGCCCTCACCGGAGTAGGTTTCATTGAACTTCTGGCGCAACTGTTCCGCATGAGCGGCCAACAGCTGCCAGCCCTCCTCCCCTGCTGCTTCTGCAAGTTTGGCTTCCATGGCGGCTTTTTCCATCTCCGCCTTGGCCCGCTTCTGGGAGGACTTGGACAACTCCTCCATATAGCCGGTGATGCGGCGCAGCGCATCCTGGTCAGCCATGACCCAGTCACCGCGCAGGCGGATCAGACCGGACTTGGATTCCACCAGTTCCTGCATCTCATCATCGGTCAACTCCACATCACCGACGCTGATCTTCCAGTCATATTCCACCAGCTGATCCAGACCGATGATGGAATTGGTGGCGGAATCCGCCGGATCGCCCGGTGTGCGGGCCTCCACCTGGGCGCGCGTTTCATAGGCACTCCACGCCTTGGGCAGCATGACCGTGACCCCGGCCTTTTTGAGCTTTGCGACGTCATGACTGATGAAGTCGACGATCTCCAGGGTATTGAGGCAAATATCCCAATCCCCCTTCTGCACGATGTTCGCCTCGTGGGCGGGTATCGCATCATCGCGGGCGGGATCCAGGAGATAGGAAATGGTCTTGGCGGTTTCAAACTGCTGACGCAGTGATTCCAGGCCACCAGAATCAATATTCTGCTTCTGGATCGGCTGTGGTGCATCCACACCGGACCGCACCATCAGGCGCACCGGCCAGACGGAATCCATCGGATCCTCATAATCAGAATCCGTCGGGGGTTCCTCCACGATGATCACCAGCTGCAGCGACGCCGAGGTAATCGTGTTCTTCCACTGATTCAGCGCATGGGTAAGCATGGTTGACCCCTTGCGCAGAGCATGGTTATAAAGGAGCGCATCTAAAAACTCATGGCGGGCATAGGGCAGGACCTCATCACGGTAATCAGCCAGGATGTGGTTGGCGATCCAGTGCGGCAGCTCATTGGCCATCACACCCGCCAGATCCTTGCCACCGTTTTTCAGCAGGATTCCCGGAGCCGTGTGGTTCATCTCCGCCAACCAACCCCGTTCCGCGAGGCTGGCGGACAACTGCCACTGGGGCCACCAGGAGTTGTCCATCATCACGGTCTTCAAGGTGACGCGACCTGCCTGGACAAAACGGGTCAGGCCCCGGTACATAGCGATGATCCACAACAGATCCGGTGCGATGGTGGCACGTTGTGCCTTGGTGGCCGCAGGCAGTTCCGCCTGGAGGAAACTGAGCTGGGACAACACCCGGACAGCTTCCTCCGGGGTGAAGGCAGCCGTGGGCATGGGAAGCTCCACCTGCCGGCCCTTCGGGGTACGCAGATGCACCTTCATCCGGGGTCGGAAAGTCTTGCCCTCGAGGATCTGATCAACCACGGGTGGAAACGTTCCCGCCTCCACTGCCTCAGGCAGGACGATCTTATGGCCATCGACCTGCTCAATCCACAGTTGAAGGCCTCGGTCCTTGATCCAAAGACCATGCAGCAGGTGAGAAGTCATGTGCTCATTTCTAACAAGTATCAACCATTACTCGTATCCATGTGCAAACACTGTGGATAACTCTTCTAGCCTATCCTGTTCTCCCCGACCTTGGGGTGATGCACCTGAAGTGGACCGCATTCTGGGGTGGCACAGCCGCCACAGTGGGCGCCAGGGAACACCCTGCAGGTGACAGCACAGATCTCCTGCCTGAGAGTGCCGGAGCGTCTAGCGGCAGCCACTCCCACATTGGGGTGACTTTTGTTTCTGTGTGTTTCAACACCACCGGGTGTGGGTTAGTGTTAGCCTTCACAGCATTTTTCCAGTGATGCCCGTCTCAGGTTATCACCGGATGAAATGCTGCTTTTGAAAAACCATTGAACCACGATCGAATAATCATCAAAGGAGAACCTCGTGAGTGATAACACCTGGTTCATCATCGCCATCATTATTTACATGTTGGTCATGGTGCTCATCGGTTATTGGAGTTACCGCAAAACCCAAAAATATGACGAATACATGCTCGGCGGACGTGGACTGAACCCCTTCGTCGCCGCCATGTCAGCAGGTGCCTCAGATATGTCCGGCTGGCTGCTGATGGGTCTTCCAGGTGCGCTTTATGTCACCGGCATGTCCGAGCTGTGGATCGCCATCGGTCTGACCATCGGTGCCTGGGCCAACTGGATGTTCGTCGCCCCACGCCTGCGTTCCTACACCGAGGTGTCCCAGGACTCCATCACGCTGCCCTCATTCTTTGAGAACCGTCTACGTGACAAGTCCCGTGCCCTGCGCATCATCGCAGCACTGATCATCATTGTCTTTTTCACCTTCTACATATCCTCCGGCATGGTGGCCGGCGGCGTGTACTGGGAATCCACCTTCGGTGGCGATTACCTGACCGGCATGGCCATCGTGGCCGGCGTGACGGTGGCCTACACCTTCATCGGTGGCTTCCTCGCGGTTTCCTATACCGATGCTGTCCAGGGCACAATCATGTTCTTCTCCCTGATCATCGTCCCCGTCGTGGCCATCCTGGCGCTGAGCAACCCGGCTGATATCTTCAGCTTCGCCGCCTCCAATGACTACGGTCCGCACACCGACGGCATTGGCAACCCAACGTATTTCTCCATGATCACCGGTGTGTCCGTCGCTGCGATCATCGGTAATATCGCCTGGGGTCTGGGCTACTTCGGTCAGCCCCACATCGTGGTCCGCTTCATGGCATTGCGCTCCCCTGCTGAAGCCAAGCAGGGCCGTCGCATCGGTATCTCCTGGATGATCCTGTGCCTGGTGGGTGCCACCTTCGTGGCCATGATCTCCACCGTATTCTTCGCACAAAACCCTGAATACTCCGTCACGGATACCAACGCCTATGAATCTGTCTTCCTGGATCTGGCCCGTGTGCTCTTCCACCCACTGATCGCCGGTCTGGTTCTGACCGCTGTTCTGGCTGCGATCATGTCCACCATGTCCTCCCAGCTGCTGGTCACCGCCTCCTCCCTCATTGAGGATCTGCTCAAGGTGGTCAAGAAGGACGGACTCAACCAGAAGACCCTGCTGAGCCTGTCCCGTGGCACCGTCATCGTGCTGGCTGTCATCGCCGCGCTCATGGCAGTCAACCCCTCGGACTCCATTCTCGGCCTGGTGGGCTTCGCGTGGGCTGGCTTCGGTTCTGCCTTCGGCCCGATCATCCTGGCGATGCTCTACTGGAAGCGTCTCAATGCCCCCGGTGCCATCGCCGGCATGGTCACCGGTGCAGTTGTCTCCATCGTCTGGGGCTCCACCGCACTGGGCGATATCATCTACGAGATCGTCCCGGGCTTCGCCCTGGCCGCCATAGTCATGGTCGTTGTCTCCCTGATGACCAAGGCTCCGATCAAGGAGATCACGGACGAGTTCGACACCGCAGCACGCCTCTCCCATGCCACCAGCATGACCGATGAAGATGTAGATTTTGCTGAGGTTGCACAGGAGATCAAGCAGACTCCAAACAACCCTTAAACTCCGCCCGAGGGAACCTCTGCTCAAGACGGCGAGTCTAACCTGAATGTGAAAACATTCATCAGGTTACTCGCCGTCTTCACTCTTGCCCTGACCGCCTACACAGCAGCCCCCTTCCTCAATCCCGACAAGCCGGAGCTCGCGGCGGTGAAACCAGTCACCCAACGGGTCCGGATCATCGGCTATGACCGCGAAACCCGTTTCGGGACCTGGCAGTCAGGCGTTCGGGAAGCCGTGGTGTCGGCCGCAGGCGAGACTGACCCCTACTCCGGCGAACCCCTTGATCTGGACAGTGCGGAAGTCGACCACATCCTGCCCCTCAGCGCCGCCTGGGACCTCGGAGCACACTCCTGGAGCGCTATAGAACGTATCCGTTTTGCCAATGATCCCAGCAACCTGGTCCTGGTCAACCGTAGTGAGAACCAGACCAAATCCGATCAACTGCCCAGTGAGTGGTTGCCCTCCCACCAGGGTTCACGGTGCTGGTATGCACAACGGATGTTCGCCGTGGCCGCCCACTATGAACTCCCCCTCCCCGAAGCTGACATCCGGGTAGGGAGACGCAGTTGTGGTTTCGTCAAAACCGGCGGATCTGGTTAGGGTGTCTTTGGACAAGCTCCACCCGTTGACAATACCCAAGTGAAAGGTCCCAGCAGCCCACCGTGACCACCATCGTGATCGTCCTCCATGTACTGACCGCCATCCTCTTCCTCGGGCCGGTGACCGTGGCCACCTCCTCCTTCCACCTCCGCGCCGCTGAAGCCAACACCGGCGACACTCACGCTGCAGGTGCCGCGAAGACCCTGTACGACATCACCCAGAACTACGGAGTCCTCTCCCTGTTGGTCCCCCTGCTCGGACTGGCCATCATGTTCCTGGATGCCAGCTACTACTTCACCCAGTACAATTTCCACGCCGCCATCGTCCTGGCACTTCTGGCCTGGGCGGTGCTGTTCTTCCTCGTCATCCCCCGCCAGAAGAAGATGATGGGTGCACTCGGGCTGTTGGAAGCCGATGAACTGGCAGAAAAAACCTATGAGATCACCGATTGGAAGAAGGCCAAGAGCCAGCTGTCCATGTTCAGTGGCATCTGGGCCCTGCTGTGGGTTCTCACCGCCATCACCATGTTCTTCTAGGCTCTTCCATACAAAAGACCGCGACTGCCCCTCCCCTGCCTGGACAGGAAGGTGACAGCCGCGGTCTTTGTCTTCTGCAGCACAGAGCACATACATTTGTGGAACTTTGTCCACACCATCCCGGAGAAAGGCAGATCTGAAACACTCAGAGTTCCATAAATGTAGGGACTTATCCAACCAGGAGTTCACAACGACAAAGAACGACCCACTCACCTTTATCAGGTGAAGTGGGTCGTTCTTTAAAAGCTAGGGCTGCTTACGCGGGCCGGGGGAATTAATCCCTCCAGCCGCCACGTCCGCCACGGTCATCGCGGTCGCGTCCGCCACGGAAACCTCCGCGGCCGCCACGGTCGCCGCCGCCTTCACGGTTACCGCGGAATCCTCCGCGGCCGCCACGGTCGCCGCCGCCTTCACGGTTACCGCGGAATCCTCCACGGTCGCCGCCACGGTCATCGCGTTCGAAGCGACGTGGTGGGCGTCCACCGGAGTCGCGCTCGATGTTGATGAGCTGCCCGGAGATACGGGTATCTGCCAGGGCGTCGAGGGTGCTCTGTGGGAGATCCTTAGGCAGTTCAACCAGGGTGTGATCGGCTGCAATGGTGATGCGGCCGAAGTCCTTGGAGTTGAGGCCACCTTCGTTGGCCAGGGCACCGACAATGGCACCCGGGCGGACGTGCTGACGCTTACCAACCGCGATGCGGTAGGTGGCCAGGTTCTCGTCGTTACGGTCGAAGCGGGATGGACGGTCGCCACGGTCTCCGCGGTCACCACGGTCGCGTCCACGTCCACGATCGCCACGATCGTCAAAGCGGGAGGAACGGTCACCACGGTCGCGTCCGCGATCACGGTCTGCAGCCTGCTCGGTGAGGAAGAAGTCTCCACCGGACTGGGCCTCAGTGGCCAGTGCAGCAGCGATGTCCTCGAGCGGAGTGTCGTTCTTCTCGGAGTACTCCTTGATCAGGTCGCGGAAAAGTCCGACCTGGGAGTGCTTGAGAGCCTTGGTGATGGAGTCAGCGAACTTGACCTTGCGGAATTCGTTGACCTCGTCGACGGTCGGCAGTTCCATCTCGTTGAGCGGTGCGTTGGTGGCACGCTCGATGGAACGCAGCATACGACGCTCACGTGGGGTGACGAACAGGATCGCCTCGCCGGTACGACCTGCACGGCCGGTGCGGCCGATGCGGTGGACGTAGGACTCGGTGTCGTTCGGGATGTCATAGTTGAGCACGTGGGAGATGCGCTCGACGTCAAGACCACGGGCAGCAACATCGGTGGCAACCAGGATGTCCAGGCGGCCGTCCTTGAGCTGATCAACAGTGCGCTCACGCTGTGCCTGAGCGATGTCACCGTTGATGGCTGCGGCGGAGAATCCGCGGGCACGCAGCTTCTCGGCAACTTCCTCAGTCTCGTGCTTGGTACGCACGAACATGATCATTGCCTCGAACTCGGTGACCTCGAGGATACGGGTCAGTGCGTCCATCTTGTTGCGGTGTGCAACAGAGAGGTAGCGCTGGGTGATGTTGGTGGCGGTGCGGGTCTCAGACTTGACTGAGATCTCAGCCGGATTGTTCAGGTACTGCTTGCTCAGACGACGGATGCCGTTTGGCATGGTCGCAGAGAACAGAGCAACCTGCTTGTCATCCGGGGTGTCGGCGAGGATGCGCTCAACATCTTCCTGGAAGCCCATGTTGAGCATCTCATCGGCCTCATCGAGCACGAGGAAACGCAGACCGGAGATATCCAGTGAGCCCTTCTCCAGGTGATCGATGACACGGCCTGGGGTACCCACAACGATGTGGGCGCCGCGGCGGAGACCGGACAGCTGAATGCCGTAGGCCTGTCCACCGTAGATCGGCAGGACGTTCAGTCCGCCAACGTGATCGGCGAAGGACTGGAAGGAGTCTGCAACCTGGAGCGCGAGCTCACGGGTTGGTGCAAGCACGAGAGCCTGTGGGCTGCGCACGGACTTGTCAATACGGGAAAGGATCGGCAGCGCGAAGGCTGCGGTCTTACCGGTACCGGTCTGTGCCAGACCAACAACATCCTGGCCCTGCATGAGGACTGGGATGGTCTGTGCCTGAATTGGGGAAGGAGTTTCGTAACCCACCTTGCGCACTGCAGCAAGAACCTGCGGTGGCAATCCGAGTGCATCGAAGCCGTTGCTTGCTTCCGTAGAGGATGACTCGTTTGAAGACGGGGTTGCGTCTTCCGAGGAGTCCTCGTTCACATGCTCTTCGATTACATTACTCGCGTTGTCCGCTTCATTAGCGGAGTCGGCGTCCTCAGAAATTTCCGCAACCCTGGTGATATCTTCTTCGCCCTTGGACACAGCAGTGTCCTCAACAGTGTTGTTGGGGGTTTCGGAAGCAGAGTCAGCTGACGCTGAGTCACCCTGCGGGGTTTCCTGAGATTCCGACGAAATGACGTTTTCCGGCTGTTCTACGTCGCCGGTGACGTTATCGGTATTTCTCATTGTTTCTTAAACCTACGCCACTTCCCTCAGAAACTCCACATCTAAAACAATATTGACCACTGCACTACCGATAGGTTGAGCTGCATAAATGAGATATACATCCCCAAAGATCCCAAAAACTCGCCCGATCGGGCATGCGACCTGCACACACGCCCCATAGCCTGTGATGCCAACCACCAACAGGGGTTTTTGAGACATTTCCTGCGATGGCGGTATTTAGTCCGACCATAAGATTTTCCAATGGAGAGAGTAAGGTAATCCCCGTTCAAATTCCGTACCACTTGCGTCCACCAGTGAATGCTCTTGGCCCCCGGGGCGCACGTGGGAATGTCCTGAAATGGAGACCGCATCTCAATGAGTGCCTCCCCTACCGTGTCCGATGCGACGATAACGACCAGGAAATTTAAAGGTCTACGCGCACGCCACATCCACTTCATCGCACTCGGTTCCGCCATCGGCACAGGCCTGTTCTATGGCTCCGCCGGCGCGATCCAGGCTGCAGGCCCCTCAGTACTGCTGGTGTACCTGCTCGGCGGCGCTGTCGTCTACTTCATGCTCCGTGCACTTGGTGAGATGTCCGTGCGCCACCCCGTCCGTGGTTCCTTCGCTGTATATACCCGCGCACACCTGGGAGGCTGGGCCGGCTATATCACCGGTTGGATGTTCGCCTTTGAGATGTTGATCGTCTGTCTGGCGGACCTCACGGCCATCGGCATCTATATGAAATTCTGGTTCCCGGACACCGCACAGTGGGTCTGGGTGGCTGCCACCCTGCTCATCGTCGGTGGCGCAAACCTGGCATCAGTGCGCTGGTTCGGCGAGCTGGAGTTCGTGTTCACCCTGATCAAGGTCACCGCGGTCGTGGCGATGATCATCGGTGGCGCCGCCATCCTGGCCTTCGGCCTGGGCAATTCCCCTGATGTCTCCGGCATCTCCAACCTGTGGGAGCACGGCGGATTCTTCCCCAATGGTGTGGAAGGCATGATCGCAGCCTTCATCCTGGTGCTCTTCGCTTTCGGTGGCACGGAGATCATCGGCGTGGCTGGTTCTGAGGCTGAAGATCCTGAGAAGTCCATCCCCAAGGCTGTCAACACTGTCCCGGTGCGCATCCTGCTGTTCTATGTGGGTGCCATCCTGGTCATCCTCGCACTGAACCCCTGGCAGGCCATCACCGGTGAAGAGTCCCCCTTCGTGCAGATCTTCTCCACCCTGGGTGTCAACTGGGCTGCCGGCCTGCTCAACCTCGTGGTGATCACCGCGGCACTGTCCGCCATCAACGCGGACCTCTTCGGTGCCGGCCGCGTGCTCACCGGCCTGGCCAAGGAGAACCTGGCGCCGAAGGCCATGGCCAAGGTGTCCCGCAGTGGTGTTCCTGTGATGACCACCGCCATCATGATCATCGTGTTGGTCGCCGGTGTCATCCTCAACGTGCTGCTGCCGGAAGAGGTCTTCGTGATCGTGGCATCACTGGCCACCTTCGCCACCGTCTACGTATGGCTGATGATCCTGCTGGCCCAGGTGGCATCCCGCCGCCACATGTCCCCGGCGGAGGTTGCCTCCCTGAAGTTCCCGGTACCTTTCTATCCTTTCGGCCAGTACTTCGCGATCCTCTTCATCACCTTCACCTTCGGCATCATGATCTGGTACGACAACTACCACCTGGCCCTGGGTGTGGGCATGGGCTTCCTCGTGGTGATGACCGCGCTCTACTTCATCACTGGCCGCCCCAAGGCGATCGCCCCGTTGAATTATCAAGAGCTTGATCCCCGCAACATCTAAGCTCTTCACACGTTGAAAACCTGGTCCCTCACCCCGTGGGACCAGGTTTTTTGCATCTATCAAACTCAGTGAACTCTGTCAGACTCATGCCGCCTCCCTACGGTGGCTGGCATGAGCAATGAAACTAATATCTTTCCTTCTGAACTTCCCCGTTCCTGGGCTGGTCGCGTTGACGGTAATAATCCCGACCACGGTCTCTGGTATACCACCGTCGAGCCGCTGACCACACCGGGAACAGCGAAACGGGGCGTCGCGACGCTGGGCTTTGCCTCTGATGAGGGCAATCTGCGCAACCATGGTCCGGTGGGTGTCGCACAGGGTCCCGCTGCGATCCGCAACGCGTTGGGCTGGCTGGCTGTCCATGATGGACATTCCCGTTATGACGCCGGCGATGTGGTGGTCAACGATCATGACCTGGAACGCGGACACGATGAACTGAGTCAGGCTGTGGAAGATATCGTGCGTGCCGGGCACCTGCCCATCGTGTTGGGCGGTGGACATGAAGCTGGTTTTGGTTCCCACCGCGGCGTCTACCGCGCACTTAGACATTCCCCTGCGATCATCAATCTGGATGCCCACCTGGACCTGCGCGCCGCAGACGAACCCACCAACGGCACCCCATTCCGACAGGTGGCAGAACTTGTCGGCGAAGAATTCGACTATTCAGTACTGGGTGTTTCCGTGCCCAACAACACTGCTTTCCTCTTCAAATCCGCTGAACGGCTGGGCGTCACGGTGGTCACCGATGATGAACTCACCAGTTTCCCACCGGAGCAGGCCGCTGCCATGGCACTTCAGCGCATCCAGCACAGCGAACACATCCACCTCACCGTGGACATTGACGTGCTCGCCGAATCGATAGCCCCAGGCACCGGCTCACCAGCGCCCGTCGGTGTCCCCCTGGCCACCATCCGCGCGGTGTGCCACGCCCTTGCGGCCACCGGGAAGCTGAAGCTTGTCGACGTCGTGGAGGTCAACCCGGCCCTCGACATCAACAACCGCACCGCCCGCGTGGCGGCACGTCTCATCCATGAGATCGCGGAGAAACACCTGGAGACTGTGGCTTAGGACCTAACTGCTTCCGAAAGAACTGCCGCCCCTGCCTGCCTGATTACCAGTTCCACTGTTGGTTCCATCAGGGTTTCCTCCGGGAGTGGCATCGCCATTCCCACCTGGAGTGTCGCCATCATTGTTGCCGTCACCGCCGGGTCCACCGTCACCACTGCCGTTGCCGTCTCCATCACCATTTCCCTCCTCACCCGGGCTGGCATCCCCATCACCGGGAATGGCCTTGGCATCAACGCATGCCTGAAACGGTTGCTTTACCTGGTCAGCAAAAACAGTCATGGTTTCCAATGCCGGGGAGACAATTGCTGAAGCTTTCGGACTGGACTGCAGTCCCAGGAACCTGTCACCAGAGGAGTGGAATCCAGAAGCCTTCCCATAGTTGTCAATCTGGATGATCTGCTGTCGCGCCATGGACTTTGTCAAAAACTGTGAACCAACCAGTGTTTCTCCATTTTCATCGAAGTATCCTCCCAGTAGATCCGGAATGGCTGGTGCCACCAGGATGAGGATGAGGTCAGCCTCGGTGTATCCCTGGTCAAAGCCATCAGCCATGTATGCGTTCAGAGCTTGCTGCCCCTGGGGAGAAAATAACTTTGAATCCACAGCCACATTGGTCAAGAACTGCGTTTCAACCTCACCCAGCAAGATATCCAGTTCTTTTTCCAGGCCGGGAAAAGCATCCTTCACCCGTTGTTCAGCGCCGGGGTCAGAGTTCACCACAGCCTTACGCATCTCAGTTATTTCGAGGTCAGTGATCGTGATCTTGCAGTAACTGCCTTCAAATTCCACCGTTGCGGCGTTGACTGCTGGAGCAAGTAGGGAGCTGGTACCAATGGTTGCGGCGGCAGCAGTAGCGAAGAAAGTACGGATTTTCATGGAACTTCCTTAAGGTGAGAGGATCCGATGAGGGACACACCAGAAATGTAGTAACTCCCCTAATCGTACTGTCGAGGCTCCTGATTATCCTGGCATTTGGGGCACTCTGTGCAGGGACTTTATCCCCTCTGTAGAAACTCCAGGATGGCTGGGAAGTCTCGTTTTGCCTGACGCATGCCTAATTGGAATGTGTTCTGCAGCCGGTGCAGGCGAGTTTCCGTGTTCTGGATGTTCATATCCTCGGAGAAGAAGAGATAGGCCTGCCCTGCGGTCTCCAGCTCAAGGAGGCGTTGCTTGGTCTCGTTATACAATGCCGGCCTGGCCAGGGTTGCCTGGGCGATTGCAGGGTAGCGCCGTAGCGCAGTGGTGACCAGGCGCGGGCGGGAGAACTCAGGTCGCGTGTACCCACGTGGCCGGGTGGCGATGACGAGGAAACGGGTGAAACCTGCGTCGATAGCAGGCTGCAACATGAGCCCACCGGTCTCCCCTATAGCGCCATCCACATAAGAAACGCCATCAATAACCGGCATCGGCATAAAACCTGGCATTGTCGAGGATGCCCTCACCCGTTTCATCAAACTACCCAGATCAGGTGTGTCCTCCCGGCCCCAGTACACCGTTTCACCGGTATCAGCACGCACCGCTGAGATCTGGAAGGGCGTGGGATTCTTGGAGAAGGTCTCAAAATCATAAGGGTACGGCTGATCAGCACCGGTCGCGGTTTCATAGATGTGCTCCGCATGGAAATAGCCCTTGCCCGTGAGCAGGGGGCGGATACCAGAACTATTACGGTCAGCTGCGAACTCCACAAAGCTCTTCACTGCACGGGTGCGGTCCCCCGACAGGTAATTCACCAGATGCGAAGACCCGGCAGATACTCCCCCGACCCAACCGAAGTGAATATTGTGCGCAATCAACTCGTCAACAAGTGCTGCAGTATAGGCATTACGGGTTCCACCTCCCTCAATGATCAGCGCGACATCTGGAAAGTACTGAGGAGAGGATAAAGGCATAAAGAACAGTTTACTCGTCTTGAAGAAAGTGGGGTCTAGCCTGGATCAGAAGACCCAGATATGGCTCGCACATCATAGGCTCCCATTGCGTTCCCGCAGTGTGCTTCTCTTCTTCAATTCTCTTTTAAAAACACGCAAGATAGTTAAGGTCAGGATATGACTACTTTTAGCGTCATTCGCTCAGCAGAGCGCGATCATTGGAAAGACCCGGCAGTAATATCCCGGCAGTCTTTCCCCGCCACTGGAAGCTTCGACCTGGAGGCCAATGCCTTCGGCCTTCTCATGGTCCATAACGATGACATCGTCTCCCCTGGTGAGGGCTTTGACATGCACTTTCATAAGGATGTGGAGATTGTCTCCTGGATTGTAGGCGGTGCTGTCAGACACCGGGATTCCGGATCGGATACCGCCACGGTGATCAGCACAGGCATGGCCCAACACATCAGTGCAGGTTCAGGTGTGAGACATTCAGAGGTCAATGATGCCGGTTACACCAGCAGACAGACAGCACGCATTGTCCAGAGCTGGTTACCAGCCGATACTTCCGGAACCACACCCTCACACAAAGCGCATGACTTTGACAACGCACTTTCGTCAGGTGACTTCATTCAGGTGGCTGGTCCTGACTCCCCACTGCCTCTCGGCACGACTGGTGCATCCATGCGGGTAGCCCGTCTCACCGATTCCGTGGCCAAACTCCCCGGCGCGGCCTTCATCCACCTCTATATTATCTCTGGAAATGTCACTGTTGCTGAGCACAGCCTTGAGGAAGGCGATGTTCTGCGCGCGGAAGATGCTGACAGCCTCACTGTTAAGGGATCTGGTGAAGTGCTGGCTTGGGTGATGAAGCGAGGGATTTAACCTGGTCAAGCTCCCTTCGATAAGCAATCATGAGAGAATCGATAGCTATGAAGAAAAGAATCCCTGTAACTGGTGCCGTGCTTCTTCGTGGCGGATTGATACTCGCTGCACAACGAGGACCAGATAAGGCACTTCCCGGTTATTGGGAGTTCCCAGGCGGAAAGATCGAGTCTGGCGAAACACCGGAAGAGTCTCTTTCCAGGGAGCTCAAAGAAGAACTCCTGTGTGAAGCCTCCATTGGCGACCACATCACTACCACCGCCTATGAATACTCCTTTGGGATTGTTGAGCTTGCCACTTACTGGTGTGAACTCATCAGTGGTGAACCCCAGCTCACTGAACATGCTGAAATTCGTTGGCTCAAACCTAGTGAACTTAATTCCCTGAAGTGGGCTCCTGCAGATATCCCAACGATCGATTTAATTAGTGAACGGTTCAATTAACGGTGTCTGTGCCTAAGAAGAATGACTCCATTCTCCCTTATGGAGCCTATGAAACTCCAATAACTGCACGTATTCAAGAACGCATGCAAGTTACTAAAAAAGAGTCTCCTACCACTAGTTTTGCTACCGCTCCAGGACATGATGAAGCAACAAAGGATCGCTATATTCAATCTTTAACGCAGCTA
>NZ_CALZFS010000063.1 GCF_945649885.1 uncultured Corynebacterium sp. | reverse complement strand
GAACAGCTCCCACACTCCGGAGCCACCCATGGAACGCATGGCGTGCTGGGAGGCATTCCAGCCGTTGAAGTTTCCGACCACAGCTACACCGATGGCATTGGGGGCCCAGACGGCGAAGGCCGTGCCCTTGACCTCACCAATCATGGTTTCATAGGTCTTGATGTTGGCACCGAGCACATCCCACAGGCGCTCATGGCGTCCCTCAGAGATGAGGTAGATGTCCATGTCGCCCAGGGTGGGAAGGAAGGCATAAGGGTCAGCGGTGACCTGTGGCTCCTGGCCGGGCCAGGTCACCCGCAGACGGTAATCAAAGGCCTCGGTGGCTGTGAGCTCGATTGCGAAAATATCATCGCCGATGGGGGACATCTCTGCCGGTTGATCATCAACAAGCAGTTCCACCTTCTCCGCACCGATCTGGCGGGTACGGATCACCGAACCGGTCTTGGTTGCATGCCAACCGTAGAAACCGTGGGGGTTGTGGTGGTTGCAGTGACGCAGCCGGTTGAGGTCCGCTTCAGGGATATTCAGCAGATCAGGTGCGGAATCAGAGCTCATGGCGCTTGGGGTCCTTATCGGGGGAAATTCAAGGGGAAGATTAAAGGAAAACTAATCGGTGTTTAACTGCACCGACGGTACCGCAGTTCTGGCTGCTGAGGTGGGGGAAATACCCCCCTACCTCACCAGAGGGTATGGGGACTAGGCGCGGTACTGGTCGATTTCACGCCAGGCCAGGCGTTCACGGCGGGAGGCCGGAAGTTCAGGCAGGACGAAGATGTGGGCGACATCGCGTAGTGGTTCCAGGCGGACGAAGTTGGTGGCACCCCAGGTGTAGGAGACACCGGTGATGGCGTCGCGGACCTCGAACTGAGCGCCGGATTCCAGCCCCATGGCGCATAGATCCAGGTTGACGGTGGCCTCACGTGCAGAACGTGGATCCAGGTTGACCACCACGAGCACGGTGTTGCCGGTCAGGGCATCAACCTTGGAGTAGACGATGATCTGGTCATTGTCAGCCTCGTGGAAGTGGATGTTGCGCAGCTGCTGCAGGGCAGGGTTGGCGCGACGGATCTGGTTGAGGGCCGTCAGGTAAGGCTCCAGGGAATTATGGGATTCCAGTGCTCCCTGGAAGTCACGTGGACGCAGTTCATACTTCTCAGAGTCCAGGTACTCCTCAGAACCCGGCTTGACCGCCTGGTGTTCGAAGAGTTCATAACCGGAGTAGACACCCCAGACCGGGGACATGGTGGCTGCCAGGGCTGCACGGATGGCAAACATGGCACGCCCACCGTGCTGGAGGGAGGCGTGCAGGATGTCCGGGGTGTTCACAAACAAGTTCGGGCGGAACACATCAGCCATGGCGGCGCTCTCCGTGGCGAACTCGGTGAGTTCCTCCTTGGAGACCTTCCAGGTGAAGTAGGTGTAGGACTGGGTGAAACCGATCTTGGCCAGGCCATAGAGGCGGGCCGGGCGGGTGAAGGCCTCAGCCAGGAAGATGACCTCCGGGTTGGTGGCGTGAATTTCCTGGATCAGCCACTGCCAGAAGTTCGCAGGCTTGGTGTGGGGGTTGTCCACGCGGAAGGTGGTCACTCCCAGATCCACCCAGAACTTCACCACACGGTAGACCTCCTTGTAGATCTTCTCTGGGGCGTTATCGAAGTTCAGGGGATAGATGTCCTGGTACTTCTTCGGTGGGTTCTCAGCGTAGGCGATGGTGCCGTCGGCAAGCACGGTGAAGAATTCCTGGTGGTCCTGTGCCCAGGGGTGATCAGGGGCTGCCTGCAGGGCCAGGTCGAGGGCGACCTCAAGATCAAGTTCCTCGGCGCGTGCCAGCAGCTTCTTGAAGTCTTCGATGGTGCCCAGTTGCGGATGCACGGCGTCATGGCCGCCGTCCTTGGAACCGATGGCCCAGGGCGAGCCGACATCGTGGGCTTCCGGGGTGAGTGTGTTGTTGCGGCCCTTGCGGTTGATCTCGCCGATGGGGTGGATCGGTGGGAAATACACGGTGTCAAAGCCCATGGCGGCTACACGGTCCAGTGCCTTGGCGGTGGTTTCGAAGGTTCCATGAACCGGGTTTCCCTGGGCATCCCAACCACCGGTAGAGCGAGGGAAGAGCTCGTACCAGGAGTTGACCAGAGCGTCACGACGATCAACCCTGACCTGCAGGTTCTCACCGCGGGTCAGCAGCTCACGCAGTGGGTAACGCTCCAACAGCTGCATGGTGGCTGCGGAAAGACCCGGGGCGACTCGGGCGCGGAGATCACCGGTGCCACGAAGGGAGACGGCGACGTCGACAAGCGTCTTGCGCTCACCGGTGGGTAGGTTCTTTGCGGCCTCTTCAAACAGGTCAGCACCGTGCTCAAGATCATTGGACAACTCTGCTGCGGACTGGCCAGCCTCAATCTTGGCGGTCACGGCGTGACGCCAGGTGGCCATCGGATCAGACCAGGCATCAATGCGGAAGGTCCAGTCACCGGGGACATCAGGAACAAAGAAGGCGTTGACCTGGTCCTGATTACCGGGGGTCTGGCGCATGGGGATCTGGATGGGCTCTGCAGCCACGGAGGATTCCTCCGGCCCCTGCACATTCAGGGTGGCAGAAATGGCATCGTGGCCCTCCCTCCAGACAAGAGCGGAGATGGGCACGATTTCACCCACCACCGCCTTTGCCGGGTTCTTATCCAGAAGCTGGGGACGAACATCATCGATACCGAGACGACCAGTCACAGTTTTCTCCTCAATTGCGGTACAAACTTCAACACAGGAACACGTACACATCACTGGGGGCCGGGGGTGGGTGTCCACCGACCGTTACCCTCCCAAAATCTTATCCGAGCTGTGTCAGTTCCACACGGGATGGAAGAAATCGGACATGATGGAAGGCGTGAATGACTCTGCAACTGACTTCCAAGAGGACTACAACGAAGATCTCCTCATCGACTTTGAAGGAGTGACCTTCACCCGCGAGGGCAGGAACCTGGTGGGCCCTGTTGACTGGCAGGTGGAACTGGATGAACGCTGGGTGATCATCGGCCCCAACGGTGCCGGTAAAACCACATTGATCCGCATGGCCGCCGCCGAGGAATTCCCCTCCGCCGGTAAAGCACGCCTCATGGGTGAGCTGGTGGGCAAGACCGACATGCGTGACCTGCGCGCCATGATCGGTGTCAGTTCCTCCGCCCTGGGCAACCGCATTCCGGATAATGAAAAGGTCAATGACCTGGTCATCTCCGCAGGTTATGCCATCCTGGGCCGCTGGCGTGAAGATTATGCCGAGATGGACTTCGACCAGGCCACCGAAATCCTGGAACAGGTCGGTGCCATCCACCTGGGCGATCGCACCTGGGGAACCCTGTCTGAAGGCGAACGCAAACGTGTGCTGGTGGCACGCGCACTGATGACTAACCCCGAACTGCTCATCTTGGATGAGCCCACTGCCGGCATGGACCTGGGCGGACGTGAGGATCTGGTGGCCTACCTGGGGGCACTGGCCATGGATGCGGATGCCCCCGCCATCATCATGATCACCCACCACGTGGAGGAGATCCCCTCCGGCTTCACTCACGCCATGCTGCTGGATGAAGGCGAGATCGTCGCCCAGGGGCTCATCGATACTGTCCTGACCAATGAGAATCTCTCCAAGGCCTTCCACCAGCCTATTCAGGTGGACCGCATCGGTGAACGCTACTTTGCACGCCGGGTCCGCAAGGCCCGCACACGTCGCGCCAAGCAGTGAATATAATCGGATAGCTTTCAGGGCGGTGTGCCGCTGGACTGAACATCTTGCGGCAGCCAGGGAATCTGTGTGTAGGTCCGATTGTGCTCCTGTGAGTCAACACCAGCTACCCCCTTTCGTGGCATGGAGGTAAGACGTATGGCGAAATAGTGGCACAGTTGTGAAAAGAGTTGCATGACATTGGGCCTGGCAGGGGGAGCACAACCGGAGGAGAATCTATTTCCTCCCGGAAAGTGGTCCGTGCCTGCGGGAAGACTGTTGATTCCTTAGACTGGGCGAGGGTGACTGAAGAAAGCGTGGTGCAGTGATGGTGATGGAAGGTGTGGGTGGCCGGAAGCTGGCTGCCACGGTACTGCTGCTCCGCGACAGCATCATTGACGGGCAACCAGAACTTGAGGTCTATATCCAGGAGCGGGTCTCCACGATGCCGCACTTCCCACGCACCACCGTATTTCCTGGTGGTGGTGTGGATCCCCGTGACTTTCCGGATTTCTCCAAGGAGCATGATCCCGATATCTGGGAAGGCCCTGATGCTGCGGAATGGGCAGAACGTTTAAACACCACACCGGAGATCGCCTACGCACTGATCTTTGCTGCAGTGCGTGAACTCTTCGAAGAAGCCGGAACCCTGCTGGCGGAGCACCGCAATGACCGGGGCCTGGTCAAGGACGCCAGCCAGTACCATTCCTACCGCGCCAAATTGGAAAGCCATGAGCTCTCACTCACGGAGATGCTCACGCGCGAGAACCTGGCCATCCGCACAGACCTCATCGTGCCTTTTGCCCGTTGGGCCAGCCCGGAGGGGGATCGGGCACGTTTTGACACCTTCTCCTTCGTGGCCATCGAACCAGAGGGGCAGTGCGCTGACGGCGATACCCGTGAGGCGTCCTCCACCGGCTATTTCCCACCCGAACTGATCCTGGAGGGCTGGCGTGCCGGCCTGTTGCGTCTGGTGATCCCCACCTGGGCATCCCTGTTTGAACTGTCTCAATTCCACAGCGCCTCTGAGCTGATGGGCAGGATCCACGAGTTCGATCTGAACCCGATCATCGATGATGCCGTGAGCAATCCCCGTTACAGCGAGTTCTATGAACTGAAGCGGATCGAACGCTTCTAAACCGGCCCTCTACACTGAAGCTCATGAGTTTCAGCCCTGATGAGGTTCATTTCCTCATTGACAATGCCCACACCGTTGATTCCGTCACCACCACCATGGAACTGACCAAGAAGTCCATGATCGCTGATGTGGCGGCTGCGCGTTCCCACTTCGGCGATTATGGCAGGGCGGTGGTGGAGCTTGCCGGGGCGCGACGCTCCGTGGTGGGCAAGCTTCCTCCCGCGTGGATGATGTGTCAGGAATCCGCCCAGCAGGCCACCCCGATGCAGGTGGCAGATGTTCGTGCCGCGCGGCTGCGTTCCTTCCTCGACAGTGCTGCAGTGGCCCATGATGTCACCTGTTCCATCGGCACTGAGGGACATGCCGTGATGCAGGCAGGGTTGGGCTATATCGGCTCCGACCTTGATACAGCCCGGCTGCTCATGGCCCGACACAACCTTGACAGCGCTCAGCTGCTGCGTGCCGATGCCCTCCAACCAGCTGTCACCGGTGCGGATGTGATCATCGCTGATCCGGCGCGCCGGGTTGGTGGGCGCAGGATCACCGATCCGGCCCAGCTGCTGCCGCCCCTGCCTGACCTTGTGGAGGCGTGGGCGGGGCATTCCATGGCGGTGAAATGTGCCCCGGGACTGGACTTCAGCGGATGGAATGGTCTGGTGAGTCTGGTCAGTGTGGATGGTGGGGTGAAGGAGGCTTGCCTGTACACCCCTGATCTGGCAGGTGGTGAGACCCGTGAGGCGGTGGTCCTGCGTGGTGAGTCCGTGGACCGTGTCACCGATCTGCTTGACGACGCCCCCGGTGAGCAGCTGGCCCACGAGCCAGGGGAGTTCATCATTGATCCGGATGGTGCCATCGTGCGTTCTGGCCTGGTGCGTCATTACGCCATACGGGAGGGGCTGTGGATGCTGGATGAACGCATCGCCTATCTGACCGGTGATCGCATTCCTAACGGCACCAGTGGGTTCCGGATGGTGGAGCAGGTGCCGTTGAAGAAGTTGAAGGCGGCGCTGGCAGCTCATGGTGCGGGTTCGGTGGAGATCTTGGTGCGTGGTGTTGATGTGGATCCGGACCAGCTGCGTAAGAAGCTGGGATTGAAGGGGAAGAAGCCGATGGCGGTGGTGATCACACGTATTGGTACCACGGGTGTGGCGCTGATCTGTGGTCCGCGGGAATGGGCGTGAGCCGTGAGTTGTGAATATAGAGTCGGACTTACATTGTAAAACCCACCACGAAGGGGATAGTCTAGCCTTAATAGACTAGGCGGTCTAGCGTGGTGGTGTGTGCGGGGAGCGGACCTGTGAAATGACCACCCGCGTATCATGGCCTAAGAGTTTTCATTTTTTCATAAGAGACTGTTTGAAAGGTGAGTGTGGATGTCCACAATCGTGGTGCTGGTGAAAAACGTTCCAGACACCTGGTCCAAGCGGACCTTGGAGGCTGACTTCACCCTTGATCGTGAGGGCGTGGATGAGGTCCTGGATGAGATCAACGAGTTTGCACTCGAGCAGGCACTGCGCCTGAGGGAGGCAAACCCGGACGCCGGTTACAAGGTGGTGGCACTGTCCGCCGGCCCGGACGCTGCTGATGAGGCACTGCGCAAGGCCTTGTCCATGGGGGCGGATGAAGCCATCCTCCTCAATGATGAAGCCCTGGCTGGTTCTGATCTGTTGGGTACCGCATGGGCTCTCAACAATGCGATCAACACCATCCCGGACGTCTCCCTCATCGTCGCAGGTGCAGCATCCTCCGACGGTTCCATGGGGGCACTCCCTGGTGTTCTGGCTGAGTATCGCCAGACACCTGCACTGACCGGACTGTCCACAGTGGCCATCGAAGGTACTGAGGTGACCGGCACCCGCGTTGACCACACCGGCAGCTATGAGCTCAAGGCAGCTCTGCCAGCGGTGGTGTCGGTGGCTGACAAGGCTGACAAGCCACGTTTCCCGAACTTCAAGGGCATCATGGCAGCCAAGAAGGCCACCATCGGCCGACTCAACCTGTCACAGATCGGTGTCACCGCAGAGCAGGTCGGCATTGCACACGCAGCAACCGCTGTGACCGCAGCCTCTGAGCGCCCCGCACGCACCCAGGGTGAGATCATCGGCGCCAACGGGGCGGCAGCGAAGATCGCTGACTACCTGGCTGCTGAAAACCTGATCTAGTTCAACCCGTTTTAGCCAACCAACCTTAACTCCCTGTAGGAGAAACTTTTCTCATGTCTACTGCATACGTATTGGTAGAGCAGAACAATGGTCGTCTGGATCCGGTCACCGTTGAACTGATCACCGCAGCCCGCGCACTCGGTGAGGTCACCGCAGTCGTCGTCGGCGAACCCGGCACCGGCCAGGCATTCGCCGCTGAACTCGGCTCCCTGGGTGCTTCCGTGGTTATCGCCGCTGAAGCCACCGGCGTGGCCAACCGCCTTGTGCTGCCTGAGGTGGATGCCCTCCACATGCTGGCAGCACACAACCCCGGTCCGATCGTTGTCGCCGCGAACCTGACCGGCAATGAGATCGCCGGCCGCTTGGCTGCACGCCTGGCCTCCGGTGTGCTCTGCGATGTCGTCGGAATCAACGCCGACCGCACCGCCAAGCAGTCCATCTTCGGCGACACCATCCAGGTCTCTGCCGCCGTGGGCGGTGCAGCCCCGATCTACACCCTGCGTGCAGGTGCAGTCACCGGTGAGTCCGTGGCTGCTGCGGGCACCCTCCAGTCCATGGAGCTGCCAGCTGCCACCATGAAGGATGTCACCGTCGTGTCCTCTGCGCCGGCTGTGCGTGGCGACCGCCCTGAGCTGCCACAGGCCAAGGTCGTCATCGCCGGTGGCCGTGGCATCGGTTCCGCGGAGAATTTCCAGAGCGTTGTCGAGCCACTTGCCGATGCCCTCGGCGGTGCCGTGGGTGCCACCCGTGACGCCGTGGACCTCGGCTACTACCCGGGCGAGTACCAGATCGGGCAGACCGGTGTCACGGTCTCCCCGGATGTCTACATCGGCCTCGGTGTCTCTGGCGCGATCCAGCACACCTCCGGCATGCAGACCGCCAAGAAGGTCATCATCGTCAACAATGATGAGGATGCCCCCATCTTCGAGATCGCTGACCTTGGTGTTGTTGGCGACCTCTTTGCCATCGCCCCTGAGCTGGTTGAGGAGATCAACAAGCGCAAGTAGCCGATAGTCAGGGGTCCTGGGTAGTGTTTCACTACCTGGGGCCTTAATATTTTCCCCCTGAGATCCCCGAAAAGAAGAAGGACCGTGGATACTTTCTACCTCGACCATGCTGCGACAACCCCGATGCGGGAGGTGGCGGCGCAGGCCTGGATGGACCATGCCCAGGCACTGAACCCGTCCGGCCAGTATGGTTCCGGTCGTAGGGCACGCAGTGCGCTGGATTCCGCCCGTGAGGAGATCGCATCACTTCTAGGTTGTGAACCCATCGAGGTCATCTTCACCGCCTCCGGCACCGAGGCTGACAACCTGGCTGTTCAGGGGCTCTATCAGGCATCGCCTCTGAAACGGATTGTCTCCACCCCGATCGAGCACCCCGGCATCCTGGAGACCGTCAAGGCACTGGGAACACAGGGGGCACAGGTTGATCTGCTGCCCATCGGTGCGGACGGCCGGGTGTCCTCCTTCGAACTGCTCGAGACTCCGGCTGCGGTGGCCACGATGATGTGGGCTAACAATGAAACCGGTGCGATCCAACCTGTTGAACAGTTTCTGGCCGCGGCAGGGGAGACCCCGACCCATATCGACGCCGTCCAGGTCATCGGGCACATGCCGGTGAACTTCCACGAGCTGGGTGTGACCACCCTGGCAGCCTCAGCCCATAAATTCGGCGGTCCCCGTGGTGTCGGCCTGTTGCTGGCACGTCGTTCCCCGGCACCGTCGGCTGTTCTGCACGGCGGTGGTCAGGAACGTGGTATCCGTCCCGGCACCCTCGACGTTGCCGGTGCCGTTGCCACCGCAGCAGCCCTGCGTGAAGCAGTAACTGAGTTTGATTCCACCCACGCCCGCATCAGCGGGCTGCGCGATAAGCTTCGCGACGGCATCCTAGATCTCATCGACAATGTCATGGTCCACACGACTGAGCCTGCACTGGCCGGCCACCTGCACCTGTCCTTCCCCGGGGCAGAAGGCGACAGCCTGATCATGCTCTTTGATTCCATGCGCATTGAAGCCTCCACCGGCTCCGCCTGCTCCAACGGTGTCAACCGCGCCAGCCATGTCCTGCTGTCCATGGGGATCACCGAATCCGATGCCCGCGGTGCCATCCGCTTCACAGCGGGACGTACCACCACTGACGCAGACGTGGATGCAGTGCTCAATGTCATCGCTGATGTGGTGGCCCGGGCGCGGACCGCGGGGCTGGCTTTCTAGCGTGTGGCCTTTCTTCCTGATTATTGGGCTGAGTGCTCTCAGTGTCAGGCTCGGGGCAGTGCTGCGCACACCCCGCCAACACTTCTGCGCCTGTACCGCTGTGGTTGTGGCTGTGCTCTCCGGCCTCTTCGACAAATCAACCGTGATCGCAGGGGTTGCTGTCTGCTATCTACTTATCCCATGCATCTTGATGAATCAGTTGAAGCCTCCGGATTCCAATACTCTGGTGTGATGCATGAGCAGTGCAGATCAGTTGTTGGCAGGGCCCCGGGGCAGAGGCATGCTCTTTTATCTCCTCAGTACTTGTGGAGACCCCATGCAGTTGGGCTCGTGCAGTGATGAGATCCTCACTCACTATGTGGAGAGCACAGTTGATGATGCACGGTACTGGCAGCCACCTGATGAAGCAGAAGGCGTCCTGGAGCAGCCGGAGGTGCGCGCAGGTGGTGGTCACAGGAGTTCACCCCGGATGACCTGGGATGCTCTGCCTGAACGTCCAAAGCAGCTGGCGGAGGCATGTGGAAGATAAAGAACTCTCTCCTGAGGAGGGCACTGGTCCCTGGTGGTCAGTTCCCAGGCAGGGATCCACTCCCACCAGCCGGGCCTACCGCGGCGCGACCGGCCTGTGGTGGGAGGAAGACACCTTCGGATATGGATGTGCTGAAGTGATCAATCTGGCGGTGGATCCAGAAGCCCGCGTATTCACCATCACCGGGGAATCCAGCTGGGCCAGGCTGTGCCGTGATTACCCCTTGGACGTCACTGCAGATAAACAATATGACTGGCAGGCGGCCACCGGACTCCGGAGACCCTGGGTCATGCCTGATTGGAGCAGGGTGATCCGGGACTTCGACGCCGTACATCTGACAGTGGCGGGTTACCTGGGTACCGCAGGACGCGCCATCAAGATCGGGGAGAGATCATGTCAGTGCTGGCAGGATGGGCACCGGGGGAGACTGACTGGCAGCAACTCAGCTGCTGGTACCGAAGAAGACAAAAGAGAGAGCCGGGCCCACGGCATCAAAGCCATGGCAGGCAATCTGCTGGGGCAGGGGACAGGTCGTGCAGTCCACCATCTCATAGGTGCCCAGGAGGGAGGCCCTCAAACCGGTGATTCCCTGCAGGAAATCCAGTTCCTGCTCAAAGCTGGATCCCGTGGACGTCATCGGCGGGGCCTGGTAGTTCTGGGCAGAAGCAGGGGCTACCAGGAGAGCACCTGCCGCAAGGGTACTGGCCAGGGTTTTAGTGAGGACGCGCATCACTCAACCGTAGTATCAGTGATCGCATCGCGCCGGGGATGTGCGCCACTGGCAAAGCGTCGCGTCCAGGCTTCGTCCTTGTATTGGGCAGGCACCCCGCCGCCGAGCAACTCCCGGGTCATGGCTGCGGTCTGGGTGGAGTGGGCGTCGAAAAGCTCCTGGTCTGAGCCGATGAGGATGATGTTGCCGTAACGGCGGCCCTTGAGCATCGTGGGATCGGAGATGACCGCGACGTGTTTGAAGACCTCCATCATACCGGCGAGTTCACTCTTGGCACCGCGCAGGTCGGAGTGGTCGCCGCAGTTGGAGATGTAGAGTCCGCCCGGTGCGAGGCCACGGTGGCAGTGTTCGAAGAATTCCACGGTGGTGAGGTTCTCCGGGGTGACGGCACCGGCGAAGGCGTCACGGATGATGATGTCGCGGCTGGCTGGGGTGAAGGATTCGGCGACCACGCGGGCATCATCCACACGGATCTTCACGCGTGGGGCACGGGGAATGTCGAACCATTCACGTGCCAGGCGGGCCAGCTCCCCGTCGAGTTCGACCACGGTGTTGCGGGACTGCGGGTACACATCGGCGAAGTAACGGGCCATGGTGCAGGCGCCGCCACCGAGGTGGGTGATGCGCAGCTTCTCAGCGTCGAGATACTCATCAGTAAAAGCCCGGGTTCCGGTGGCGATCCACCGCATGTACTCAAATACCAATGCCTGTGGCTCACCGAGAACGATGTGTGAGCTAGGCACACCGTTGACACTGATCAGCCAACCATCGGTGGTGTAGAAATCCGGCTGCAGCTCAATGAGGGAGTAATCCCCCTCGTAGGAACCGGCGATGGGCTGCGGTCCGGAAGACTTGGAGTTGTCTTTGAGGGTGTCTTTGGCGGTGTTACGTTTGCGGGCCACGGAATGCTTTCTGGTTGTGGAGCTGGTTTCTAGAGCGGACGGTGCTGGGGGTTGTTCAGCAGGTGCTCGCGCATATAAGGCAGAGCGAAGTTGAGATAGCCATATTTGGGAACAGTCAGCAGGCCACGGCGCAGCAACTGTCGACGCTGCATGGACAGTGCATTGGGTTCGACCTGCATCAGGGTTGCGATGTCGCCGGTAGCCACCATTGCGCTGTTCTCAGATAGTTCTGCGATGGCATAGAGGATAGTCAACTCGCCGTCAGGAACAGAATGCAGGGAGGGCTCATGCACCTGCATGCCCATGCGCCGGATGACTTCCTCACGCACGGCTGCAACCTGGGTGGTGGTGATGTGGTCAGTGCGATCCAGGGTGGCCCGTGCCCAGGCGAGCGAACCGGTCAGCTGCATGGAATAGGGATAACCCACGCTGATAGTGGCAGCAAGGTTGGCGGCTTCCTCGTCAATGTGGCGGCCTCCCGCGGTGGTTGTCTCAGCGAACATGGCCACTGCATCCCTCTGGTTAACCTCACCGAGATGGATGCGCTCTGCACGTCGGATGAATGTGGTGCCCTCATGCTGGAGGAGTTTCCCTATCCCCTCAGGCAGTCCAGCGGCAACGAGAGCGATGTCGAAGTCATCTCTGAGGAGGTCCTGCACTGCAGTGGCCAGTTCATGAAGCTGATCTATATCTGCGCTCTGAAGCTCATCCAGGGTGATGAGGATGCCAACGCCCCGTTGCCGCAGCAGGGTGGACAGTTCCCGCAGACGCGATATCAATGTAGGGGCAGGGTGGGAATGGTCAGGGTCAGCCACGGAGGTGACCTGGCCCAGACCGGGAATGGATACCCCGCTGATCATCCTTTTGCTGCTGGGGCCAGCTTGATCACGGATCGCCTCGGGCAGGGTGGTGTTGATGAGGGTGTCCAGCATCGTGCGGTCCGGATAGGCGCGCAGCTTCACCCAGCCCTGTTCAGCGGCGGCATCTTCAAATTCATTAAGCATGACGGTTTTGCCCATGCCGCGGGCCCCGGAGATGAGCAGTGCTCGGAAAGGGCTTCCGGGACCTTCGGCGAGGCCGAGGCGGAAGGATTCGAGGAGGGAATCACGGCCGGCAAGGATGGTGGGTGATACTCCGAAGGTAGGCCGGAAGGGATTGATTCGGGCTGGTGTGGGAGACATGGATGCGCTCCTAACGGGGATTTTCAAGTTTAGATCTATTAGAACTCTATTCTAAGTTTAGATCCTTTAGAACTGGCTGAGGACTTTAGATCTTTTAGAACTTCCGGGGAGTTGATGGCTGGCCAGCCGGTGACAATTGGGGGTTTTGGGGAACAGAAAGATACGCTACAAGGTTGAACAAGGGTGAGCCCGTGAATGCGGGCAGGCTGGCAAGACATCAGTGCATATAGTGAGGGAGACAAGCATGCGGGTTCTCGCAGCAATGAGCGGAGGCGTCGATTCCGCGGTGGCAGCATCGCGGGCGGTGGCCGCAGGCCATGAGGTGATCGGGGTACACCTGGCACTGTCCAGAGATCCGAAGAGCGTCCGCGAATCCTCCCGTGGCTGCTGCTCCCTGGAGGACTCCGCCGATGCCCGCCGTGTGTGCGACAAGCTCGGCATCCCCTTCTACGTCTGGGACTTCTCCGACAGGTTCCAGGAAGATGTCATCGATGACTTCATTGACTCCTACGCCATCGGTGAAACCCCGAACCCCTGCCTGCGCTGCAATGAGAAGATCAAGTTCGCAGCCTTGCTTGAGCGTGGTATCGCACTCGGCTTCGATGCCGTGGTCACTGGCCACTACGCACGTCTGACCCAGCCTGCGGACGGCGGTGACGGCTACCTGCGCCGTGGTGTGGACATGGACAAGGACCAGTCCTATGTCCTCGGTGTGCTCGGCGCACACGAGATCGCCCACTGTATGTTCCCGGTCGGCGACACCATCAAGCCGGAAATCCGTGAGGAAGCCGGCGAGGCGGGATTCTCCGTGGCCAAGAAGCCGGACTCCTATGACATCTGCTTCATCCCCGATGGCAACACCCAGGCATTCCTGGGCAAGCACATCGGCCTACGCCCGGGCATGATCGTGGACCAGGAGGGTGAAACCCTGCAGGAGCACGCCGGCGTGCATGAATTCACCATTGGTCAGCGCAAAGGACTTGACATCAAGGCTCCCGCCGCCGATGGCCGTCCCCGCTATGTCACCGATATCGATGCCACCACCGGCACCGTCACCGTCGGTTCCCGCGAGGATCTCCAGGTGTTCACCATCCACGCCGACCGCCTGAAGTTCCTCCACCCAGCTATGGACGGCGAGCTTGACTGCGAGGTCCAGGTCCGCGCCCACGGCGGTGTGGTCACCTGCCACGCCACCATCGACCGCGAAGCCGACACGATGCTGCTCAAACTCAATGAGCCACTCTCCGGCGTGGCCCGCGGCCAGGCAGCCGTGCTCTACCTGCCTGACGCCGATGGCGACATCGTGCTCGGTTCCGGCACCATCTGCGGCACGGAGGGTTAAACATGGGCGCCTATGGTCTAGGTGAACTACCCGGCACCTCCACCGTGGAGGCTGCCGACATCATCCAGGGCGAAACAGGCGACCTGCTCCACCTCCCGCAGCTGCCTGCCCGCGGACTGGGCGGCGACGCCATCGGTAGGAGCATCGGGCTTGTCGACGCCCTGACCGTCGAACGTGGCGCACGTTCCTGGATGCTCAGCGCCCGCCCGAGCAGGCTCACCCACCTCACCCGTGACTACCTGTCCATGGATCTGGACACCTGTGAGGAAGCCTGGGGGACATCCCTTGGGCATGTGAAGATCCAGGTGGTCGGTCCGTGGACGCTGGGTGCACAGATTGAGCTGCCCAACGGCCACCGCGTGATCACTGACCGCGGAGCCATGCGCGACCTCACCGAAGCACTCATCCTGGGCATCCAGGAGCATGTCGCAGACGTGGCACGCCGCTTCCGCGCTGAGGTCTCTGTGCAGATCGACGAGCCCGATCTACCAGTCCTGGTAACAGGAAAGCTTCAGGGAACCTCCACCTTCGACACCATCCGTGCGGTCAACGTCGCCGATATCAATGAACGCCTCAGCGGTGTCTTTGAAGCTGTGCGTGGTGGGGCAGTGAAGAATACTTACCTCAACCTCACCGGTGGACTGCCTCTCTGGGAAGTCGCCAAAGGTGCAGGTGCCGACACCGTCCAGGTATGCCTGGATCAAGTAAAGGGCAATGAACAACTGGACGGCTTCGGGGAGACCATCACCAATGGCATTCGCCTCGGCCTCGGAATCACCGGGTCAGAAGATCATGTGGATGAACTTCTGGAAAAGCCCCGCGAACGTGCAGTGCAGGTCGCACGGTTCTTTGATCATCTGGGTGTGTCCCGCGACTACCTTGTTGGTCACGTGGACGTGCACCCGCGCGCCGGATTGGGGGATGTGGAGACTGTCACCGCGGCGGCGAATGCATATCGGATGGCTCGTGTTGTCGCCAGCATGCTGGAGAAGGATTCTGGCGATCTCTAGGCACTGAGGAGTAACCCCAGTCAGAGGCATATAAGCCCGTTCTGTGGCCCATCGCCAACAGGACGGGTTTTGCATGACGCGGGGGTGGGGTAAAGGCCTGCCTTAGTGCATCTTTAAGAAGGTGGGGGTAGCTATGTCCGGTGCGTTATCTATGGTGATATTCAAACACCTGAACTAACTATTTGCTGTCACGCATCAA
>NZ_CALZFS010000062.1 GCF_945649885.1 uncultured Corynebacterium sp. | reverse complement strand
GGGTCCGGCTGCCCAGAGCGGCCACCGTGATGGGGCCGAGGAACTCAATGGCCACTGCGGTACCCATGGGCAGGCGGGCGATTGCTTCATAGAAGGTCATGTTCATGGCCAGGGTGGAGATCCCGTACACGGCAGCATTGAAGCCGGTTCTTCCCAGGAAATCACGCATCCGGGGTCGAAACAGCACCACCAGGATCACCGCGGCAGTGGAGATCCGCAGCCAGGCCACCAGGACGGGTGGGAGGTTCTCAAACAAGCCGACGGCAATGGCTGCTCCCGCGTACAAGGACAGCCCGTTGATGACCATCAGAAGAGGTGCCAGGGCACTGTTCCCAGACTTGATACGACCAAACATGCTCACGCTCGGATGATACCGGAGAAGGTGCCAGTCACATCAACATACCGCGCGTGCTCAGAATGGCTCTGGCCGTCATCGCCACTTGCGGTGTGTCATCGTTGATCAATGTGGTCAGCAGCGGGGTGGAACCAGCAAATTCCGCTAGTGCCTGGGTGATCCGTGCCCGGGCGGGATCAGAGCTCGGCAGGCAACGCAGGGAGTCTTCCAAACTGCGCAGGACCTCTGTTCCCCAGTCTTCCTGCCCAGCAAGAACCTCAGCGGCATCCACATCATGTCTACCGGTGAGGATCATATCCATCAATTCCCTCATGGCTTCCCGCTGGCCTCTGCGACCAAGCGGCAGTGCCACCAACGCCCTGATCTCCGGGTCCTCATCCTGTAACGCAGTGAGGAGGTGGCGCACCGGCACCTCAGGTGCCTCTGTGAGGATGCGGACTGCTTGTCGACGCACACCGAGATCTGTTGCCTCCAGGCCCCGGAGAACTTCGTTCACAGCTTTCTCCCCTGCCCGGAGTACCGCCCAGGTCAACGCACCGGCTGCATTGGGGTTTGTCTCTTTCAACGCTGCCCTGGCTAACTCCTTGGGATCTATACCAGCTTCTTGCGAGAGCGCACTCGCTTGTCTTCTCGCCGGATCAGGGGAACGCAGGTCACGCAGCATGGCAGTGATCACCAATGCCTCATCCCAGTCTGTGGCTCCTGCTGCGCGCACCGCTACCAGGCGGTCAAACAGTGCTCTTTCCTGTTTCAGACGTTCCCTGGAATCCGCAATCAGTTCATTGAGAACAGCCTCAACCGAAAACGCTGGATCTTCAAGCGCCTGCTTCACCTCTTTGAGCCCAAGCCCCAGGGAACGCAGACTTTCAATATGGAAGATCCGGCGCAGGTCGTGCTCCCCATATTCCCGGTATCCGACTGAGGTGCGTGCCGAAGGAACAAGGAGACCGAGGGATTCATAGTGGCGTAGCATCCTCGCGCTCACCCCGGTTCTGGCTGATATCTCTCCAATGCGCATGGGTTTAAGTCTGCGCCCACTGGCCAAGTGCAGCAACCCTGCGGGCATCATGGAGGTAAGCTGAGATACTTCCCTCAGGATCATCCATGAAGGACCGGGTGGCCTGGGTATGGGCGGCCACCGCCATCAACAATGGGATGGTCTCCTCCTCCAGGGCTGCCAGTGCCCGGCTGAGACTGCGTTGTGTCTCCTCATCACCACGTCCCAACTCCATCACCAATTCAGCAGCCAATTCTCGACGCTGCGCATCGGGTACGACAACCACTGCGAGCCGCCACGCGGCGGTGCGGACACTGGGGGTAGCGTCGTGAAGCAATTGCGTGCTCACCATCTCCCAGGTTCCAGGGTGGCTGATTTTAGACAGGGTATGCAACGCCTGGCTGCGGGCCTGCGGGCTGGGATCCGACAACGCTGCCGCCAGGAGCGGCAAGGTGTTGTTTTCCGGGTGTCTGGTCAGCGCCCAGGTGAGCATGTCGCGGACAAAGAAGTCTGTCTCCGCACTGCAGCGTTCCATGAGCGAAACAAGGTGTTCAGGATCAGGATCAGTCCCTGCAGCTAATGCTGCGCGCAGACGGGTCGATGAGTTCGGTGCGGAAAGTGCCTGTGTGATGTTCATATCTTCCACCCCACCACCTGACACTGTGTCAAGGTCAAGATAGCCCCGCTGCAGACACAGCAGGGCTATCTGAAAATCAAGGCTTAAGCCTTGGCAACCTCTGCGGTCACATCCTTGAGAACTTCATGGGCATCAGCACCAAGATCAGCTTCAACAACCTCAAAGGAGGTTGCAAGAACTTCACCGGCGATGTGCTCAGCATGATGGTTGGCCCATTCCCGCTTCTCAGCAGGGACAGACAGCTTCACGCTGATGCGGTCAGAGACCTCAAAACCGGAGGACTTGCGGGCATCCTGCAGTCCACGGATGACGTCCGCAGCCCAGCCTTCAGCCTCAAGCTCAGGGGTCAGTTCCATATCCAGGACAACCAGGCCATCAACATCATCGATCTGCGCAGTGGAATCCGGGTTAGCGGCCACCAGACGCTCGGTGTATTCGCCATCCTGCAGCTCAATACCATCAGCCACAACAATATCGCCCTCGCGGGTGTAGTTGCCGGACTTCACGGCCTTGATCACACGCTGGACATCGCGGCCCAAACGTGGACCTGCGACCTTGGCGTTGACAACAACCTCGAAGGTGCCCACGGAATCCACATCGGAGGTCAGCTCAACATTCTTGACGTTGACCTCATCGCGGATGATGGACAGGAAGTCACCCAGACGCTCAGAGTCAGGCAGTGCAACGGTCAGGCCAGGCAGTGGCAGACGGTTACGCAGCTTGTGGGACTTACGGATAGAGGACGCAGCCGAGCACACGCCACGGATCTCATCCATGGTGCGGACCAGTTCAGCATCTGCCGGGAAGCTGTCAGCAGATGGGAAGTCGGTCAGATGGACGGAACGCTCACCGGTCAGACCACGCCAGATGACCTCGGTGGTCATCGGCAGCAGTGGAGCTGCCACGCGGGCGAGAGTCTCCAGCACGGTGTAGAGGGTGTTGAAGGCCTCAGGGTGTGCCTCATCGCCTTCCCAGAAACGGTCACGGGAACGACGCACGTACCAGTTGGTCAGGGCATCACAGAACCAACGCACCAGGTCACAGGCACGGGCGATGTCAGTGGCATCAAGTGCCGCGGTGACATCCGCAACCAGGTCATGGAGCTTGGCCAGGATGTAGCGGTCCAGCACATCGGTGGAGTCCACGGACCAGGTGGCCTTCTTGGAGGCGTACAGCTGGAGGAAAGAGTAGGCGTTCCACATCGGCAGCTGTGCCTGGCGAACACCCTCGCGGATGCCCTTCTCCGTGACAATCAGGTTGCCGCCACGCAGGATCGGGGAACTCATAAGGAACCAACGCATAGCGTCAGATCCATCACGGTCGAAGACCTCGTTGACGTTCGGGTAGTTGCCCTTGGACTTAGACATCTTCAGTCCATCATCACCGAGCACGATGCCGTGGGCGACAACCTTCTTGAAGGCTGGGCGGTCAAACAGTGCGGTGGACAGCACGTGCAACAGGTAGAACCAGCCACGGGTCTGTCCGATGTACTCCACAATGAAGTCGGCTGGTGCGTGGGTATCGAACCAGTCTTTGTTCTCAAATGGGTAGTGAACCTGAGCGAAAGGCATGGAGCCAGAGTCGAACCAAACATCCAGGACATCTGGGACGCGGCGCATGGTGGACTTACCGGTTGGGTCATCCGGGTTCGGGCGGGTCAGCTCATCGATGTAGGGGCGGTGCAGTGAGGTTGGGCGGACACCAAAGTCAGCTTCCAGCTCATCCAGGGAACCGTAGACATCCACGCGTGGGTAGTTCTCATCATCGGAAATCCACGCCGGGATCGGGGACCCCCAGTAACGGGAACGGGAGATGTTCCAGTCACGGGCACCTTCCAGCCACTTACCAAACTGGCCGTCACGGATGTGGCCAGGCATCCATTCGATATCCTGGTTGACCTCAACCATGCGGTCACGGATCTCAGTAACGTTGACGAACCAGGATGGCAGAGCCATGTAGATCAGTGGTTCGCCGGAACGCCAGGAGTGTGGGTAGGAGTGCTCGATGGTCTGGTGGCGCACAACGCGGCCTGCAGCCTTGAGGTCCTTGATGATGTCCTTGTTGGCATCAAAGACCAGCTGGCCCTGGTACTCAGGGGTCAGGGAGGTGAACTTACCGTCCATATCGACCGGGATGACCGGGGCGATGTCTGCTGCATTACAGACAAACATATCCTCTTCACCAAAGGCTGGTGCCTGGTGGACGATACCGGTGCCGTCCTCGGTGGTGACATAGTCAGCGCCGAGGATCTGGAAGGCATTCTCATGATCACGGAAGTAGTCAAAAACCGGCTCGTAGGTCAGGCCGATGAGCTCGGTACCTGCGTGCTCGGAGACGATGACAGCATCGGTGCCCAATTCCTTGGCGTAGGCAGACACCAGGTCTTTGGCCAGCAGGAGCTTGGCACCAACGAAACCGGCTTCGCCGTCTTCTGCAACCTCAACCAGTGCGTAGGTGACATCTGGGTGGACAGCCAGCGCCAGGTTGGAAGGAAGGGTCCACGGAGTGGTGGTCCAAGCGATCGCGTTGGCGCCGATGAGGTCAGCATTTGCATCAGTGCCCTCACGCTTGCCGGTGATCGGCATGGTGACAGTCAGGGTTGGATCCTGGCGCAGCTTGTAGGAATCATCCAGTCGGGTTTCCTGGTTGGACAGTGGGGTGTGCTCAGCCCAGGAATATGGAAGAACGCGGAAGCCCTGGTAGATCAGGCCCTTCTTGTAAAGCTCCTTGAACGCCCAGATCACGGATTCCATGTAGGTCAGGTCCATGGTCTTGTAGCCGTTTTCGAAGTCAACCCAACGTGCCTGGCGGGTGACGTATTCCTCCCATTCCTTGGTGTACTGGAGAACGGAGGTGGCGCAGTACTCATTGAACTTGGCAAGACCCATGGTCTCGATCTCGCCTTTATCCTTGATACCCAGCTGCTTCTCGGCTTCCAGCTCTGCTGGCAGACCGTGGGTGTCCCAACCGAAGACACGAGGAACGTGGTAGCCACGCATGGTCTGGTAACGGGGAACGATGTCCTTGACGTAGCCGGTCAGCAGGTGTCCGTAGTGTGGCAGACCATTGGCGAAAGGAGGACCATCGTAGAAGACATAGTCCTCAGCACCTTCTCGCTGATCGATACTGGCCTGGAAGGTGTCATCCTTCTGCCAGAATTTCAGTACGTTTTCTTCCATCTCCGGGAAACGAGATGATCCACCGGTTAGATCAACCTGTGGGTAGACTCCGCCAACAGCTTCAGTCATGAGTGTGGGTTCCTTATCCTTCACGCAAGAATTGTTCATTATCCTGCGGGGACGCCCCAGATACAGACGCGGTACCACCCTGCTTGAAGCAACCACCGAGAAAATTTTCCGCGGTGGTTGATTCCACTTGATTTGAAGAAGGTCTTTCACGGTCCCACCCGTCCGGTTCTACTGAGCGGCTCTGACCACGTTGTGCAGACAAGCAGCTGTTCTTCCGGAAAAGACTCCCCGGTGATGGCCGGATCATTGCCTTCACCTCCCCCAAGCTCAGGGAAAGCGACTGTGGCCAAGTATAGCGCACAACCATGGAAAAACATTTTTGAAGTTGACCGGCCAGAACAGGAAAATTCCACCTGCCCCCTGAGCGGGTCTTACCTCACAGAGCCTCCCTTCCCACCGTGTGCTCCCCTGGGCAGCCGAAGGCCTGCCTATTTATGCCGGCGGGATCTGCGCTGTTGGCGGTTGTACCACTCATCAATACCGAAACACACGATCCCGGTAAGAACCACGGTCATCAGCAGCCACGTCCAAATATGTGAATCAGAGATGACTGTGACCACTAGGAGAATAAACCCAAGGACCGACAGGATCAACGCGGCAATGAACATGACTTCCTGAAAAGTGGGAGGAGAATTCGGATAAAAGAAACAGGTGGAAAAGACCAATGCTCCCCTGTGGGATCCGAAAGGAACATACCGGATCCCGGGGGAGCCGGGTTATCAGGGAGTTAACTGCAGGGGAAAGCTTGTCTCAAGCTTTCCCCTGCAATCACAATTTAGGAGTTCTGCTGACCTGAAGACTTGCCTGTGTTGTTGGCAGGTGCGGAAGAACCACGAGCGTTGAGTTCCTCCAGCTGGCCCTCGAGGAGGGACTTCAGGCGGGTGCGGTACTCGCGCTCGAAGGTCTGCAGCTCTGCGATGCGGATCTCCAGGGCATTTTGCTGCTCCTTGACCGCTGCCATGGTTTCGGTGTGCTTGCGCTCTGCATCTGCCTGCAGCGCATTCGCCTTGTCCTCAGCCTGACGGATCTGAGCTTCTGCACGGGAGGTGGCGTCTGCAATGGTAGTTGCGGACTTCTTCTCTGCTTCAGCAACAAGGTTCTTAGCACGGGTGTCTGCTTCAGCGATCTGCTTCTCAGCGCGCTGACGGGCATCCTCAAGAGTCTTGTTGGATGTGGTGTTGGCCTCGGAGATCTGCTTCTCAGCAGCCTCACGTGCCTCATCCAGCATGGAACGGGACTCAGCCTGGGCATCAGAGGTCAGGCGATCAGCCATCTCCTGTGCCATTCCGAGAACCTTGGCTGCCTGAATGTGGGTATCAGCAGTAGCTCCACTGCTGGCGGCAACTGGTGCGGCTGCCGCAGCTGCGACGGTAGCGGAGTTTGCCTTGGAGTCAGACTTCGCAGCGGACTGCGCCTTGGCAGCCTCATCACGTGCAGACTTAGCATCAGACTGTGCCTTCTGTGCCTGCTCCTGAGCAGACTTGGCATCATTCTGGGCCTTGATGGTTGCCTTCTGGGCATCCTCAAGCTTGGTCTTGTACTCAGCGCGGAGCTTGTCCTCGATCTCCTTGCGCAGAGCAGACTCATCGACAGACTTGGCAGCAGCACCGGTACCTACACCGGCAGCACCCGCACCTGCAGAAGGAGCATCCTTCAGCTGGGTCTCAAGTTCCTCAACGCGCTGGCTGAGGTCATCGTTTTCTTCCTGAAGCTGCGCGAGGGTGTCCTCAACGAGATCCAGAAACTGATCAACCTCATCCTCGTTGTAGCCACGCTTGCCGATCGGCGGCTTACTGAAAGCGACGTTGTGCACATCAGCTGGAGTCAACGGCATTAGCGGATTCCCTTCGATTTAACGGTGGCCCCAGGCGGGGCCGGGACTCAGTCGCAGGAATCTCCCACGACTGGAACTTCCATTTATCATACTGTCCTTCACACGCGATTGTATCCAGCAACCCAATTTTCATCGGGTTACGCGCCGTAAGTAACCACCGTTTCTTCAACCGGCAGACTGCACATCCCCATCGGGAAGATGAACATCCGGAGACAATCACGAACGGGGGATACCCTACCCCCAACAGTTACAGAAATGTCATTAGCATGGCTGTTTCGCTGTAATTCCGGTACTGGTGAAGCTACTTCCGCCTCCGCAGATAAAACCCTCGACCTTGAATGACAACTTCAACAGGCCCCTGAAAAACCATCTCGCACCTCTGGCTTCAACGGGTGTGCAGATAGGGGGTGATTAGATAAAAAAACCCGCCTGCGTGAACGCCGCCCAGTGATGGGTTCGCACGCAGACGGTATCTGGAGGTTTTCAGCGGTCAGTGGCCGCTGCGAAGCTCCCTAGAAAGGCAACAGTGTCACCAGTGCCCTGAGGATGGAGAGGATGAAGAACAGCACGATCACTGAGATATCCAGACGGATATTGCCCAGCGGCATGGTTGGAATGATCCTGCGCAGTAGCTTTACCGGCGGATCAGTCACCGCGAAGATAGGTTCTGCGATGATGTAGAACCACTTCGGCGGTGAGAAGGATCGGGAAAATGACTGAATCATCTCAATGACGATGCGTGCGATCAGCACGAACATATAAATGTCGATGATCCAGGCGATCAATAATGCAATGTTACCCACGAGAAAACAGCCTAACTGAAGTTGGCCCCAGAAGGTACAAGGAAGGGGGCCGGAGGATGGTGGTGTGCCCTTTCCCAGGGCTTTCTCCACTCAGGGAGCAGGGCACAAAACCCGCCACCGTGTTCGTGCTGTTAGAAAACAACCTCGAATACGAATGGCGGGTTCCTTAAGGGGATTCCGATCACGCTGCACATGACTCGGGTCCCGGACGTCACAAAATCAGGCGACGCTGTCCGTTAACCGCTGAAAAATTTTCACCTCTTTGAAAGAGGCGGAAATCAGTACCTAGCGGATGCGTGCGGCGCGCTCGAGTTCTGAAATGGAGATATTTGAGTTTTCCGGGGTGATGGCGAAGTTGTCGCTGTCCAGCTTCTGCATCTTGCCACGCAGTGCAAAGCACAGTCCTGCAGCGAAGTCGACGATGCGGCGTGCCTCTTCACGGGTCAGGCGGGACATGTCGAAGATGACTCCGTCACCGTCACGGAAGGCGGCACCAATTTCCTGAGCATCCTCAAAGGAGTTCAGATTCACGGTGACGATGGTGGGCTGGTAGACCCGTGGCGCTGGTGGAGTTGCCACCGGTGCCTGTGGGCGGGCGTAACCATATTCCGGTTCACGGTAGTCAGGCGCGTACGCAGCAGAGCCCTCGTAGCGCATTTCCTCGCCGTAGTATGCCTCGTCCTGCTCGGTCTCATATGGCGCGAGCCCGAAGAACTCTTTGGTCTTCTTCATCATTGACATGGCAGTTTCCCTTCACCTGGAATGTCTGTAGTTCATGTGCAGCTGGGGTGTTTACACACCCACTAACTTTGAATTCTTACGGTAGCGGTCGTGGTCCAAGTATTTCTGTTCCGACACGCACGATTGTAGAGCCATGCCGGATTGCTTCCGCGAGATCTCCAGACATACCGGCAGAAAATTCCAAGGTCCTGTCAAAGTATTGTTCCATACCTGCCAGAACACCCTTGGCCTGGGAAAATGACTTTTCCGTTTCCCACCCGATCGGGGGTACACACATCAGTCCAGCCAGATCCAGGTGTGTTGCCGATTCGATGGCTTCCGCCACCTGCATGAGCTCCCTGGTGGACACCCCCCCTCGTGCAGTATCCCCATCCAGGCTGAGCTGAATGAAACAGGGGAACACACCTGAATTCCGATCTCCCCTCTCAAGGGCGAGTCCCACTCCTCTGTCCAGTGCTTCTGCCAGTCGTACGCTGTCCACTGAGTGGACGGCGGATGCCCAGCGGGCCACCGCGTTGGCTTTCTTGGTCTGGATCTGGCCGATCATGTGGAAGTCCATCGCTGGGAAGTCTGACTGTTTCGCCCGGGCTTCCTGCTCGCGGTTCTCGCCCACTGCGGTGATGCCCAGTTCGTGGAGGGCTCGGATGTCAGCGACCGGGTGGTATTTGGTTACTGGCAACAGTGTCACGCTGTCAGGCGCGCGACCGGCATCGGCGGTCGCAGCGTCGATACGCTCCTTGACCCTGGCCAGACTGTCCTGTAAATCCTCTTTGCGGGTCATGGTTATGCGCCACCTGCTCCGGAGGCTGGTAGCCACACCACACCAGCCTGCCGGCCGGTGGTGCCCTCCCTGCGGTAAGAGAAGAAGTCCTCATCCTCGATGGTGCAGCGGGGATCAGAATCAATCATCTGCACACCAAGGCTTAACAGCTGTCGCAGCAGACCGGCACGCACATCCAGGCCGGTGGTGCCCTTGGAGGTCCTGGCGATGGAACCAGGAAGCTTGGCTTCGACGTCATGAGCCATGCTGTCAGGCACCTCATAGTTCTTACCTGAGGCTGCAGCGCCCATCAGCGCGTGGATATTGGCAGGCGTTGCGCCAAGTTCCACCATCTTCTCCACGGCCTTCTTCACAATGCCGTTGCGGGCGCCCATGCGGCCCGCGTGGACTGCTGCGATCACACCAGCTTCGGTATCTGACAACAGAACCGGCACGCAGTCAGCTACAAGTACCGCCAGTGCCAACTCCCTCTGAGTGGTCACCAGCGCGTCAGTGGCCTCAATCGGAGCACCAGCATTGAGGGTGCCATCAACCACGGTGACCGTGTTGGAGTGAATCTGCTCCATGTAGATGACACGGTGGGGGTCCAGGCCAATGATATCGGCGAGGCGGGCGCGGTTGGCGGCAACATGTTCTGGGTCATCGCCAACATGGTCGCCCAGGTTGAATGAGGCGAATGGGGAGAGCGAAACCCCGCCTGCACGGGTCGTGAAGACCTTGCGGACGGGGCGGGTACGTGGGTCAAGACTGTCCATGGGGAACCAGTCTATTCACCATTGCTTAACGGAGGAAGCTGGGCACATCCAGATCGTCGTCTCCGTCATCGCGGCGGTCATCACGACGGTGATCATCGCGGCGCTCGTCCCGACGGTAATCACGATCATCACCACGGGTGAACAGACCACCAGAGCGACTGTCATCGATGCGGTGGCGGGCTCCTGCAGAGCGGGACTCGTATGGATCCGCCTCACGTGAACCACCGAAGATGGACTCATTGGACGGAGCCGGGGTGGCATCCTGGCTGCTTGGTGCTGGAGCTGGTGCGGATTCCTGCTGTGGTGCAGTGCCACCGGCATCAACAGAGCGACGCTCCTTGGAAGCGCTGGCACGTGCTGCATCAAAGCCAGTGGCAATGACGGTGACGCGTACTTCATCGCCCAGGTTGTCATCGATGATGGTACCGAAGATGAGGTTGACGTCTTCGTCGGAACGCTCACGGACCATGGATGCAGCCTGGTTGACTTCCATGAGGCCGAGGTCGGATCCGCCGGCAAACGACAGTAGAACGCCGGTGGCGCCGTCCATGGTGGCTTCCAGAAGTGGGGAGTTTATTGCCTGCTCAGTGGCGGTGACCACGCGGTTGTCACCGCGGGAAGAACCGACACCCATGAGGGCGGAGCCGGCTTCGGACATGACTGAACGCACGTCCGCGAAGTCCACGTTGATCACACCCGGGATGGTGATGAGGTTGGTTATACCCTGCACACCGTTGTGCAGAACCTCATCGGCGGCACGGAAGGCCTCCATCATGGAAAGGTTGGCATCACCGAGTTCAAGAAGGCGGTCATTCGGGATGACGATGAGGGTGTCACAGACTTCCTTGAGTGCCTCAATTCCCTCTTCAGCCTGGCGGGTACGCCGACGACCTTCGAATTCGAAGGGCTTGGTCACGACACCGATGGTCAGTGCACCCATCTTCTTGGCGATCCCAGCAACAACAGGAGCGGCACCTGTACCGGTGCCACCACCCTCACCGGCGGTGACGAACACCATGTCGGCGCCCTTGATGGTCTCTTCGATCTCGTTCTTGTGGTCTTCCGCAGAGGTGCGTCCGACCTCAGGGTTGGCCCCGGCACCAAGACCACGGGTTGCCTCGCGTCCGATATCCAGCTTTACATCTGCATCAGAGAACATCAGGGCCTGCGAGTCGGTGTTCACCGCGATGAACTCCACGCCTTTGAGGCCTTCTTCAATCATGCGGTTAACGGCGTTGACTCCGCCGCCGCCGACGCCGACGACCTTAATCTTGGCGAGGTAGTTGTTCGGTGAGGTCATTGTGTATGTCTCGCCTTTCGAAGAGTTGGTGCGCATAAGTCACAGTTTTTAACTAAATTTTCCTTGGCCTTCGTCCGAGGGAACCCGTTGGATAATCCCCAGCCGAATACCGACTGTCCTCCATAATGAGTGAAAACCACTCATATATGTCGGACATTCATGGCGGCGTGTCGCTACCCTCAACCTCAACTTTAGGGTTGTTGTAGTGCGAAAACACTCCAGCAATCCACTTTAGCGGACTGTCACCATTGACGGTGAGCTGATGTTCCACTCCTGACCTTCCCGCTTGATCACGGTGGACAGTGCTACAGCTTTGTCGTGGCTATTTTCAGAGGAACCCCAGTAGATTTCTCTGCCGTCAGTGAGCTTTAACAGGATGTCAAAGCGGTCAGGAGCATCAATAGTGGCGATCTGCTCCTTCAGTTCAGGTTTATAGTCCGTGATCGCATTGATCACTTCGATCGCAGCCGGGAGAACATCCGGGTCATCCTCGCTGGTTCCGGTGATCTCCACTGTCCCAAACGGGGGTGTTCCGATGATGATCGGCAACCCCTCGGTGTCGATGACATGGTCACCGTCATCACGTTTGACGAACACCGCCGCCTCCCTCTCAGCCAGTTCAATCTCAACTGTGGAGGGGAAGGTGCGGTTGACCGTGACTGAACTGACCCAGGGCATATCCGCAATGGCACGCGCTGCCTGGGTAGCATCAATGCGCAGGAAGTTATCTCCCTGGTTAATACCGGAAAGTTCCTGTGCCTGCTCGGTGTCCGTGCGGGTTGCGCCGATGATCTCCACAGATTCCACCTTGAAGATCGGCACAAACCAGGACACGGCCCCGAGGATCAGCACCACGCTGATCACCGCAGCGACCACCAGGGCGATGATTTTCTTGGACATCACAGGCCTCTTTATCCCTGCAACCGGGCGAGGATCTCCGGAGCCAGCATGGTGACAGAACCCGCCCCCATGGTGAGAATGATGTCGCCGGGGCCGGCGATCTCTGCAATGCGCTCAGGAACCGCAGTGAAATTGGGTTCATAGATGACCGGGATGGTCATTTCCTCAGTGATGACACGGGAGGTCACGCCTTCCACGGGGGTTTCCCGTGCCCCGAAGATATCCAGGACCACCGCAGAATCCGCCAGGGACAGTGCCGCTGCAAATTCCTTGGTGAATTCCAAGGTTCTGGAATACAGGTGGGGCTGGAAAGCCACGATCACATGCCCCTCTCCAGCAGCATCCACACGCTCCCTGGCTGCGGTGACAACCGCATCCACCTCTGTCGGGTGGTGTGCGTAATCGTCATAGACGGACGCACCCTTGTAGCTACCACCTTCCAGGGTTCCGTGGTGTTCAAAACGTCGACGCACACCCGAGAAGTCGCTGAGTCCGTCCACCAGTCTGTCCAGATCGCCACCGACGAGGTAGCCGGACAGCAGCGCGGCCGCTCCGTTGAGCACCATGTGGTCACCTGGGATCTGGAGGGTCACCTCCACTTCTCTGCCATCGAGGTCAATGCGTGCGCGGGTGCCTTCAGGCACCACTGCGGAGCTGCGGATCCGTGCCATGGCAGGCACCGTTGGGTGGGCTGCAGCAGCAGGTTCGGTGCCGTAGCCGACCACGTTGATGCCCTTGGCAACCGAGCGCTCGCCCAGTGCTGCGGCATTGTCATCATCAAGGCAGACCACGAGGGTGCCACCGTCAACGATGCGGTCAGCGAAATCATCAAACACCTGGAAATAGGCATCGTGAGTTTTAAAGAAGTCCAGGTGATCCGGCTCAATGTTGGTCACCACGGCGATCTCCGGCTTATAACGCAGGAGGGAGGCATCAGATTCATCAGCCTCCGCAATAAAGACATCCCCGGTTCCTTGATGCGCGTTGGTGCCGGCCTTATTCAGCTGGCCACCGATGGCGAAGCTGGGATCCATGCTTGCAGCCTGCATGGAGACCACAGCCATCGAGGTGGTGGAGGTTTTACCATGGGTTCCTGCGATGAGGATCTGACGGTGATCCTCCAGCAGTTCACCGAGGAGATCTGAACGGCGGATGACCGGGATGCCTTCTTCCCTGGCCCTGGCCAGTTCCGGGTTGTCTTGGGGGATCGCAGCAAAGGAGGTCACTACAACGGTGGGGAGCTCACCGGATAGTTCCAGGTTTTCAGCTGCATGGCCAACCGCAATCCTGGCACCCACTGCACGCAGTGGTAACAGCGTGCGTGAGTCCTTGGCATCAGAACCGGTGACGGTTTTGCCCCGTGCCAACAAGATTCTTGCGACACCGGACATGCCTGCGCCGCCGATACCGATGAGGTGGACCCTGGACAAGTCGATGGCGGCTGCGTTGGAGGGGTTGGTGATGGTCACCTGGTCATTCCTCGTCTTTCATGAAATTAGGGGTGGTGAATGAAGTGGATGTTATTTCTGGACTGTGGTTGCAGCCACGATGAGATCAGCGACCACGCTTGCGGCGTTACCCACCGAGGATGTGCGTGCAGCTTGGATCATGCTGTCATAGGTGGAGGTGTTCTGTAGGACTTCACGGACCTCGGACACAAACCTCTCCGGGGTCAGATCGGTATCTTCCACCATGCGGGCTGCCCCGGCAGCGATGACGGCACTGGCGTTGAGTGCCTGTTCACCATTGCCATGCGGCAGGGGAACATAGATCGCTGGAATTCCTGAGGCTGTCACCTCGGCCACGGTCATGGCACCGGACCGGCAGATGATCAGATCGGCAACGCTGTAGGCCGCCTGCATATCCTCGATGAAATGCAGCGGAACATATCCAGGCCGCGCCTCGGGAAGGTCATTGCGCTTCCCCACCGCATGAAGGACCTGGTAGCCGTCTTTGAGCAGGTCATCGAGTGCTCCGGCTAGTGCATTGTTCAGGCTGGCTGCACCCTGGGATCCACCGGTGACAAAGATCGTGGTGCGGTCTTCATCCAGGTTCCACTGGCTGCGGGCACGGTCTGCGGCCTGTGCATCGCGGTCGCCACCAAGCCCCTGTCTGATGGGAATACCCACGACATCACCGGGCATGCCGGAATCAGCAACGGCATTCAATCCCGTGCCACCCAATTTCACACCCAGTTTATTAGCCATGCCGGCACGGGCATTGGCCTCATGAACAAAGAAGGGCAAGCCTAGGGTTCGGGCAGCCAGGTAGGCAGGTGCTGACACATAACCACCGAAACCTGCTACCGCTTGTGCACCGGTGTCAATGAGGATCTGCCTGGTCTGTCGGATGGATTTGATCACCCGGAGTGGAAGTCTCAGCAGTTCAAGGCTGGGTTTACGAGGAACTGGAACCGGCTCAATCAGTCGCAGTGGGAAACCGCGGTCCGGTACCAGTGTCGTCTCCAGACCACGGGCAGTGCCCAGGGCTGTCACAGTGGCTCCGTATTTGTCGCGGAGTGCCTCAGCCACAGCCAGCGCAGGCTCTACGTGGCCGGCGGTGCCACCGCCTGCAACCACCACTGACAAGGGTGTGTTTGACAAACTCATTTCGGGGTTCCTCTCCTACCTGTGAAAAGTACTATCTGCGGTCACGGTCTCTCTCTCATCCACGACCGGTACCACCCCGGCGGGGGTCATTTCTTCTGGACTGGCCCCTGCCGGATGTGTTTCTCCCGGTGGTTCCTCTTCCAGTTATGCTTCTGCCGGTTGCTCCCCCACGGCGGATCTCTTCCCTGGATCGACGGCTTTCCTGGCTTCTGACGCTACCAGTCCGGGCAGACGGGGATTGTGCACCGCCACGGACAC
>NZ_CALZFS010000061.1 GCF_945649885.1 uncultured Corynebacterium sp. | reverse complement strand
TTCCTCAGGCTTGAGACCTGTTGACTGCAGGAAATCACGACGTTCGGCGGCTGCGACAGCTTCGCCCTGCCGGGGCTGAACAAGAAGAACTGAAACCATACCGCTTAGTCTAGTTGGTGGTCTGTTAAACACAGAATCAACCGTTAGGCATGTAAGAAACCCCAGCTCACATGGTTATGTGAGCTGGGGTTTATCACTGTCGAGCCACCCCTTGAGGGGCATGTTCAATAAAATTTCTAGTCAGGGCGACGGACTGATGTTTCCACCAGATCCAGAACTTCTGACAACCCTTCAGTGGAGGCGCCGGTGGCCAGCCGTGAGATGAAGCCGTCCATCACAGTCTCCAGATAGAGGTGGAGTACCTCGATGGGGACGTCGGTACGCATCCGGCCCTTCTCGGCATTATGTGCTAGACGGACGCGGACTGCTTCATCCAGCACACTCTGGTGATCTGCCCACTTGGCGCGGAAGACCGGATCAGTGCGCAGCTGCTTGGAGATCTCTAGACGGATGGAGAGCCAGTCATAGCGCTCCGGATCTATAAGCATGCCTCGCATGACTTCGACTAGACCTTTTTCCGACACGGTTTCCGCCATGCGCGCAGCGTCCTCGCGAGCCAATGCGAGGAACAACTTTTCCTTATCGCCGAAGTGATGGAAGATAGCGCCCCGGGACTTGCCGGTGGCCTCCTCCAGACGTCGTACAGTGGCGCCTTCGTAACCGTGTTCCGCAAAGCACCGTCGGGCGCCTTCCAGGATTTCCTGGCGACTGTTGAGTGGCTTTTCGCCTGTCGCAACGGACACGTGTTCTCCTTAGTAGGGGATGCATACGCACTGGTGGGGCGTATGCTGAGAATATTTTATGAAAGTGGAGGTACAACAATGGGGCCCCACCTCAAGTTATCCGCCATTGTTGTTCACAATAAGCGGGCTTGGGTGGTGGGGCCCCATGTCACCGTCCCCACCTAGAGGATCAGATCCTCTAAACGGACACGGTTGGTGACAGCGTTCTTCGGATTAGGAAGAAGCAGCCATCTGGCGCAGGACGTACTGCAGGATACCGCCGTGGCGGAAGTAGTCAGCCTCGCCAGGGGTGTCGATACGGACGACAGCGTCGAATTCGACCTTGTCACCGTTCTCCTTGGTCGCGACGACCTTGACGGTGCTCGGGGTGGTGCCCTCGTTGAGAGCAGTCAGACCGGAGATGTCGAAGGTCTCGGTGCCGTCGAGTCCGAGGGACTCATGGGACTGGCCTGCAGGGAACTGCAGTGGGATGACACCCATGCCGATGAGGTTCGAGCGGTGGATACGCTCGAAGGACTCGGTGATGACTGCGCGGACGCCGAGCAGGCTGGTGCCCTTGGCAGCCCAGTCACGGGAAGAACCGGTGCCGTATTCCTTACCAGCGAGGACGACCAGCGGGATGCCGGCTTCCTTGTAGTTGACGGAGGCATCGTAGATGAAGGCCTGTGGGCCGCCATCCTGGGTGAAGTCGCGGGTGTAGCCACCTGCGATGTCAACCAGCTGGTTCTGGAGGCGGATGTTGGCGAAGGTGCCGCGCATCATGACCTCGTGGTTGCCACGCCTGGATCCCAGAGAGTTGTAGTCCTGACGCTCAACGCCGTGAGCATCCAGGTACTGAGCAGCTGGGGTGCCTGGCTTGATGGAGGAAGCAGGGGAGATGTGGTCGGTGGTGACCGAGTCACCCAGCGTGGCCAGAACGCGTGCGCCCTGGATGTCGGTGACATCCTGTGGCTCTGCGGTCATGCCATCGAAGTAAGGAGCCTTACGGATGTAGGTGGAGTTCTCGTCCCATTCGAAGGTCTTACCGGTTGGAACGCTGAGTTCCTGCCACTGCTTGTCGCCCTTGAAGACGTCAGCGTAGTCAGCTTCGTAGAGCTCGCGGGAGATAGCTTCCTGGATGGTCTCCTCGATCTCCTCGGTGGATGGCCAGATGTCCTTGAGGAAGACATCGTTGCCGTCCTGATCCTGGCCAAGAGCTTCGTTGTCGAAATCGAAGTCCATGGTGCCTGCGATTGCGTAGGCGATGACCATGATCGGGGATGCCAGGTAGTTCATCTTAACGTCAGGGGAGATACGTCCCTCGAAGTTACGGTTACCGGACAGGACTGCTGCTGCAGCCAGATCGTGCTCGTTGATTGCCTCGGAGATTTCCTCTGGCAGTGGGCCGGAGTTACCGATACAGGTGGTGCAACCGAAGCCGGAGAGGTAGAAGCCGAGAGCCTCGAGATCCTTCCAGAGGTCTGCACGCTGGTAGTAGCCGTCAACAACCTGGGAGCCAGGAGCACAGATGGTCTTGACCCATGGCTTGGACTTCAGGCCCTTTTCCGCTGCCTTACGTGCGATCAGGCCAGCGCCGATCATGACGGAAGGGTTGGAGGTGTTGGTGCATGAGGTGATGGATGCGATGGCAACCATGCCGTGGTCGATGGTGTACTCGCCACCCTGTGGGGAGGAGACGGTGACCGGGTTGGACGGACGACCCTGAGCACCCTCAGCGGCGGACTCGCCGGAGCCAGGCCAGGATGCGTTGTAGTTGTCCAGGTCGACGGCGGTCTCAGGCTGTGAGCCACCCTCGTTGGCCATACGCTTTGCAGGGATGGACTGGTCCACCTGAACTGCATCGTCGGTGTAGACGGTGACGTCCTTACGGAACTGCTCCTTGGCCTCGGACAGCAGGATGCGGTCCTGTGGGCGCTTCGGGCCAGCGATGGAAGGAACGACGGTGGAGAGATCCAGCTCGAGGTACTCGGAGTACTCGGCTTCTAGAGCGTCTTCCTCGAGCCACATGCCCTGAGCCTTGGCGTAAGCCTCGACCAGTGCGATCTGCTCTTCCGGACGACCGGTGAGACGCAGGTACTTGGTGGTCTCCTCGTCGATTGGGAACATTGCACAGGTGGAGCCGAACTCTGGGGACATGTTACCGATGGTGGCACGGTTGGCCAGTGGAACAGCCTTGACGCCGGAGCCGTAGAACTCTACGAACTTCTGGACGACGCCGTGGTCGCGCAGCATCTCGGTGATGGTGAGAACCACGTCGGTGGCGGTAACGCCTACTGGGATCTCGCCGGTCAGCTTGAAGCCGACAACACGTGGGATGAGCATGGAGACAGGCTGGCCGAGCATTGCTGCCTCAGCCTCAATGCCGCCAACGCCCCAGCCGAGGATGCCCAGGCCGTTTTCCATGGTGGTGTGGGAGTCAGTACCGATGCAGGTATCTGGGTAGGCAAGGCCATCATTGTCGAAGACAACGCGTGCCAGGTACTCAATGTTGACCTGGTGGACAATGCCGGTTCCCGGAGGGACAACGCGGAAGTTGGAGAATGACTCGGAGCCCCAACGCAGGAACTGGTAACGCTCCTCGTTGCGCTCGTACTCGATTTCAACGTTCTTCTCGAGTGCATCCGGGCGACCGAATGCCTCAACGATGACGGAGTGGTCAATGACCATCTCTGCCGGGTTCAGTGGGTTGACCTCGTCTGGGTTGCCACCGAGGGTTTCCACAGCTTCGCGCATGGTTGCCAGGTCGACCACACAGGGGACGCCGGTGAAGTCCTGCATGAGCACGCGGGCCGGGGTGAACTGGATCTCAATGCTTGGATCGGCAGATGCATCCCAGTTGGCGATGGCCTCGATGTGCTCCTTGGTGATGTTTGCGCCGTCTTCGGTGCGCAGAAGGTTCTCGCCGAGAACCTTGAGGGAGTACGGCAGCTTCTCCATGCCAGGCACTGAAGAGAGAGCGAAGTAGTCATAAGACTTTTCGCCAACCTGCAGAGTGCTCTTAGCATTGAAGGAGTTCTTGCTTTCAGTCACAGTGAGCTCCAATTCTAACTTTTCCAGGGTGAGTTTTTCGTCGGCTGCTGCATCGGCTGAGCCGGCGGAAGGAAAACTTCAGGTTCTTGTACCAATTATGAGGTTAAGGACCCTACGTCCCCATCATCTTAACAGTACGAGCGTTCTGGCGTGAATGCTCGGGGGCTCCGCGTGGCGTTTTCTGCCATCTTTGAAGGGCTGATAACTTGGACAATGTCCATGGGCAGCGGATATGCGAAATGTTAGCGATAGAAGTTGGTGCGTGAGCTGACACGTCCCGGGCCCCCAATTCACCCCCGTATGTGGGAACTCGCATCAATGAGCCACTTTGTTTATATAGGTCGCATGTCTTTTGCGCGTGCGACTCCCCAGAAACTGAAAGGTCATCCGTGATCCCTGAAAACGTAGATATCGACGCCTTGGCCAGGGAGCTGGAGGAAGATGCAGTCGCCATGGGGCAGGCGGCCGGGGAGCAGCACCCCACCCTGGAGCAGGAGTTGATAACTGTCATGGATGAAGCTGCTGAGGGCGATTTCGGGTCCCTGGGTTATGTAGTACTGGACTCCACGCCGGCGGTGACGGCTGATCTGCGTGACATTGCCCAGGAGCTGCTTGGCGCAACCTCCTTGGATACGGTTGTAGTCCGTGCGCCAGGGTCTGCGGCGGTGGTGAGTGATGTCCACTCACGCGCCTCGCTTGAGTCGGCGCAGCGGGAAATGTTGCAGACTTTTGATTATGTCGATGGCGCTTCGTTACTGATTCGTGATGTAACGAATTCGGGGATTGGGGCTATTGATTGGGGGCAGGTGGCCGTCTGGGGGGCAGCTGCATTGCTTATCGTGTTGATCGTCTCTGCAATGTTTGTTCACAAAAGCGTCATTCGGACGCCCTGACTTTCAAATGTCCAGTCTGTGGGCTTGATCCTTTTGTGGGGGTTCCGAGATGTCGGCGCGTCCGGAATTTGCCAAACTTGACAAGCGATTCAATTTGGTGATGAAGATCACACCCCCTCGATGGTGGGGGGTTTCTGCAGGCCAGGCAGTGCAAATTATTGCATGCACTGCGTTTTCGTTGCGTTTTCGTTGCCGAACATGTCTCAAATGTTACCAACGTGGCCTAATGTGCAGATACTGACTCACAAGGTCGAGATTCTAAACTTCATCTAGATGTATCGCCTAGCTTTTCAAGGTTCACGCCTGGAAAACCTGCATATGACAGTTGGGCCGGGTTGAGAGTTCGGGCAAACGGGGAAGCTTGCCGAGAATCTTCACCTCCGCTGAAAGTGTTGTTGTTGCGCAATATCGTCTGGAAGTTTTCTCCACCTGTGTGTCCCGCAATTACTGGTGGAGGACGCCTGCGTTCAGGGCTGGAGTGCTTAATCAAGTGCTTCAACTGGACTCGGCGGGCTTCAGACGAAGAGGAGATTACGTGGCAGGAAATGCTTCACGTCGCCCGTTTTCACGGATGGGTACCGGTCTGGTCGGCCGGTCTTTTCGTGCAGGCGCCATAAGCCGTGTACTGATCGTGGTCGCTGTCAGCGGAAGCATGGTGGCAGGACTGGCTCCAGCAACCGCACAGCCGAGCAACCCGGATGATGCGAGTATCGCCCAGGCGCAGGCAACTGTTGAGGCTGGAAATGGGGAAGTTTCCCGCCTCGCTGGTTCACTGTCGGAAACTGATGCAGAGATCAGCAAGCTTGAGCTTGAGATGGGTGGCCTCCGCGAAGCGGTGAATAAGGCTCTCGTCGATCTGCATGATGCACAGGCCGAGGCCGAGCATGCCCGTCAGAACGCTGTCGCAGCCAAGGCGGATCTTGAGGACTCCCAGGCACAGATCGAAGCTGCGCAAGAACGGCTCAATGAGATCTCCCGTGCGGCTTACCGTCAGAACGGCACCTCAAAGGGGCTTGCCGGCATCTCCGGCAATGGAAACACCGAGGACGCCCTTGATCGACAGACCTATCTGCGGACCACCGCTGAGAGGCAGCGTCTGGCGGTGGAGGAACTCGACCGTCTTCGCACTGAAAATGCGAACAAAGAATCAGCCTTACGTGAGGCCCGTATCATTGCGGAGCAGCGTGAGGCTGAAGCTATTGAGCAGGAACGTCTCACTCAGGCAGCCATCGCTGAGAATTCCGAACAGCTCGGTGCGCTGACCACCAGCCGAACCAACCTCGTTGCCCAGCGACAGGAAGCTGAGCGCAACCTCGCTGCTGCTCGTTCCGATGTGGAGAACCTTCAGGGACAGCGTGCGGAGTTTGAGGAATTCCAGCGTGCAGAGGCTGAGCGTGAGCGGGCTGAAGCGGAAGCAGCTGCCGCAGCTGAAGAGAAGCGTAAGGCTGACGAAGCTGCAGCCCGTGCAGCCGCCGAGTCCGAGGCTGCAGCTGCGCAGGCAGCCCAGGAAGCCGCTGCACAACAGGAAGCAGTGACCAGGGAACAGGCTCGACAGCAGGCGGAGGAAGCTAAGGCTGCGGCCCAGCAGGCACAGGAAGCTGCAGCAGTTGCCGCGGCAGATGATGCTGAGGCTCAGGCGCTGAGGGATCAGGCTCTGGCCGCAGCTTCGGTTGCCGCAGCAGCCCTGATTGCTGCCAGCCAGGCTGACCACGCCACCACAGAGAACCCATATCCCTCAGGTGAGGAAGCTGAAGCTGGCGATGTCGCCGCTGTTCAGGTGCCACAGCCTTCTCCTGAGCAGGAAGCACCAGCAGCACCGGAGGAACAGGAGCAGGTTGCTCCAGTGGCGCCGGTAGTTCCTGAGGTTGAGCCAGCAGATGACCTCTGGGCTGAAGATGACTATGTTGCACTGGAGGAGCCAGAGCTTGAGCTTCCAGTGGAGGTGGCCCCTTCTGAAGAGGCCACGGCTGATGCCCCGGTAGATCTCGGTGATCTCACTGATTCCGCATCGGAGATCGTTTCCGGTGACCGTTCAGCCAAGATCGAGGCCGTGATCTCCCGTGCTTCTGCCATGATCGGCACCCCCTATGCGTGGGGTGGCGGTAATGCCACCGGTCCAACCAAGGGCATTCGTGATGGCGGTGTTGCTGACTCCTACGGTGACTACAACAAGGTCGGCTTTGACTGTTCCGGACTGGTTCTCTACGCCTTCGCAGGCGTGGGCATCGCCCTTCCTCACTACACTGGCTATCAGTACCAGCATGGCACCAAGGTCAGCACCTCTGAGATGCAGCGTGGTGACCTGATCTTTTACGGTCCGGGAGCTTCCCAGCATGTGGCTATCTACCTCGGTGATGGGCAGATGCTTGAGGCGCCGAGCTCCGGTTCCACCGTGCAGATCTCCCCAGTTCGCTGGTCTGGAATGACTGAGTACGCTGTGCGACTGATTTAGTCTCACCCTATTAATCGAGCGTCGTCTATGTGCTTTTATGCAATATTGGCCCAATATTGGTAACGTTCACGCTATGAATGTACGCACATCGGACGCAAGCTCAGATGCTTTCGACGCCCTCCTCGTGCTGTCTTTCGGTGGTCCCGAAGGACACGAGGAGGTTCGTCCATTTTTGGAGAATGTCACCCGTGGCAGGGGTATCCCGCCAGAGCGACTCGATGACGTAGCAGTGCACTACCACCACTTCGGTGGAGTCAGTCCACTCAACGAATTGAACCGCGAAATCATCGCGCATGTAGGCAGTGAGCTCAAGTCTCGAGGCTATGACCTGCCGGTCTATTTCGGAAACCGTAACTGGAAGCCTTTTGATAATGAGGCCGCCGAGCAGATGGCTGCCGACGGCATCAAAAATGCACTGGTTCTGGCGACCTCCGCCTGGGGTGGGTACTCCGGCTGTGGCCAGTACCAGGATGATATCAAGGGCATGATCTCCCATCTGGAGAGTATCGATGCTCCAACCATCAAGTTCACCAAACTCCGTCAGTTCTACGATCACCCACGCTTCGTCCACACCATGGCGCGGTTGGTCAGGGACTCTTATGCCAAGTTGCCAGCAGAACTGCGTGATGAGGCACGTCTGGTGTTCACCGCTCACTCCATCCCACTCAACTCTGATGATGCAGAGGGCAACCCGTTTGATGGTTCCCTGTACTCCCGACAGGTTCAGGAGTCTTCAGCACTCATTGCTGAAACAGTAGGAATCTCTGATTTTGATGTGGTGTGGCAGTCACGTTCCGGTAGCCCTCATGTGCCCTGGTTGGAACCGGACATTGTGGACCACGCGGTGGAACTCAATGAGGACAAGGGAGCCAAGGCGCTGGTTGTCTGCCCTGTGGGCTTTATTTCTGATCATATGGAAGTGATCTGGGATCTCGATGCGGAACTCATGGAGGAAGCTGAAAAGCGTGGCATGACCGTGGAACGTGTCGCCACGGTGGGCCCCACCGATGATTTCGCCGCGATGATCGCCGACCTCGTGGAAGAAGCTGAACTCAAGCGCACCATTGAGCGCATGGGTACTCTGCCCATGCGGGGTACCTCCGTCAACGGCAAGCGTTGTGCCGAAGGATGCTGTGAACTGAGGAAGCGTCCCGCCCCAGCGGCTGAAAGCGCTTCTGTTTTCTAGCAGCTACTGAAATCTATGCCCTCGCGAATTCCGCGAGGGCATGGTCAACTCCAGCCATGCGTGCGGTGCGCAGGTGACGCCACAGGGAGATCAGCTGTGGATCTAGGGAGTGATCACCGATGGTGGACTGAACCGTCTCGACGATGGCTGCCACCCGATCAGCCCGGGCAAACAGCTTGGCAGACCGTGGTGGCACTGAGTGGGGAAGGCCCGGTGTGTCATAGAAGTCTGACAGGGCCCCCACCGTCAGGCGGGGATTTTTCAGGGAGTTCGGGGCCAGTGAGGAATAGGCGGTGCCTTCAATGATCGTGGCTGCCTCGCGGGTCGCTTGGCTCAACATCTGATCTGCCTCGCCGGGGGAGACTGCGGCACCCATGGGCAGGGGACCATCCACTGCTATCCATTCCCAGTCAGTGGCGTCGGAACCACGCGCGGGGATCAAGGCAAAGGAACTTAAAGGATCTGTGGTCCGAATCAGCAGGGCGCCCTCACCGGAGCGGGCCGCCTTGGCGGCAGCCTCAGAGCCTGCGGGCAACAGTGGAGCCTCTCCTGGGCCGGACAGCACCAGGGAGATGATGGGGCCGGTGAAGGGGGCGTCGATAAGCGGCTCCAGGGTGCCCCGTGCACACCGCAACAGATCCAGCAGACCGCCGTCCTGGAAGGTGTGGGGGCCGCCTAAGTCCACGAACGCATCGATGACGTCCTCGGTGAGCACCAGGTCATAAACCCAGGCGCCGAGCCATACGGCGGTGTTCTGCAGGGGGGAATAAACATTTGCGCGGATTTCCATATCGGGAGGAAAGTCTATCCCACGGATTCGCTAGGGTATATCACCATGAGCTTCTCAGATCCTTATGCAGGCGACATCTTTGGTGGACATTCCCGGAACAAGGCTCCGGAGTATCCCAGCGTTCCGGCAACACCCGGGCTGGTGGTGGAGGTCCGCGCGGATGGTTATGTGGGCGCGGTGACCGGTTTTGAACGCACTTACGACGGTGATTTCCTCCGATTGGAGGACCGTCGCGGTAGGGAACAGCTGTACAAGCTGCGTAAGGGTGCCTTCATGGTGGATGGTCAGATTGTCACTCTGACCCGCCATGTGCCCAAGCAGGAACCCCGCAGGTCTAATTCCGGTTCCCGACGTGTGGAGAATGTTCAGGCCAAGGTGGCAGCACCGTCACGGATCTGGGTAGAGGGCATCCATGATGCCGCCATCGTGGAAAAGGTTTGGGGTCATGACCTGCGTGTGGAAGGGGTGGTGGTGGAGTACCTGGAGGGACTGGACAATCTGCCGGAGAAACTAGCTGAATTCCAGCCCGGACCGGGACGTCGCATCGGCGTCCTGGCGGACCACCTGGTGGAAGGCTCTAAGGAAACCCGGATGACCAGGTCGCTCGGACCTGATATCGCCGTGACCGGCCACCCGTATATCGATATCTGGGCTGCGGTGAAGCCGGAACGCCTGGGCCTGCGTACCTGGCCTGATGTGCCCTATGGTGAAGACTGGAAGACCGGTATCTGCCGCAGGGTTGGCTGGTCTGATCCGAAGGAGGGGTGGCACCGTGTTTATGGTGCGGTGAATTCCTTCCGGGATCTTGATCACACTCTCATCGGAGCTGTGGAGCGACTGGTTGATTTTGTCACCAATCATGACCTCACCAAGGAGGATGTACTGGCCTAGTCCAGTGTGCAGGGATGACCGCCAGTAGCAGCGGGGAAGGGAAGCTTATTTCTGGGCTGTGCATCCTGCATTTTCGCCAACCGGATGGGGGCCATTTCTGTACGGTGGTGTGCGTGGGAGCAATCATTTGGTTTATCGGTGCACTGGTGCTGGCGGGACTCGAGCTGGCAGTCGGTGAATTCACCCTGCTCATGTTGGCTGGAGCAGCCCTGGCCACCGCCGGTGTCTCACTGGCGGGAGTGCCCATCTGGGCTGAGTTCCTCACCTTTGCGGTCTCAGCCTTCGGCCTGCTGTTCTTCCTCCGCCCGGCCCTGAAACGCCGTCTCCATAAGCCTGCCGCCCTGGACACCTCTGTCAGGGCCTTGGTGGGTGAAAATGCCGTGGTCCTGGAAGCAGTGACCGGCAGCAGTGGACAAATTCGCCTCGATGGGTCAATCTGGTCCGCGAGGAGCATGGATCCCGACCACACTTTCCATGAGGGTGATCATGTTGCGGTCATCCGCATTGATGGGGCCACCGCGGTGGTGTGGAAAGACATCTAGAAAGCCTGCTGAAAGATGTCCCCGGTAGATAGGCTCCCTGCTGCCAGGGATCTTCTCAAGGCAGAACAGGCACACAGCCATGACCACTAACTCAGACAAGAAACACCCGGAGGAACCATGATTGGAACAATCCTGGCCGTTGTTTTCCTGGTCTTCGTCGCTCTCGTAGTGATCAAGTCCATCGCCTTGATACCTCAGGGTGAAGCGGCCGTTATTGAAAGGCTCGGGCGTTATACCCGCACCGTTGAGGGCGGGCTGACCTTGCTCGTGCCGTTCATTGACCGGGTGCGTGCCCGGATCGATACCCGTGAGCGCGTGGTCTCCTTCCCGCCACAGGCAGTGATCACACAGGATAACCTGACCGTGGCCATTGACATCGTGGTCACCTTCCAGATCAATGAGCCCAACCGTGCCATCTATGGCGTGGACAACTACATCGTGGGTGTGGAGCAGATTTCTGTGGCCACCCTCCGAGATGTGGTCGGTGGCATGACCTTGGAGGAGACTTTGACCTCCCGTGAGGTGATCAACCGTCGTCTGCGTGGCGAGCTGGACGCTGCCACCACTAAGTGGGGTCTGCGTATCAGCCGTGTGGAGCTGAAGGCGATTGATCCGCCACCATCGATTCAGCAGTCGATGGAGAAGCAGATGAAGGCTGACCGCGAAAAGCGCGCCACCATTTTGACCGCGGAAGGTCAGCGTGAAGCTGACATCAAGACTGCTGAGGGTGAGAAGCAGGCCAAAATCCTCCAGTCCGAGGGTGCCAAGCATGCAGCCATCCTGGCGGCCGAGGCTGAGCGTCAGGCCATGATCCTGCGTGCTGAGGGTGAGCGCGCCGCGCGTTATCTGCAGGCACAGGGTGAGGCGAGAGCCATTCAGAAGGTTAATGCTGCAATCAAGGCTGCGAAGCTCACTCCTGAGGTTCTGGCCTACCAGTACCTGGAGAAGTTGCCGCAGATTGCAGATGGCAAGTCCTCCAAGATGTGGGTCATCCCGAGTCAGTTCAGCGACTCTCTGGAAAGCTTTGCCCGACAGTTCGCCACCCAGGATGATCAGGGTACTTTCCGTTATGAGCCGGTTGCGGTTGATGAGGAGACCAAGGACCTGGCCAATGCGGACAACACAGATGAGTGGTTCTCCACAGAGTCTGATCCGGAGATCGCCGCTGCGGTTGCCGCCGCCAACGCGGTGGCCAATAAGCCGGTTGATCCAGACCCCGCTGAACTTGCTTTAGGGGTCACCCCAAAGGCCAAGTCGAAAAAGAAGGCAGCTGAGCCGGAACCGACACCTCAGCGAGTCCAGGAGCAGCCAGCGATCACCAGCATGCCGGAGTCTGAGGGGGAGGATGAACCCTTGGGTCAGGCAACCCAGGAGTTCCTGCGCAACCGTCAGGCGGAGCAGCAGTGGACGGACGGCCCGGAGGATCGTCCTTAAATCTTCACCGTCAAGAAAGCCCCCTGTATTGTTCCCAGAGCTTCAAGCTCTGAAATAGTACAGGGGGCTTTTGTGTTGGGTTTCTAAATCTTGGCGGAGTGCTCGATGAGGTTGGCAGCCAGCTGCCATCCCGCCTGTTCGGCCTGCCATCCCGCAGCCTGGAGACGTTGGGACATCGCCTGCTTGGAAATGCCGAGTTCTTCCGCGGCTTCATTCTGATTCAGTCCGGAGCGCATGAGGGAGGTGGCTTCCCGGCCTTCGAAGGAGCGCTTGGACAGTACCTGGGACATCAGGGCAAAAGACGCGGAGATGTTGAAGGCGCGGGCGTCGTCACGCCTGGCTCCGACGATGCGCACCTTGACGGCGCCGCTGCGCGCAGTGGGGCGCAGTGCGTCGGTGGCGGTCTTTTTGGCCAGCTCAATCTGGGCTTCATCCTCGTCACTGGGCGTATCGACACTCGGAACCACTCCGATGCCAATGGCCCAGTCACCGGCGGCCAACAGAGCCATGACGACATCACAGGTGGTGGTCGGTGAGGTGATGTGGGCGCGGATATCCTCCACACCCAACAGTTCAAACTCGCCGGCTCCATCCAGGGTGGATAGAGCTTCAGCGAAGCGGCGAACCAATTCAGCCCTCCGGGTGTCCCGACCCCTGTACCTGGCGTGCAATGCCCACATTCGCGGCCAACTCCTTTTCCTCTAGTAAGTCCGTGAGTGAAACTAGCAGCAGTCTATCTTTAAAGTTCTATTTCTCAGACTTGACTGGCAGTCGTTGGTCTAAAAATATCCCGACTATGCCTAAACCGGCCAATAGAACGGTGAATATCAGAGCTGTGCCGCTGCCGGAACTGACGAAGGCATCACCCAGAACCACCGCTGCAATGGTGCCGGGTGCTGATCCCACTGCGGTGGCGATGGTGAAGGCCAGTAGCGGAACACTGGTCAGGGCAGCCACATAATTCAGGATGGAGAAGGGGACCGCAGCGATCATGCGCAGGGACGTGATGGCTAACCAGCCGCGGTGTTTCAGGCGCACGTTGATGCGCTCCATCGCCGGGTGGCTGAGGCGTGGCTTCATCCATTCGCCGAGCAGTCCACGGACAATCATGAAACTGATGACCGCGGAGATCGTGGTGGAGCCCAAGGCCACCAGTGTTCCCAGCCAGGGGCCGAAGAGAATTCCAGATGCCAGGGTCAGGAAAGTACGTGGGATGGGGAACTGGGTGAGGAGGACATACAGTCCGCAGAACAGCCAGACAAAGAGCGGACCGGAGCTCTCAGCCCATGTTCGCAGAGTGGTTATCGAAGGAATATCTACAACAATAGTGATTATTACCACAACTGCGATGCCCCCGAGCGCGAGCAACTTCTTGGCCCGGGACCATTCCCGGACCTCATTCCAGGCATCGGAAAACAGGGTGGAAAAGAAGTGAATCACTGATCTGAGAGCGGAATCTATCCTGCTAGAGGCCTTTTTGGACCGTTTGTCAGACTGTCCACCGGAATGCGGGGTGGAGCCACTCTCAAAGCTCATGGATGACACCTTACAGCCACGACACGGCCTCAAGTAACACCATTGTTTTGCTATACTAGTTATCTGATCTGACCTATCCTTGAGAGTGCACTTGGACACACCTACACCCTTTTTGTTGCGTAGGCGTGTCCAAGGTCCGGCTGGGGCCCTGGGTAACTTTCAGATCAACTGTAAATATATGGTTGATTGCTATGCCTGGAAACCAGCTGGAAAACCACTGGTTCATATATTTCGATGGGAAGTATTTCCACCTTGACTGATCTCAGGAATACCTCACTGCCCGAGGAATTCACCGACAGCCTCAATGCCTGGCACGAGGCTGTTGTGAGTGTTTTTGCACGGGTTAGCAAAAAGGACGTGGCGGATGTGCCCTCCGATGTGTGGAGGAAGCTGATCGTTACCACCAATGACGGTGTTGACATCTCCCCGCTTTATACCCGTGCCGATGAAAATGGCGCACCAACCACTGAGGTTCCGGGTGCTTTCCCATACACCCGCGGAACCACCATTGACACCAACCGTGCAGGTTGGGGAGTCACAGAAACCTTTGGTGCCTATGGTGACAGTGCAGAAGAGGTCAGTAAGCAGATCCTGCATGCTCTCAACTCCGGCACCACCACCGTGTCCCTTGACCTCAAGGGTGATCTCGCCCCGGCAGATCTCAAGGCCACACTCGAGGGTGTCTACCTCAACATGGTGGCATTGAATCTCCAGGCAGGTACCAAGGCTGCTGACGCGGCGGATGCACTTTACGCACTTGCCGACGAAGCCGGCACCGGCCTTGCTTCCGTCAACCTCGGCGTCAGCCCGTTGACCGCAGCTGTGGATGGCTCTGAGTCCGTTGACCTGGATGCCGCTGTTGAACTGGCACGTAAAGCTGCATCCCATGAGAATGTCCGCGCTCTGCTCATCGACGCTGTCTCCCTGTCCAACCAGGGTGCAAGCGATGCCCAAGAAATTGGCTTCGCACTTGCCGCTGGCGTTGAATACGTCCGCGCACTCGTTGAGGCGGGCCTGAGCACCGAACAGGCACTGGGCCAGGTGGCCTTCCGTTTCGCCATCACCGATGACCAGTTCGGCCAGATCGCCAAGCTGCGCACTGCACGTCGCCTCTGGGCACGCATCAGTGAAGTGCTTGGTCACCCCGAACTGGGTGCTGCACCTCAGCATGCCGTCACCGCGCCGGTGATGTTCAGCCAGCGTGACCCATGGGTCAACATGCTGCGAAGCACCGTTTCCGCCTTCGCCGCCGGCGTCGGTGGAGCAACAGATGTTGAGGTGTTGACCTTCGACTCCGCCATCCCCGGCGGTATCCCCGGCACCTCACGTAACTTCGCCCACCGCATCGCACGTAACACCAACCTCCTGCTGCTGGAGGAGTCTCACCTGGGCCATGTCATCGACCCGGCCGGTGGCTCTTACTATGTGGAAGCCTTCACCAATGACCTCGCGGAGAAGGCCTGGGCCATCTTCGCTGATGTTGAGGCTAAGGGCGGCTACCGTGCTGAGTTGGCCAACGGCGCCATCAACAAGGCTCTCGATGAGATGCATGAGGCTACCCGCGCTGAGGTTGCCTCCCGTAAGAAGCAGCTGACCGGCATCAATGAGTTCCCGAACCTGGCTGAGGCACCCCTGGCGCCTGAGCTGCGCAATGAACCAGCAGGCGTTCGCCGCTGGGCTGCGGAGTTCGAGGCACTGCGCAACCGCTCGGATGCCTTCCTGGAAGCCAAGGGTGAGCGTCCCACCATCGGACTGATCCCTGTGGGACCACTATCCAGGCACAATATCCGTACCGGTTTCACCACCAACCTCCTGGCATCCGGCGGCATCGCCGTGAGCAACCCAGGTGAGGTTGTCCCTGGAACCCCTGAATTTGAGGCTGCAGCCACCACCGACATCGTGGTCATCTGCGGAACCGATCAGGAATACGCAGCAACAGGGGAGTCGGTCGTCGAGAAGCTCCGTGAAGCAGGGGTCAAGCAGATCCTGCTCGCGGGCGCACCGACAAGC
>NZ_CALZFS010000060.1 GCF_945649885.1 uncultured Corynebacterium sp. | reverse complement strand
TGTTCCATGAACTGATTCTGCGCTACGGCCACAATGAGATGTTCACGGCACTCATCCCTCCCATCAGTGCCGTGCTGGAAGGTCGCACCGCCCACGGACTCCAGCCTGATCTTCCGGAACGTGCTGCCCTGGATAATCACGATAAGCTTGCCGACGCCATCGTCGCCCGCGATGCTGACGGTGCGGAAGCCGCCTCCCGCGAGATCCTCAACGAGGTCCGTGACACGCTGTCTTCCCTGACTTAAACATCTCAGAGAGAGCAAAAGACCCGCTGTGAAGGACTTCCCTTCACAGCGGGTCTTTCAGGTTAGTGCTTAGAGCATACAGCTGACACAGCCGTCGATCTCGGTGCCTTCCAGGGCAACCTGACGCAGACGGATGTAGTACAGGGTCTTGATGCCCTTACGCCATGCGTAGATCTGTGCGCGGTTAATGTCACGTGTGGTGGCGGTGTCCTTGAAGAACAGGGTCAGTGAGAGACCCTGGTCAACGTACTTGGTGGCGACAGCGTAAGTGTCGATGGCCTTTTCATAGCCGATCTCATACGCATCCTGGAAGTACTCCAGGTTGTCGTTGTCCATGTGTGGTGCCGGGTAGTAGACGCGGCCGATCTTGCCTTCCTTACGGATCTCGATCTTGGATGCGATCGGGTGGATCGAGGAGGTCGAGTTGTTGATATAAGAAATGGAACCGGTTGGTGGCACTGCCTGCAGGTAGCGGTTGAACAGGCCATGTTCCATGACATCAGCCTTGAGCTGTGCCCACTCCTCCGCGCTTGGGGTGTGGATGGTGGAGTTCTCGAACAGGCTCTTCACCTTATCGGTGCGTGGTACGAAATCTGCCGGGTCGAAGCCGTCGAAGTACACGCCTGAGGCGTAATCGGAGTTCTCGAAGTTGGCGAAGCGCTGGCCGCGCTCGCGTGCGATCTTGTTGGATGCACGGAGGCACTGGTAGAGCACTGCTGCGAAGTAGGCGTTAGTGAAGTCCAGGCCTTCCTCCGATCCATAATGGATGTGCTCGCGGCCGAGGTAGCCGTGCAGGTTCATCTGACCCAGGCCAATGGCGTGGGCTGCTTCATTGCCCTTGCGGATCGAGGGAACAGAATCAATGCTGGTCTGCTCGGACACCGCGGTCAGACCACGGATGGCAGTCTCAATGGTGCTGGAGAAGTTCGGGGAGTCCATCGCCATGGCAATGTTCAGGGAACCCAGGTTGCAGGAGATGTCCTCGCCGACCTCGTCGTAGTTGAGGTCATCGTGGTAGGTGGACGGGGTGGAAACCTGCAGGATCTCAGAGCAGAGGTTGGAATGGGTGACTCGGCCTTCGATCGGGTTGTTATTGTTCACGGTGTCCTCGTACATGATGTACGGGTAACCGGACTCGAACTGGATCTCTGCCAGGGTCTGGAAGAACTGGCGGGCGTTGATCTTGGTCTTGCGGATGCGATCGTCTTCGACCATCTCATCGTAGTGCTCGGTGACTGAGATGTCTGCGAAAGCCTTGCCGTAGATGCGCTCGACGTCATACGGGGAGAAGAGGTACATGTCGTCGTTACGCTTGGCCAGCTCAAAGGTGATGTCCGGGATGACAACGCCCAGGGAGAGGGTCTTGATGCGGATCTTCTCATCGGCATTCTCACGCTTGGTGTCCAGGAAGGACATGATGTCCGGGTGGTGGGCGTTGAGGTAGACCGCGCCGGCACCCTGACGGGCGCCCAGCTGGTTGGCGTAGGAGAAGGCATCTTCCAGCAGCTTCATCACAGGGATGACGCCGGAGGACTGGTTCTCGATCTTCTTGATCGGAGCACCCGCCTCACGGAGGTTGGACAGCAAGAGCGCCACGCCGCCGCCGCGCTTGGACAGCTGGAGTGCGGAGTTGATGGCGCGACCGATGGACTCCATGTTGTCCTCGATGCGCAGCAGGAAGCAGGACACCGGCTCGCCGCGCTGTGCCTTGCCTGAGTTCAGGAAGGTCGGGGTGGCTGGCTGGAAGCGACCGGTCATGATCTCATCAACCAGGTTCTCGGCAACAGCCTTATCGCCGTCAGCAAGGGTGAGGGCAACCATGCAGACACGGTCTTCGAAACGCTCGAGGTAACGACGTCCATCGAAGGTCTTCAGGGTGTAAGAAGTGTAGTACTTGTAGGCACCCAGGAATGACTGGAAGCGGAATTTATAGGAATAAGCACGCTTGAACAGGGACTTTACATACTCGAAATCATACTTATCCAGGATGATCGGGTCATAGTAGTTGTTCTCAACCAGGTAGTCCAGCTTCTCGTGGAGGTTGTGGAAGAAGACGGTGTTCTGATTGACATGCTGAAGGAAATACTGGTTCGCGGCCTCGCGGTCCTTTTCGAACTGGATCTTTCCGTCATCATCGTAGAGGTTGAGCAGCGCGTTGAGAGCGTGGAAGTCCATCTGGTCTCCGCGTGGTACGACAGTTGTTCCCGAAGCAGTCAAAGGAATAGTCCCTTTCAAAAGATCTTTAAATAATGTAGGTCAGTATAGGGCCGGTTTCTGGTGAACCGGCCAGCATCCTTGAGGGAGCACGTGGTGCTTCTACCCCTCTCATGATGCCGGAGGATTTAGTCCAGCGCTAATGCCGCAACGGATTCAGGGACAGGCCCCAATCCGAGGGTTTCCGCGTTCTGGATGAGCCCACCGCGGAGGATCCGGACGTCTTCCTCATTACCCATGAGTTCAAACCGGTAGACATATGGAACTTTACATTTCTTGGCGATGACTTCGCCGGCAAGACCGAAGTCTGTTCCGAAGTTGGAGTTTCCGCCGGCGACAACCGCCCGGATGAAACTACGGTTGTGTTCATCGTTGAGAAAGCGGATGACCTGTGGTGGCACCGGACGGGAGTTCTTCCCGGTCATGGTCACGCCCCCACCATAGGTGGGAACCACCAGGACATAGGGTTCGTCCACGGACAACGGCTCTTCCGCCTTGGTCAGTGGGATTCGTACATTGGGTAGGCCGAGCTTCTGCACGAACCTGTGAGTGTTGTCGGTGACCGATGAGAAGTACACAACGAGCATCCCCGAACTCACTTCCCTTCTAAAGCACTCGCACTGTGACCGACAGTGCGCACGGGCCAGACGTTGTCCTTGTACAAGGACAACCCCGGGAACATGGTTTCCCCCATCAAAGCACGGGGCAAGAAATACAAAACGCCGCCGACGAAGGCGACGTGGAGCACGCGACTGGGTGCCTGGAGTTTCTCACAGGCAGCTTCCATGATGGAGGTCTCCACTCTAGCGGAGACCTCCGGGTGTCCTAGGCGACTACTGCAGCCATCTCACGGATGCGCTCTGGGCGGAAGCCGGACCAGTGCTCTGCACCGGTGACCACGACTGGAGCCTGGAGATAACCCAGGGCCAGGACATATTCGCGGGCTTCTTCATCAAGGCTGATGTCTACGAGCTCATAATCCAGACCTGCGCGGTCGAGCGCCTTCTTGGTGGCAACGCACTGGACGCAAGCTGGCTTGGTGTAAACGGTAATGGCCATGTCTTCGGACCCTTTTCCCTTTCGGTTTTCAGCCTAGATATAAGGCCTAGACCTACTGTCACTGGTGTGATTTTTTAAAGTTTTCAAGCCTTCTTCTGGCTGTTGATCCGCCAGGTTCCGAGTACTTTCCGCCCATGCGGTGTGTTCCTCGAGGCACAACACAGACACTATACTTTGTGGTGAATAAGCGCAAGGAGCACTACATATAGTAGTTACACCGTGAGTATTCCCAGCACATCACTTCTTCAGCCCCCACATGTTGCGCTTGGCTTCGCCGGTGAAGCATCTGCACGTAACTACAAAGATGTTATTTGCACAGTTCGTCCAGTGGGCACCCTTGTCCACGTTATTAAATCGTTAGAAACATCACATGGACGAGGGGTTAAAAGCTATGCCACTTCCACAATGAAAACGGCAACAATCACCAAACAGAAGTCGCCTTATCGGTGAGCGGACATGAAGAAGCCACCGCCACCCCTGGAAGACCAGGCGTGACAGTGGCTTGTTTCAGTATTACCGGGGAGAATTATCCCTGGCGAGCCTTGAAACGTGGCTCCTTCTTGTTGATCACGTAGACTTTGCCACGGCGACGCACGACCTGGGCGCCCGGCTTGTTCTTCAGCGACCGAAGGGAATTGCGTACCTTCATTCGGGCGCTCCTTTCTCTCATGCGCTATAAGGCTATTTGGGCTAGGTGGATGTAGCGAAAAATCCGCTCGTCACACCAGCTATGACACGAGGAACCATCTTAATCGAAATGCCAGCTAAACACCAAACCCCGCCTCATTGCGGTTAAGTTCAACGCTGCAGAAAGGGATTCAAGCCTACGATAATGACTATGACTGATACTCGCTCAAAGATTATCTCACAACTGTCCACTACTTCCCGCATCGTACCTGCCGAGGAGGTGGAAGCCCGTGTGCAATTTCTCGTGGATTATCTCCGGCTCTCCCGTGCCAGGGGCTTTGTTCTCGGTATTTCCGGCGGGCAGGATTCCACCATCGCAGGCAAGCTCGCACAGCTGGCAGTCGAGCGCATCCGTGAGCAGGACGGGAGCGATCACAAGTTCTACGCGGTCCGACTCCCCTATGGCATACAGGTCGATGAGGAAGACGCAATGATCGCCCTGGAGTTCATCCAACCGGATGTCAACATCAGCATCAATATCAAGGAGGCAACCGACGCCATGTCTGCTGCCACTGAAGCTGCTCTTGCTATCGATGAGCTGGGAGACTTCAACAAGGGCAATGTGAAGGCTCGTCAGCGCATGGTTGCTCAATATGCCATCGCCGGTGAGCGTGGGCTGCTGGTCATCGGCACTGATCATGCGGCAGAGAATGTCACCGGATTCTTCACCAAGTTCGGTGACGGTGCTGCTGATGTTCTCCCACTGGCCGGACTAACCAAACGCCAGGGAGCCTCCCTTCTGGATCATCTCGGTGCTCCGGATTCCACCTGGACAAAGGTTCCCACCGCGGATCTAGAGGAGGACCGTCCGGCGCTACCTGATGAGGAAGCACTGGGGGTCACCTACGGTGAGATCGACAACTACCTGGAGGGCACCGAAAAGGTCTCTCCGGAGGCTGCCGCACGCATTGAACAGCTCTGGAAGGTGGGCCAACATAAACGCCACCTGCCTGCCACCCCACAGGATCAGTGGTGGAGAAACTAAAGAGCACCAGAATCTAACCAAATAGCTCGATGGTGTCCTGCGCTGCACCGATCCGCGCCTGCCCGTCCAGCACAACCAGCCTTCAGGGAGTGGATTGCTCGCTTGGCCACCGGCGCGGGTCCGCTCCAGGTGAGGGCGCACCAAAATCTGTTTCTGGGTGTCCACCGTGGCCTGCGGGATCCATCATGACTGGGCCGGTGTCCCCGGGGAGGCGGGCTGCACGCCGCTGAGGTGTGAGCGTCGATAAGCTTTTTCTGCAAAGGGCAACACCCGCTGAGCGGTGCAGAAACCACCCCAGCGGTCGGTCAGTGCGCACCCCTGGCACTGAGTGCCGATACAGTTCGGCCCCTCCCAGCCAGGCGGGTGGGAAGGCGGGTGCTCCCGGTGGATACCTGCCAGCTCGGGACTGGCGGTGCGGGCAGCCTCCGGGGTGTGGCGGGCTGGTTGGATACAGGTTGGGATTCCTCAACACCGACGACTCCAGACGGCGGCCCCAGCCAGTGTTGACTGGGGGGGACTCGTCAGTCTTTAGTAAATACTCTCACCGGACTAGTAGCGCTCTGGTTCCTCACCGAGCTGGAATTCACGGCCGGTGGTCTCCGCTGGGCTGATGCGGACGTAATTGTACTTCAGGGTCGGGATCCAGGGCTTGAGATCAAGGGTATCCAGGTGGGTGATCTCTGCGGGGTCCTGCACCACTTCAGCGGTGCCGCGGACGATCACGGACCAGGCGGTGTCAGCGTTGACATCATCGACTTCAAACAGGACGTCCTGGTTGAGGCTGATGGTGAAGAGCTTGCTGCCTTCGGCAGTGCGGAAGTAGAGGGCTTCACCATCCTGGATGTAGTTGACCGGGAAGATGTCAATATCATCACTGCGACGGACAACAATGCGTCCCAGGGTGACCGAATTGAGGCGCTCCCGCGATTCCTGTTCGTTGAGGTTCTTGACCGGACCGTTGATCTCTGGCATTTAAAAACACTCCCTTGTGTCAAAGGTGACTGAAGAAACTACCGCTAATATGAAAAGGTTTTCCAACAGCCAGTTTACCTGTTTTCAGCAGGTCTAGTGCACCTTCACGGCGGTACGACCATGTAGTTTTCCGTTCATGAGATCCTCGCCCGCCTGGGGCACATCTGCCAGATCGATGACGGTTGTCATGGCGTCAAGCATCTCTACATCAAGGTGTTCAGAAAGCAGTGACCAGGCACGTCGTCGCAGTTCACGGGGAGCATCCACGGAGTTGATGCCCACCAGGTGGACGCCGCGGAGGATGAAGGGGAGGACCGTTGCCGGAAGATCTGCACCCTGTGCCAGGCCACAGGCGGTGACAATTCCACCCCACTTTGTCTGCGCCAAGGCGTTGACAAGTGTGTGCGATCCCACTGAATCCACCACACCTGCCCAGCGTGCTTTCTGCAGGGGGCGTCCCTGCTCGGACAGTTCTGCACGTTCCATGATCTCTGAGGCACCCAGCCCCTTGAGATAATCTGCGTGCTCCTCCTTGCGGCCTGTCACCGCCACGGTGGTGTAGCCGAGTTGGTGGAGCAGGTGGAGGGCAATGGACCCCACCCCGCCGGTGGAACCGGTCACCAGGATCTCCCCATCTTCTGGCTTCACATCCTGGCGGAGCAGTGCATCAACGCTCAGTGCTGCGGTGTAGCCAGCGGTGCCCAGCGCACCAACCTGTTGCGCGGAGAAGTTATAGGGGATGTGGAGGGTGGATTCAGAGTCCACCCAGAGCCGCTGGGTGTAGCCACCGTGGCGGCTCTCCCCCAAGCCTGCGCCATTGAGCACCACTTCATCACCACGAGCAAAACGGTCATTGCGGGATTCAATGACGGTGCCCACTGCGTCAATTCCGGGGATCAATGGCAATGTGCGCACCACGCCTTTATCCCCACGCAGTGCCATCGCGTCCTTGTAGTTCAGGCTGGACCATCCGACCTCAATGAGAAGGTCACCGGCGCCCAGGAACTCCGGTTGAGAGGCGGTGTCGGTGTAGTCAACAGCCACACCTGTATCTTTCCCACCATTCGAGGAGACGATAATGCTGTTGATCTTGCCTGGATTGTTGACAGTTGCTGGAGTCATAGGCACCGAGTGTAGTGAAAATACCGGTGCGTCAACCAGAGAAAGACACTCCTCAGTCACTTCCCCGACTCAGGGTTGTGGGTATGCATCTTGATGCCCGCTTCGTTGAAGATGCTCAGGATCTCCGCCTTCTTCCCATCTGCTGCGCACATGGCATGGGGTGTGCGAGTATCAAATTCCGCTGCCTCACCGCGCTCAAGTGTCATGTCGCGGTCCCCCAGGAACAGTCGGACCCTGCCGGAGAGAACATAGAACCATTCAAAACCCTCATGCACACGCAGGGGAGGAACTTCTGTGGTGGGGGGATAGGTGATCTTGTAGGTCGCCACCGGTGCCCCCTCAGGTGCCAGTGGAGCGATGACCATTCCATCCTTCTTCACCACCGGGCGGCGGACCCTGGGGTCACGCTGTTCCACAAACACGAGATCATCAAGGCTTACTCCGAGCCTACGGGTCAACGGCAGGAGCAGTTCCAGACTGGCCTGGCGTTTCCCCGACTCCAGACGTGAGAGGGTACTGGCGGACATTCCGGCGTCCGCAGCCAGCTCCTCCAGCGTTAATCCCCGGCCCTGTCGCGCCACACGCAGACGCATCCCCACCTGTTTCAGTTCCTGATTCATCCTGCACCCTTGACCACTTCTTGCCATTTCGGCAAATTGTATTGCTATTTACACATATTGTGCCACATAATGTCACCATGCACACTCACCGATACGATGTCATCATCGCCGGCGGCGGACCCGCCGGACTCTCAGCAGCACTCATGCTCACCCGCGCACGCCGCAAGGTCCTCATCATCGATGCAGGCAAACCACGCAATCGCTTCGCCACCCACATGCATGGCGTTCTGGGCCACGAAGGTCTCCCACCACAGGACCTGCTGATCAAGGGCCGTGAAGAAGTCTCAAGCTTCGGCGGTGAATTCCTCGATGCCACCATCACCGACATCACCACCAACCACAAGGGCCTGAACATCACCACTGATGACGGCACCGACCACTTCGCCTCCGCCTTCATCCTGGCCACCGGCGTCACCGATGAGATCGCGGACATCCCCGGCCTTGCTGAACGCTGGGGATCCACCGTCCTGCACTGCCCCTACTGTCACGGCCACGAGGTCGCCGGCAAGCGCATCGGCTTCCTCGCCTCTTCTCCAATGAGCCTGCACATGGCAGAGCTGCTGCGCCAGTGGAGCCCGGACCTCACCATCTTCACCGACGGTCTTGAGCTTTCAGAAGAAACCGAACACCGCCTGCGCTCCCGCGGCTTGAAGCTCGAGCCGCGTGCTGTCCAGGAGATCACCGGGGTCAGCGACGCGGTGCTTATCGACGACCACCTGGTCCCCCTCGACGCCATCTTCACCGTCTCCCAGCCACGCCCCAATGATCAGCTTCTTATACACCTCGACCTGGAACGTGAAGAGTCCCCCTTCGGGTCCTTCCTCAAGGTTGACGGCATGAACAAAACCAGCCACGACCGCATCTGGGCCGTGGGCAATGTGGCCAGCTCCCACGCTAATGTTCCACAGTCCATGGGGGCTGGCTCCTTCACCGGCGCCGCAGTCAACGCCACCCTGGTCTCCCTGGAATTCGATGATGCCGCCCGCACCCCGGTGCAGTTCTGGGAAGACCACTATGCCGCAGCACCACAGGTATGGTCCGGCAAGGTAAACAAGGTGCTCTCAGAGGTCGCTCCCACCCTCACACCAGGCAAGGCACTCGACCTGGGCTGCGGCGAAGGTGCCGATGTGAACTGGTTGGCGCAACAGGGCTGGCAGGCCGTGGGCATTGACATCTCTCCCACCGCCATCGAACGCGCCAAGGAACATGCCGTACCCGGCGCAGAGTTTCGCACAGCAGACCTCACCGATCTGCCTGAGGGTGAATTCGATCTGATCAGTGCCAGTTTCTTCCACTCACCTGTGGAACTGGCCCGCACAGGCATCCTCAAGGGTGTGATGGAGCGCATCACCCCTGGTGGGCATCTGCTCATCACCTCCCATGTGGCTCCCCCTGCCTGGGTGAAGGACAAGCATGCACACCATGGCAAGATGTTCGCCCCTGCTGAGGAGCTGGAGTTCCTGGAACCCACCGATGATGAGTGGGAAGTGATCCTGTCGGAGACGCGTTCCCGCCCGATCACCGCACCGGATGGTTCACCATCTTCCATTGATGACGGAGTTGTCCTGGTTCGTCGCCGCTAGGGAACAAAGAAACCCGCTTACAGAAACTTCTGTAAGCGGGTTTAAAAGTGGAGCTAACGGGATTCGAACCCGTGACCCCCACACTGCCAGTGTGGTGCGCTACCAGCTGCGCCATAGCCCCTTGTTTGGGTATTCAATTATTAGGCCCTAAGACCTAGTGGAGCTAACGGGATTCGAACCCGTGACCCCCACACTGCCAGTGTGGTGCGCTACCAGCTGCGCCATAGCCCCGTTTTTCAACATACGTTAATCTACATCTCACCGGGCGTTTTATCCAAATCGGCAGGTTGTTCGGTCAAAAACCTACACCCTAATTTTGTGGGAGGCCGGCTTGACACTGCGGATGACACTCAACAAGGAGAGGGATCGACGCTGGACGCCTCTCCCAACGTCAGCCATTACACGTTTCCGCCATGCCTTGAGGATTTTCCCTCGGCGCACGGCTATAAGACAAGGGGCGGGATGTGACCACCGGTTTCATGATCAACGTGGTCGATAATTTCAGCACACCGGGAAGATGCGTCAACGACTGATCATAGAGCTATTGAAAAGCAGCGAGATCCGCTGTGGACACACGCACCAAAAAGTCCGGGTCCCCGAACAGTCGGTCAGCCTCGGCAACCTCCGGGATCGCAGCGAGGGCATCCTCAAACTGCTGGAGAACCTGCCCTCCGCCCTCCCTCATGGTGATAAAGATCAGGGCCTGAAAGCCCAGGCCGACAGCCTGGGGATTGATCTTCGCTGCATATCCCTCAATCACCCCAGCGGCCTCCAAGTACCGCAATCGACGGTGACAGGCTGACACACTCAACCGTGCCTGATCCGCCAGCGCCGTCACTGTGATCCTCCCGTCCTCCTAGAGGAGAGAAAGAATTTTCCGGTCCACCTTGTCCATGTGGGAAATCTTCCCACAATAGTGGCGATTAAGTGGAAAAGTAGAGAATATTTCCCCCCTGAACTGGTCTATTCTTTTCCTGTGGCAGATTAAGCAGGAAGAAGGGGATACCTGGATCTGGGTTTAGCCTTTGGTTTTGGGGTGTCTCGGCATTGTTGTGTCTGACTCCCGGTGCTGATTGGGCTTATACGATGGCTTCGGCATTGAAGAACAGGTCACCGCTGCCTGCGGTGGGTGGGTTGCTCAGTGGACATATCCTCGCCGTCGTAGTGGTCGCGGCAGGAGTTGGCACGATTGTTTCCGGGATGCCGTGGGTGTTAACTGTGCTGACCATTGCCGGTGCGCTCTACCTGATCTGGCTGGGCCTGGGAATGTTCCTTAACCCACCAGTGCCCAAACAAGGGGAGTTGATCGCGGAGGACACCATGGTCCGGCAGGTGGCTAAGGGCTTCGGTGTGAGCGGTCTCAACCCCAAGCTCTACCTCTTGGTCCTGGTGATCCTCCCGCAGTTTGTGGACCCTGAGCAGTCTCTACCTGTCGGGCTGCAGATGTTGCTGATCGGCATATTCCATGTCATCAACTGCGCACTGGTCTACACCGCTGTCGGATACGGTGCCCGGGCTGTATTGCGTACTCGAGCGGCGGCTGCACGGGCCGTGTCCTACCTCTCGGGTATCGCGATGATCTTCATCGGTGTCTTCCTGCTCCTTGAGCAGGTGATCGGAGGATAAAGGTGTGGTGATCAGCTGAATCCATAATCCGGTGGCAAACACTAATTCCAGTACGCACCCCAGGTAGAAACAAAAGTGTCCTCCTCCCCGGTCCGGGGAGGAGGACACTTAGCGAAGTGTAGAAAATTACTTCTGCTTGAGGTATTCAATCCACTGGTTGATGTCCTCGACAGGGAGGTCCTGTCCGTTCTGGACAACACGTGGGGAGGACACGGAGCCGGTCTGTTCGTTGAGAGTCTCGGCGTTGGCGGTGGCCAGCTCATTGGCGCGCTCATTGTTCTCGCCGGTGCGGATAGCATCTACGACGGAAGCATCGGCGCCCATCTGCTCAGCAGCGTCGGCGAAGTCATCCTCGCTCCACTGGTTGATCACATCGTCCTGGTGCTCGAGGAGGAGGGTGCGGTAGTTCCAGTACAGGTCAGCATCGCCAGCGTCAGCAACAGCCATGATGGCGGCAAGCGCACGGGTGGAGTGTCCCTCGGTGTTGCCACGGTCAAGGAAGTTGAGTGGGTGGATCTCAACAACCAGGTTGCCAGCTTCAATCTCTTCCTTCATGTCATCATCGGTGTTCTCCGCGAGTATGGCACAGAAGTTACAGCTGAAGTCCTCATAGAGCTGGACGACCTCAGCATCAGCGGTGTCAGCGGTGTCCGAAGCCAGGGTGATGCTGTTTTCATCCACGGTGGAGGTGATGGCGGTTTCCTCGAAGTCACGCTCAGCCACGAATGCGGTCTTCGCCCCCTGTCCGTTGACAACGATGTAGGCGACAACAGCAATTGCCACTACTACAACTGCGACCATTGCCCAGAGGAAAGCTTTGCTTCCTCCCTGATTCGGGTTTTGAACTTTGTTGCTCATGTGATGCTTTACCTTATTTCTTCCATCTTCTTTTAGACATGGACGTCCACGCCCGCGTCAGAGACCCTCCCGCTCAACAGATGCTTTTGAGAAAGGCCCCCTGTTATTTTCCGTCAACTGCACTCTTCAGGCGGCCATAGATAACACAACCACCTCAATCAGGCACGTCTTCAGACTTTAAACCATCGACGGGTTGTTTGACATGTCCACAACCCGCCGGAGGGAAATATCACAGCAAACTCCCCAGTTTCACGCCGGGGAGCTTGGAAACAACTGCCAGCTACTGGCCGAGCACCTGACTGACCAGAGCCTGGGCTTCCTTCTGAACCTGCCTCAGATGCTCTTCGCCCTTGAAGGACTCAGCGTAGATCTTGTACTTATCCTCTGTGCCGGATGGGCGTGCGGCAAACCAGGCGTTCTCGGTGGTCACCTTGAGGCCACCGATGGCAGCACCATTACCCGGCGCCTCGGTGAGCTTGGCAGTGATGGGTTCCCCTGCCAGCTCCGTGGCGGTGACCTGCTCTGGGGACAGAGCCTTCAGAATCGCCTTCTGCTCACGGTTGGCTTCCGCATCGGTACGGGCATAGGCCGGTGCACCGAATTCTTCTGCCAGTTCCTCATAACGCTGGGAAGGAGTCTTACCGGTGACAGCGATTATCTCTGCTGCCAGCAGGTCCAGGATGATGCCGTCCTTGTCGGTGGACCAGGTCCTGCCATCCATCCGCAGGAAGGAGGCACCTGCGGATTCCTCGCCACCAAAGCCGATCTCACCGGAGATCAGACCCGGCACAAACCACTTGAAGCCCACTGGGACCTCAACCAGCTGGCGGCCGAGCTTGGCCACCACGCGGTCGATCATGGAGGAGCTCACCAGGGTCTTGCCCACGGCGGTATCCTCGGACCAGCCCGGACGGTTAGCAAAGAGGTATTCGATGGCCACGGCCAGATAGTGATTCGGATTCATCAAGCCGGCATCCGGGGTGACAATGCCATGGCGGTCGGCATCAGCATCATTGCCGGTGGCCACATCAAATTTATCGCGGTTGTCAATGAGGGAAGCCATGGCGTGTGGGCTGGAGCAGTCCATGCGGATCTTGCCGTCGGTGTCCAGGGTCATGAAGCGGAAGGTCGCATCCACCTGGGGGTTGACCACGGTCAGGTCAAGATTATGGGTTTCTGCGATCGCACCCCAGTAGTCCACGGAGGCACCTCCCATGGGATCAGCACCGATGCGGACACCTGCCTTGCGGATCGCCTCAATGTTGACCACATTCGGCAGGTCAGCAATGTATATGCCCTTGAAGTCATAGGTTCCGGCACGCTCGTCGAGGACACCTGTGACAGGGATGCGCTTGACGTCGACAAGCCCACCACGCAGCAGCTCATTGGCACGGTTAGCGATCCAATCGGTGGCATCGGTATCTGCCGGGCCACCATTGGCCGGGTTGTATTTGAAGCCACCATCGCGCGGTGGGTTGTGGGAGGGGGTGATCACGATGCCGTCGGCAAAGGGACGGGAAGGGCCAGCTGCGCCGAAGATGATGCCTTCGTTGTGGCGCAGGATGGCATGGGACACCGCCGGGGTCGGAGTATAGCCACCCTCGGCGTCGACAAGCACCTCGACGTCATTGGCCAGGAGAACCTCAAGTGCCGAAACCATCGCAGGCTCAGACAATGCGTGGGTATCACGGCCGATGAAGATTGGCCCCACCCAGTTGGATGGCTTCTGATTGCGGTAATCCACGATCGCCTGGGTGGTGGCCAGGATGTGATGCTCGTTGAAGGCACTGTCCAGAGAGGAACCACGGTGGCCGGAGGTACCGAAGGCAACCTGCTGATCAGGATTCTCCACATCCGGGATGCGGGTGAAATATGCGGTGACAAGTTCCGCGATATCAATGAGATCCTCTGACTGTGCCAGCTGCCCGGCGCGCTCGTGTGCCATGTGTACCTGCTCCTTCAATGATGCGGTTTCAGCTCAATGCTTTCCATTCATCATTCCCTCAAAAACCTTCCTGCGCAGAAGTTGTGTTCAATTACATGCGGGTACAGTCTGATTTCATGCCGAATATATGGGAAGGCGTGGTGGTGGGTGCCGGCGCCGCACTGGGTGCATGCACCCGCCTGGCACTGACTTTGCTACTCGGTGCAGGGCTGTGGTCAGTCTTATCACTCAATGTGGGCGGTGCTTTCCTCATGGGCAGATACCGACCCGGCCCCTTCCTGGGTACGGGGTTCCTCGGTGGTTTCACCACCTTCTCTGCTTTTGCGGTGCTGCTCACCGAGATCCCTGTCATCCAGGGGGTCCTCTACATCGTGGTCACCGTGGCGGGATGCACCCTGGCCTGGTTGTTCGGCGACAGCAGAAGGCCGTCATGATCCTTGTCCTCATGGTTGCTGCAGGTGGTTTTGCCGGCGGTTTTCTACGCTGGTTTCTGGCCCGGCTCATGCCTGGGAAACCTGCGACATTTTCTGCCAACATACTGGCCTGCGTGGTGGCCGGGGCGGTACTGATCAGTAATTTCTCTGATCTTGGGAATGCACTTTTTGTCACCGGTTTCTGTGGGGCCCTGTCCACCTGGTCCACCCTGGCCCGGGAACTGGGGCAGCTGTGTAAGGAAAAACGTTGGGGCATCGCCCTCGGTTACGCCGGTACCACCATTGTCCTGGGTGTGATGGCGGTGCGGGCTGGATATCTGGGACGGGCACTTTTCTACGACCTGCCGGGGATCTGAACGGATTATACTCGGAAGACATGAACAACCGCTCCCTCATCTCACCGGTCCAGGCACGTCGACAGTTCCGTGACGGACTGGTGGAACCCACCTCCGGTTGGTCTTCCGGGTTTGCCCAGGCCAACCTGATTGCCCTGCCGCGTGAGCTCGCCTTTGACTTCCTGCTCTTTGCCCAACGCAATCCCAAGCCCTGCCCCGTCCTGGAGGTCCTTGGTGCCGGAGAAACCTTCGGAGGGATCTTCGGGGCATCCGCTGAGGAAGCTGATATTCGCACGGACGCGCCGCAGTACCGCATCTACCAGGACGGTGAACTGGTGGATTCCCCCACTGATGCCCATGAGTACTGGACTGATGACATGGTCAGTTTCCTCATCGGTTGTTCCTTCACCTTTGAACACCCGTTGCGTGAATCTGGGGTTCCGGTCCGCCATGTTGATGCTGGCCGCAATGTACCGATGTACCGCACCAACCTTGACTGCCGACCTGCCGGATCTTTAAGTGGTGAACTGGTGGTGTCCCTGCGCATGATCCCGGCATCCCAGGTGGCTGATGCTGTGCGGATTACCTCCCGCTACCCTGCGGTCCACGGTGCACCGGTGCATATTGGGGATCCTGGGTTGATTGGTATCACTGACCTGGAGAATCCTGACTTTGGAGATGCTCCGGTTCAGCAACCTGGAGATATACCAGTGTTCTGGGCCTGCGGTGTCACACCCCAGGCCATGGTGATGGCCTCCAAGCCTCCCCTGGCTATCACCCATGCTCCCGGGCACATGCTGATCACTGATGCGAGGGATCTACAGTTCCAGGTTCCTTAAATTTGTTGATCTGTGTGGGGGGGATTTACTCACAGAACAACACCTGGCCCACTAACTGAACGCCCTGATGGTCACCCACACCACCAGTCCAAGCGGAATCACTATGAACAGCAGGACGGC
>NZ_CALZFS010000059.1 GCF_945649885.1 uncultured Corynebacterium sp. | reverse complement strand
GGGTGGAAGTCCCCTGAAGGTGAAGGTGGTTTAACTTCTAGCTGATGGCAACTGCATCATCGTGAGGTGATGTGGGAAGGAAGCTTCAAGCAAATATCTGCACTGAGGTACACAAATCACATATAAGGCCTGGTTGTTGGGGTAAGGCGGCAAAGATCGTCGAAGCCCGTTCCACCGAAACAGCAGCTGGGTAGATGTGGCAGTAGTAGATGGAAAGTACATGTTCTTAACCGGGGAGGCCTGTCCCAGTGCCCATCTTCAAGGCTCTGATGTGGGCGGATCAGCTCTAAGGGTTGATCTGATGGGGCAGGAGTCAGCCGAGGTCATAGTACCGCTGGGATCACCACGGTTCGTGGGTGAAGAGAGCGGGAAGGGCCGAATCTTATATCTATGTGTTGTGAGCAGGTGTGCTGGATATGACTGGTGATGATCGCAGCCAACCCACGAACGTGGGTCACCATGGTGAGGATAGGGTGAATCCCGAAGATAACCAGAGTGGGCGTAGTCAGTTGTCGGCGCATGCCTGTAATGACACTGGCGGTGAGCGGAGTCTGTGGGAGAAAGTGTTTTCTCGCCGGAATCTGTTTGCTGCACTGGAACGTGTTGAGACTAATCGGGGTGCACCAGGTGTGGACGGATTAACTACGCAGGAGTTGCGGAGTTGGTTGGTTGATCATTGGGTGGATATTCGGTCTTGTCTTGATGCGGGGACATATAAGCCGATGCCGGTGCGCCAGGTGCCGATCCCGAAGCCTGATGGTGGTCAGCGTCTGCTTGGTGTCCCGACGGTGTTGGATCGGCTGATCCAACAAGCTCTTGCCCAGGTGTTGACACCGGTGTTTGATCCGGGGTTTGTGCCTGTGTCGTATGGCTTTAGGCCAGGTAAGAGTGCTCACATGGCTGTGAACGTTGCCCGCGCCCTGGTCAATCAGGGTTATGTGTGGGTGGTTGAGGTTGATCTGGAAAAGTTCTTTGACCGGGTTCACCATGACAAGTTGATGGCTCGTGTGGCACGCAAGGTAGATGATAAGCGCGTGTTGAAGCTGATCCGGGCGTATTTAATGGCCGGGATCATGATCGACGGTGTGGTGTCGCGCAGTGGTGAGGGGACTCCGCAGGGGTCGCCGTTGTCACCGTTGTTGAGCAATATCATGCTGGATGACTTTGGCCAGGAGTTATGGGCAAAGGGCACTCGTTTTGTGCGTTATGCCGATGATATTCGGGTGTTTGTGAAGTCTAAACGTGCTGCTGGACGGGCATTGGATCAAGCGTCCAAGGTGTTGGAAGGCAAGCTGAAACTCAAGGTTAATCGAGATAAGTCCACGATTGCACATGCTATGAAGGCCCAGTTGCTGGGTTATGCGTTTTACCCATCACGTGAGGGCTATAAGTTGCGTGTTGCTGGTTCGGCGGTAGCTAGGTTGAAGCAGCGGTTGCGTGAGTTGACCTCGCGTCGGTGGGGTGTGGATATGGATTATCGGATTGACCGGATTAATCGGTATGTCCGTGGGTGGATGGGGTATTTCCAGTTGGCGGCCACTCCGGGTGTGTTTAAGCGCTTGGATGAGTGGTTGCGTCGGCGGATGCGTCAGATCTTATGGAAGCAGTGGAAAACTCCGCAGGCTAGGCGCCGTAATTTGCGGTGTTTGGGCTTGTCTGAGTATCAGATTGGCAAGGCTACTTTATCGGCCAGGTCGTATTGGGCTGTTGCTAAGACCCCGACGTTGCATAAGGCGTTGGGCACTGCGTACTGGGTTAATCGGGGTTTGTTGATGTTATTTACCGCGTGGAATCGTCGTCAGATCACAGTGATGTAGGAAACCGCCGTATGCGATGAACCGCACGTACGGTGGTGTGAGAGGGAGGCGGGGAAACCCCGCCCCCTACTCGATTCCCACCCCAAGGTGAATTAAGGTTAGCGTATCCTTAATTGTTCTGTGTATGGTGGTTGATGGTTTAACCTCGGATTGGAGTTCCTCATGAGTAATGCAAGCCTGCTGTGGTGTCACTCGGGAGTCGTTGATGTCTATGTTGATGAACGCACCTTCACTCTCGTCGGTGGCGATCTGCTCTTTGCTCCGGATGGCGCCATCTGGAATGACACCTCGGAGGGGCTGGTGTTGGATATTCGTTTCCGGAACATCGCGATTGAAGGACCGGCACGTCACATCCATGTCGGCTTGGCCTGGGCTGAACGCATGGTCTTTGAATATTCACGTTCCCTGCTGGGTGAGGTGGCAGCGAGTGGGGATGTGGAGAGGCTCTTTACTGACCGACTGCCCACTCCGGCGTTGCCGCTTCCCCGACATGCCCGCGCGGTAGCCCAGGCACTCGTGGAGAATCCCGCCGATCAGACCAGTCTTGAGGAATTCGCAGATCAGCGTGGGGTGGTGGCGCGCACGCTGCAGCGCCAGTTCTTGAGTTCCACTGGCTATTCCTTCAGCGAGTGGCGGGCCGCCCACCGCGTGTGTGTCGCGGCAAGTCTGCTGGCACATGATTTCAGCATCTCCGTGGCAGCGAACCTGGTCGGCTTTGCGGCCACCAGTAGCCTGACAAGAGCTTTTCGACGCCACACCGGCGCCACCCCATCTACCTTCACCGCCAGCTCCGTCGGCATGGGATCTGCTGGTCTACCATCGGTCATCCCGGCACAGACTTCCTTTGCCGAAGCCACCCGTGATCAACAGTTGTGGATCTACAGCGGCACCGCGACTGTCACCACACCCGGCTACTGCCGTTTCCTGACGCAGGGCGATATGGCCACCATTCCGGCTGGCACCCAGACCCGCATTGATGTGGCTGCCGGTTCCATCGTCCTGCCTGTCCCCATCGGAGCAGGGGAGCGGGGAATGAGTCTGCGGGAGGCGGTTGTTCTGCGCCATCAGGAACCCGGTGCAGCCCTGAATATTCTGGAACAGGCTCACTTGAGTGAGGAGCTTTTGAACACCCCGATTCCTGCTTTGGTCTGATTATTCCCCGTGCTGATGTGTGCAGGGGGGGAGTGGGGAACAAAAACTGATCAATGCTCGTTGTTTTAGCAGTAGTGCAAAATCTAACGAAAGGATCGGGGACCTCTTGCGTAGCAGTAATCCCGTTTTCAGTTCACTGACGGAATCCCAGCGGACCCAGGGCCAGAACCCATACGGTGGTTACGACCAGTTCGGGGGCCAGTACCAGACCGATTACAACGCCCCTCAGCAGACTGAGCGCCCGATGACGGTTGATGACGTCATCACCAAGACCGGCATCACCCTGGGCGTCATCGTGGCCTTCGCCCTGCTCAACTTCGGCATCATGATGTTTGTCAGCACCGGCTTGGCCATGATCCTGACCATCGTGGGTGCCATCGGTGGTTTCATCACCGTGCTGATCAGCACCTTCGGCAAGAAGTACGGCTCAGCAGCCGTGACCCTCATCTACGCCGCTTTCGAAGGCCTCTTCGTCGGCGGCATCTCCCTGCTGTTCTCTGGTTTCCTGCAGGGTTATGACGGTGCAGGTGCCATGATCGGACAGGCAGTCGTGGGTACCCTCGGTGTCTTCCTGGGCATGCTCTTCGTTTATAAGACCGGCGCCGTCAAGGTCACCCCGAAGTTCAACCGCATCATCACCTCCATGATGATCGGTGTCCTCGTGCTTGTCCTGGGCAACCTGGTCATGTCTCTGTTCGGCTTCGGCAGCCCACTGCGTGACGGGGGCATCCTCGCCATCGTCTTCTCCCTCTTCTGCATCGGCCTGGCAGCATTCAGCTTCCTCACCGACTTCGATGCAGCTGACCGCATGGTCCGCCAGGGAGTTCCAGCCAAGATGGCCTGGGGTGTTGCCCTCGGCCTGGCTGTGACCCTGGTCTGGCTCTACACCGAGATTCTCCGCCTGCTCAGCTACTTCCGTGGTGACTAGGTAAGTCAATAAAAGACCTCCGGCCCCACACTCAGTGAGTGTGGGGCCGGAGGTCTTTTCACCAACGGGGATTTACAGGAAGACTGCTTCGCCGTCGACAGCAACCTGGGAGAATGCCAGGCCCTGGGAAGTCTCAGTTGGGAAGGTCAGCTCAACCTCAACGTCCTCGGTGACGGTCTGCTCGCCTGCAGGGGTGAAGGTGATGCGTGAACCGGTGCCGGCTGCGCTTTCTTCATCCCAGGAATCCCACTCGATCTCAGTGAGCTGGTCGCTGTTGTCAGCACAGTTCAGGGAGATGGTCGCAGGCTCCTGTGCCGGTGTGGAAACACAGTCGATGTAGCCGGGCAGCTCCGCGGCAGCAACCTCAGAGGTCGTCGCGCGTGCAGAGGTGGTGGCGCTCTGGGAAGGAGCGGCAACCTCGGTGGCGGTGTTCACCTTGAGATCAGAATCATTCTCATTAGGTGGGGTGCACGCAACCATTGCAAAGGCGGCAACAGCGGTGGTGCCGGCGATCAGGAGCTTACGGGAAAGAGTGGTCATCAGAGATCAAAATCCTTAGTTCTTGCCGCGCAGGGAGGCGGCCTTCTCAGAATTGTATGGTTCAGCCGCAACAATCGTAACTGAAACGACGGTGCCATTGGGTGTACTGTACTCACGGGTTTCACCCTCGTGGGCACCCAGGATGGCGGCACCCAGTGGGGACTGCTCTGAGTAGGTCTCCAGGTCTGGGTTCTCAGAGGCTGCAGCACGGGTACCGATGAGGAAGGTTTCCTTGTCAGACTGGTCACCGTCGTAGTACACGTGGACGACGGAGCCGATGTTGGCTACGCCCTCAACCACACCTTCACGCTCGGTGGTGGCGTTCGCGAGAACCTCAGAGATCTGCTTGATGCGGGCCTCTTCCTGGTCCTGCATCTCACGCGCAGCATCATAACCGGCGTTTTCCTTGAGGTCACCCTCCTCACGACGTTCGTTGATCTCCGCTGCAACAAGCGGGCGGCGGGCGATGAGAGTGTTGAGCTCTTCCTCCAACTTGGCCTTAGTTTCAGGCGTGATGTACTGCTTTGGTGCACTTGCCATGGTTATTAACCCTCCCGGGAACAGTAGAGGTGGATATCGCTGCATCATCTCGAGCCTGCATGACACAGGCCCCAGGGGGACCCGGGGCCAATAATCAAGTTTTTCATGCAGGAGTTGACCGATGATGTCAACGCACGTTTTCTGGGTGTGATTTTAGCACAGCCTCAAAATGGGCTATCAGAGGTTCATATGTGAGGGAATTGTGGTGGAACAGCCGTAGACACCACCGGAGACAGCAGGCTCACGGGTCGGGATCTGAGTGGTGACACGGACCACCGTTTCAGTGCTGGGTTCAACGAGGATCTCACGGCGGCCAACCTCTGCATGGGAGTAGGCGAGGGCCGTGACAATACAGTAGGTGGGTTCTTCCGGATTGTCGCGGGTGATGTCCACATCCATCTGGAAGGTGTGGTCGTCGATACGCTCAAAAGCCCCCATGGTGCCGGTGACCGTCTGGGTCTCACTACGCTGCATGAACTGGACGAAGGCGATCACGAGTGCAACAACAATCACCACTGCCAGTGCTGCAATGACCTTGCCCGTCCAGTTATTGGTGGCCATGGTTTCACGGTCACCGCGGTAGCGGGATGCGGGACGTTCCGTTGCTCCGGGAATTTCAGAGGCTCCGGAGGCGTTAGAAGGGGAGTTGGAGTTGTTGCTCATAGCGAAGTTCGTCGACATCCTAAAACGGCCGTGCGTGGACACACTGCCCAGCCAGGGGCTGGAGTGCATGTGGAAACACTTCTACATCTTAGTCACACTCGCTGAAAGCGATAACCGGGGTTGGTGGACTTCGGTCTATCATGAACTGGACGCATATCAACAAAAATATTTACCCGAGCATCTTAAAGGAAGCCCACGCGGCTTTGAGGAAGGATGATTACACGTGAGTGGTCTACGCCTGTTGGCGATCCACGCCCACCCAGACGACGAGGCCAGCAAGGGCGCTGCCACCATGGCTCGTTATGTCTCTGAGGGCAATCAGGTCATGGTTGTCACCTGCACAGGTGGTGAACGTGGTGACATTCTGAACCCGGCCATGGATAAGCCCGGCGTGTTGGAGAACATCACCTCCATCCGTCGCGATGAGATGGCCAAGGCGATTGAGATCCTGGGAACAGAACACCGCTGGTTGGATCATGAGGACTCCGGGCTGCCGCAGGGCGATCCACTGCCACCACTGCCGGAAGGCTGCTTCGCACTGGAAGACAGTGAAGTGATCACCCGTGAACTAGTGGAGATCTTCCGCGAGTTCCGCCCGCATGTCATCATCACCTATGACGAGAACGGTGGTTACCCACACCCGGATCACCTCAAGGTCCATGAGGTGTCCATGCTGGCGTGGGATAAGTCCGGCGATGAGGACTACGCACCGGAACTCGGTGCCGCCTGGACACCGTTGAAGCTCTATTACTCCCATGGTTTCATCCGTCAGCGGATGGAGATGTTCCATGACCGCCTGGTCTCCATGGGTGAGCCGAGCCCCTATGCACCGATGATTGAGCGCTGGGAGCGGAACAAGGCTGACATCATGGCACGGGTGACCACGCAGGTGACCTGTGATGAGTTCTTCACCAAGCGTGATGATGCCCTGCGCGCTCACGCCACCCAGATTGATCCTGCGGGAGCATTTTTTGGAACTCCTGTGGAGGTGCAGCGTAGGCTATGGCCGACAGAGGAATTCGAACTGGCAAAGACCAGAGTGAAGACCTCAATCCCAGAGGATGACCTGTTTGCCGGAATTGACCCGGAAACTGTTTAAGACTCTCATGACGGATCAGATCCTTTAAGGAAGGACTTTTAGGCGTGATTGACATCAGCCCAGTGTTGAATACCGCAGCCAGCGTGTATAACAACACGAATCTCATCATCCTTGCCCAGCAGGAGCAGGGTGGCCCACTCGGCCCGGAGTTCGGCAAGGCCTCTCCGATCGGCCTGCTGGTGCTGGCGCTCCTGGGTGCCGCCATTTTGACCCTGGGTTGGATGTTCCACCGCCGTTGGTCACGGATGAACCGTCGTCGTATCTTCGCTGAGCGTCACGGCCTGGACCCCTTTGACATTGAAGGGGTCAAGAAAGCCATGGCTGAGGTCGGTCTGAATGATAAGTCCAAAAAGGGCTTTCTCTAAAACAAAAGTATGGTAGGGTCTTTTTCATGTTCGCAGCACGATTTTATTTCCGTCCGGCTCCGGGGTCTTCCCTCGCAAGCTGGCCGTTAGTCGTGCCAAGCTAAACGCGAACAAGATCCAGGAGCCGAGCAGCACCTCCCCGAAAGGGTAGAGGGGCTGCTTTTTTGTTTCCCATGTATTTCTCCCATCAGTTTCCCCTAGTTTTTCTCTGAAAATAGATTTCCTTTGAAAGGCAATTCGAATGAGCTCTCCAGTTTCCCTGACCAACTCGGCATCCACCAGCAATAAGCGTGTGGTGGCTTTTCATGAGTTGCCCAGCCCGGAAGAACTGATCCAGGCCAACCCACTGACGGACCGGCAGGCCGAGAAGGTGGAGCAGGACCGCCAGGAGATCGCGGATGTCTTCGCCGGTGATGATGATCGCCTGGTGGTTGTCATCGGACCGTGCTCTGTCCATGATCCGGAGGCTGCCATTGATTACGCCAACCACCTGGCGCCGCTGGCCAAGCGTCTTGACCAGGACCTGAAGGTCGTCATGCGTGTCTACTTCGAGAAGCCACGCACCACCGTGGGGTGGAAGGGTCTGATCAATGATCCACACCTGAATGAGACCTACGATATTGCTGAGGGCCTGCGACTGGCACGCAAGGTGCTCATCGATGTGGTGAACCTGGATCTCCCGGTGGGTTGTGAGTTCCTGGAGCCCAACAGCCCGCAGTACTACGCGGATGCTGTTGCCTGGGGTGCCATCGGTGCCCGCACCACCGAATCCCAGGTCCACCGTCAGCTGGCGTCAGGCATGTCCATGCCGATCGGCTTCAAGAATGGCACTGACGGAAACATCCAGGTGGCCATCGATGCGGTGGAATCTGCACGCAACCCTCACTTCTTCTTCGGCACATCTGATCAGGGTGCCCCATCGGTGGTGCAAACCGCAGGCAACTCCAACAGTCACATCATCCTGCGTGGTGGAACCTCCGGCCCCAACCATGACCCGGAGTCCCTGGCACAGGCCACCGACAAACTCGGTGAAGATGCCCGCCTGATGGTGGATGCCTCCCACGCCAACTCCGGCAAGGATCATGTCCGCCAGGCCGGCGTGGTCCGTGAGATTGCGGAACAGATCGCCAATGGCAATGAGGCAATCGCCGGCATCATGGTTGAATCCTTCCTCGTCGGTGGCGCGCAGAACCTGGATCCTGCGAAACTTCCGATCAACGGCGGTGCAGGTCTGGTGTACGGACAGTCAGTGACTGACAAGTGCATTGATATTGACACCACCGTGGATCTGCTGGGCGAATTGGCAGCTGCAGTGCGTCAGCGCCGTGCCCAGTAGCTGCGCTTTGACAGGGGAGTGAGCGACAAGTCCACCCTGGGGACTACACTGTCATACGTGTTGAACCTGCCCAGACTGCTGTACCCGTTATATGAACGCCGGCTTCTCAAAGAGCTTGACGGCGCAAAGCAGCCTGGGCATGTCGCCATCATGTGTGATGGAAACCGCCGCTGGGCCCGGGAAGCTGGATTTGCCGATGTTAGCCACGGACACCGGGTTGGTGCCAAGAAGATCGGCGAGATGGTCCGCTGGTGCGATGATGTGGATGTTGACCTGGTCACCGTCTACCTGCTCTCCACGGAGAACCTGGGCCGTGATGATGCTGAACTGCAGCTCCTCTACGACATCATTGGTGATGTAGTGGATGAACTGGCCCTTCCTGAAACCAACTGCCGGGTCCGTCTGGTGGGCCACCTGGACCTGCTGCCGAAGCACTTTGCGGAGCGTCTGCGTGACACCGTGTGCAAGACCGTGGACAACACCGGGGTGGCAGTGAATATCGCTGTCGGTTATGGCGGACGGCAGGAAATCGTAGATGCAGTACAAAACCTGCTCACAACGGGTAAGAATGATGGTAAGACTATCGATGAATTGATTGCCTCAGTAGATGCTGACGCAATTTCCACTCACCTGTACACATCGGGTCAACCAGATCCTGATCTGGTGATCAGAACCTCCGGCGAGCAGCGGCTTTCCGGTTTCATGTTATGGCAGGCTGCGTATTCGGAGATCTGGTTCACTGATACCTACTGGCCGGCATTTCGAAGGGTTGATTTCCTCCGGGCGTTGCGTGACTACTCGCAGCGAAGCAGACGGTTCGGAAAGTAGTCACCGCCTTCAAGGAGCACCATGTCGAACACTGTCGTCACGTTTGAATCCACCTATGGTTCCACCCGGGACTATGCAGAGGAACTGGCTGAACGTCTGAACACTCAGGCACTGCCCTATGAGGATGCCAAAGCAGCTCTGGTAGCAGATCCCGAGGCGGCAGTGATCGTCTTGGGGCCTGTCCATGGCCCCAGCAATGCCGGTGTGGACTTCATCAAGTCCACTCCTTTGGAGGGGCACCGGGTGGCACTGTGTACCGTCGGCATGACCCTGGATGAGGTTGCGGTGGCCAAGGATGGTGCCAAGGGACCCCTGGGAGACAAGGCGGAGGCTGTCACCCGTTTCTACCTGCCTGGTCGGATGAACTACTCAGAGCTGTCCCAGGCACACCGATCAGTGATGTGGACTGTGGTGAAGATGCTCAAGATGAAACCGAAGAAGAACGACAATGATCGTATGATGATCGACACCTTCGATACCGATGTTGATCGTGTCGACTTCTCCAGGCTGGACCCCGTGGTGGACTGGGCACACGCCTAAAGTTTGCGCATGCGTACCCGCTCAACCTGGTGATCAGCACCTTTACGCAGCACCAGTGAGGCACGGACCCGGGTGGGGAGGATATTTTCCACCAGGTTGGGTAGGTTGATGGACTGCCAGATCTCACGGGCCACGGTGCTGGCCTGGGTGTCACCGATGTCGGCATAGTGCTTGAAGTGGGCGCCGGGGCGTCGGAACGCGGTGTGGCGCAATTCCAGGAAGCGGTCGATGTACCAGCGTTCAATGTCCTCGGTGCGGGCATCAACATAGACGCTGAAATCAAAGAGGTCACTGACCATGAGTGTCGGGCCGGTCTGCAGCACGTTGAGCCCCTCAACGATGAGGATGTCCGGCTGGTTGACGGAGACGAACTCATTCGGGATGCGGTCATAGGCTGTGTGGGAATACACCGGTGCCTTGACGTTGTAGCGTCCTGATTTCACATCGGTGACAAAGCGGAGCAGTGCGCGCTGATCATAACTTTCAGGGAAACCCTTGCGGTTCATGATGCCGCGCCTCTTCAGCTCCTCACCGGGGTAGAGGAAACCGTCGGTGGTCACCAGGTCCACCCGGGGGTGGGTATTCCACCGTTGCAACAACACCTGCAGCAGGCGGGCGGTGGTGGATTTTCCTACCGCAACAGAGCCGGCCACGCCGATGACAAAGGGGACATGTGCGCTGGGCAGGTTGTGGCCTGAGGAGGTACCGAGGAAGGTTTCCGTGGCGGTGGTGAGTTCCTGGCGGGCGCTGACCTGGAGGTGGATCAGGCGTGACAGGGGGAGATAGACCTCTGCGACTTCTTCCAGGTCAATGTTTTCACCGATGCCGCTGAGCTCGATGACTTCCTCTTCAGTCAGTACCTGGGGCATTGACTTGCGCAGTTCACGCCATTGGGATCGGTCGAAATCCAGGTAGGGGCTGAAATCCGGGACGCGGTGGGAATTGCGGGAGGGGACTGAATCTTCTGCGGGGTTTTTTACCGAAGCCTGCGTGGAAGAATTCGGACCGTTGAGCGGAGCTGCCATGGGTTCCATTGTGCCTGTTGGTTCTTCCCCATGTGACCTCGGGGTTGTGATTGGGGCAACAGGGAGGTGGTTGGGTCATCTTGTATGAGGGCCGGTGGGGGTGGTCTTTAAGGTGGTCTCCACAGGCGGAAAGAGGCACGTTAATTAATGGGCGCCGACCCATACTTTTCTATATGGGTGCAACAGGTCTATGATTGTTGGCGTATCTGTCCCGTGCGTGAGGTCTTACACGCGGGATTCGTCTTGTGAAAGGTTAGCTGACCTGATGACCGATGCCCACCACGCGGATGATGTCCGTTACCAGCCATTGAGCGAGCTTGATCCTGAGGTGGCCCAGGCCATCGCGGGTGAGCTCACCCGACAGCGCGACACCCTTGAGATGATCGCCTCCGAGAACTTCGTTCCCCGTTCTGTACTGCAGGCACAGGGTTCCGTTCTCACCAATAAGTACGCAGAAGGTTACCCGGGCCGCCGATACTACGGTGGTTGCGAGCAGGTTGACATCGTGGAGGATCTGGCGCGTGACCGTGCCAAGGCTCTCTTCGGTGCTGAATTTGCCAATGTCCAGCCTCACTCCGGCGCGCAGGCCAACGCGGCTGTGCTCATGTCCCTGGTTGATCCGGGTGACAAGATTATGGGTCTGTCCCTGGCCCATGGTGGTCACCTGACTCACGGTATGAAGCTGAACTTCTCCGGCAAGCTCTATGATGTTGCCGCCTACGGCGTTGATCCTGACACCATGTTGGTGGATATGGATCAGGTCCGTGAGCAGGCCATCAAGGAACAGCCGAAGGTTCTCATCGCCGGATGGTCCGCCTACCCACGTCACCTGGATTTCGCGGCTTTCCGCGAGATCGCTGACGAAGTTGGCGCGAAGCTCTGGGTTGATATGGCCCACTTCGCCGGTCTGGTTGCTGCTGATCTGCATCCGAACCCGGTGCCACATGCCGATATCGTCTCCTCCACGGTTCACAAGACCCTGGGTGGTCCACGTTCAGGCATCATCCTGGCTAAGAAGGAGTACGCCAAGAAGTTGAACTCCTCTGTCTTCCCAGGACAGCAGGGTGGCCCACTCATGCATGCGGTTGCTGCTAAGGCCACTGCCCTGAAGATCGCCGGCACCGAGCAGTTCGCCGAGCGTCAGGCACGCACCATCGAGGGTGCACAGATTCTTGCTGAGCGTCTCACCGCATCTGATGCGAAGGCTGCTGGCGTGGATGTTCTGACCGGTGGCACTGATGTGCACCTGGTTCTGGCTGATCTGCGCCACTCCGAGATGGATGGCCAGCAGGCTGAGGATCTCCTGCACGAGGTTGGCATCACCGTCAACCGCAATGCGGTTCCTTTCGACCCACGCCCACCAATGGTCACCTCCGGTCTACGCATCGGTACCCCGGCCCTGGCTACCCGTGGTTTCGACAATACGGCCTTCACCGAGGTTGCGGACATCATCGGTACTGCCCTGGCACAGGGTAAGTCTGCTGATATCGAGTCTCTGAGTGCTCGTGTGGCCAAGCTGGCTGAGCAGTACCCACTGTACGAGGGTCTGGAAGACTGGACCATCGTTTAGGCGGGAGTTACTGCTAAAGAAGGCATCGTCGGTTTTCTCCGTCGGTGCCTTCCTTAATGTTTAGAGGACCTTTGTGCGCGTTCTGATCATTGATAATTATGATTCCTTCACCTTCAACCTCGCCACCTACGTGGAGGAGGTCACCGGCAGGGCACCCACCGTGGTGACCAACGACCAGCCTGTTGATGAAACGCTTTTCGACGCCGTCATCATCTCACCCGGCCCCGGCCACCCTGGGGTTGTGGCTGATTTTGGTCGCTGTCGGGGTGTGATTGAACGCGGCGTGGTGCCGATCCTCGGAGTGTGCCTCGGGCACCAGGGCATTGCCCTTGCCCACGGCGGGGAGGTGTCTTTGGCACCTGTGCCGGTGCACGGCCAGGTGTCCAGGATCAGTCATGATGGTTCAGAGCTGTTTCAGGGTATTCCGGAGGATTTTGATGTTGTCCGCTATCATTCGATGATCGCTGAAGACCTGCCGGAGGTACTGGAGGCCACTGCGTTTACCGCTGATGGTTTGATCATGGCGCTGCGCCACCGTGAATTACCGCAGTGGGGTGTGCAATTTCATCCAGAATCTGTCGGTGGGCAGTTTGGACATAAGATCATCGCAAACTTCCTTGAACTGGCACGTGCACATGCTTACCGGTGGGAAGTTGCAGAGCAGCTTGTGCCGATCATCGTGGATCCGGCTGCGGTGTTTGAGACTCTCTTTGCTGATTCTGATCATGCCTTCTGGCTGGATGATCCCGCCGGCACCACCTATATGGGGGATGCTTCAGGTCCCCATGCCAGGGTCTGCACCCATCGGGTGGGAGGGGATGGTTTTTTTGACTGGCTGCGTGATGATCTGCGCCGTAACCGTGTGGCACCGGGGGGAGGCTTCCGCCTGGGCTGGGTGGGCTATCTCGGCTATGAGATGAAAGTTGAATGCGGTGCATCCAATAAATTCACCTCGCCCCACCCAGATGCCCAGTTGATTTTTGCTGACCGTGCCATTGCCATTGAACACAACCAGGTCCGGCTCATGGCCTTGGGGGGTCAACCTGAGTGGTTTGCTGAGATCGCCCGTGCACTGTCTGATCTGAGGTCACCCCGCCCGGCAGTGGTGTCAGACGTTGGACTGAAGATCCGTGATTCCCGCGGGGACTATCTGAACATGATTGCCCAGGCGCAGGACCTGATCACCCGGGGTGAGTCCTATGAGATCTGCCTGACCACCCAACTGACAGGTGCAGCAGAGCTGGATCCACTCGCGGCCTACCTGGCATTGCGTGCCTCTAACCCGACCTCCTATGGGTCCTATCTGTGTCTGGGGGAGATGGCGGTGCTTAGTTCCTCACCGGAACGTTTCATCACCATTGACTCGGCAGGCCATGTGGAATCTAAACCCATCAAGGGCACCCGGCCCCGTGGCGCGACTCCCGAGGATGACACAGCCATTGCTCTTGAGCTTGCCGCGAATCCGAAGGACCGCGCAGAGAACCTCATGATTGTGGATCTTGTCCGCAATGACCTGGCACGTGGTGCGCAACCTGTCACGGTGCAGGTGGATAAGCTTTTCGACGTCGAAACCTATGCCACCGTCCACCAGCTGGTAAGCACGGTCTCTGCAGAACTGGGGGATAAGGATCCCGTGGACTGTGTGCGCGCAGCCTTCCCAGGCGGTTCCATGACCGGTGCCCCGAAGATCCGCACGATGGAGATCATTGATGAGCTGGAGTCCGGTCCCCGTGGTGTCTATTCCGGGGGACTGGGCTATTTCTCCCTGGATGGTGCTGTGGATTTGTCCATGGTGATCCGCACCCTGGTTCTTACCCCGGGGCATCTGGAGTACGGGGTGGGCGGGGCAATCCTGGCCTTGTCTGATCCGGAGGCCGAATGGGAGGAGATCCGTGTGAAGACACGTCCCCTGCTGGGACTGCTGGGGGTGGAGTTTCCATGATGCAACTTCAGTGGGATGGTGATGGCCTGATTCCCGGTGGCGTGTCAGAGCCGGAGATCGTGGATTCCTATCTACTCCGTGACGGCCGTGTGGTGGGCCTCTCTGACCATGAGACCCGCTTTGCTGAGTCGCTCCCAGAGGTTGATCCCGTGGAGTTTCTCGTGGCTGTGCGTGAGGCACTTCCCACCACGGGAGAGTGGTTTCCACGGGTGGAGTGGGGGGCGGGGGAACTGGGTGTGGCGATCCGTCCGGCTCCGTCACTGCGCGATAGTTCCATGCTGTGGCTGTCTGACCTGGTTGATCCCCGCCGGGTTCCTGCTATCAAAGGCCCGGATCTGAAGGTGCTCACGCATCTGCGCAGGATCGCGATGGACTACCACTGTGATGACTGCCTGCTCATTGATCTTGATGGTGTGGTACTGGAGGCAGCCAATGCAGCGGTGGTGTTTTGGGAGGATCCGGCCACGGTGATTCTGCCCGCACGCAGGGTTCTACCTTCCATCACGGTGCAGCAGACTCTGCCGCTGTGGGAGGCTGCTGGCATCACGGTGGTACACCGTGATGTCCGTCAGCTCAATCTGGCGGCCTGGTGTGGCAGTTCCCTGCATGGTTGGACCCCGGTCACGCACTGGGGGCGGGGGGCCGGAAAAATAAAAGCAGCGCCTGCACCACCGGTTGAGGGGTGGAACAAGGCGCTGTGGGCGAAGCAGTCTGAGAAGGTTTAGTCTTCGGAGGCTACTTCTTCAGTGGTCTCTTCAGCTGTGGTGCGGCCTTCAGCCAGCTGCGTGCGGGCGGCGCGCAACCAGTCTGGCTGGTTTTCCAGCAGGGTTTTGATCTCAGCTGTGGTGAGAGGCTGATCGAGTTCATTCTTCTTCAGGGCCGTGATGGTGATACCCAGTTTCTGGGCGACAACGGGACGTGGGTGCGGTCCCTCACGGCGTAGGGTTTGGAGCCACTCCGGTGGATTTTCCTGCAATGCATTGAACTGATCATGAGTCAGTGCATTGTTCTGGAACTCCTCTGGCGTGGCGGGCAGGAACAGACCGAGCTTTTTGGCGGCGGTCTGCGGCTTCATGGCCGTGCCCGATGGCTTGCGTACAGATTCTTCGTTCACGCCCATAACGGTAGCATTACTTTCATGTTGACCTTAAGTTTCGTCACCGGCACTGAACCGGGCAAGTGGTTCACCCGTTTCAGAGAACGCACCCACCACGGCGGACTTGCCACCATCGATACCGATGATGCTCTGGGAGAACTGATCTCCGGTGCAGCGGATCTCGCCCTGACGAGGCTGCCGGATGCGCGTATCAGCGATGAGTTCTACGTGGTTGAGCTTTACCGGGAGGCACCGGGCATTGCGTTTCCCAAGGACTATTTCCTGACCGCTGCAGAAGGTGCTGTTAAAGCGGAAGAACTTGAAGGTGAAATCATCAATTGGGAAGTGCCGGAGTCCGGGGAGGTGGATGCAGCCGCGGTGCGTGATGCCCTC
>NZ_CALZFS010000058.1 GCF_945649885.1 uncultured Corynebacterium sp. | reverse complement strand
GCCCTCCAGATCGTGGCTGCCAACGTCGGTGTGGTGATCGCACCTCGTCCCCTACTGAAGGTGTTGAGTCGGAAGCTGGTGGAACATCGCGTATATGCAGGTGCCGTCGATACCGCTGTGGCCCTGGTATGGAAGAAAGATAATGACTCCGGTGCGATTCAGGATTTCGTGGGTATCGCGCGGGGGAGAACAGCCAACTCCAGTCGGCAGGTGGCCCCGAAAAGGTCAGCTCGTGAAAAAACGCTGGCCAAGCAGGCACGCAGGGAAGCCACCGGGGGTGGGAAGGGACGTGTTTCAAAGAAAAGTCCCTCGCGCAAGCCCCGAAAACGACGATAATTTGTGTGTTCAGTTACACCTGTGGATGTCTGATTGCGTGAGCGCCTGAAAGACGGGAAAATCGGGGACATGGTTGAGACTGACTTCATCATCCGCCCGATCCGTGAGGGCGATTTCTCACAGGTTCGGTCCATCTACGAATTGGGATTGGAAACAGGGCACGCGTCCTATGAACGCAAGGGCCCGACATGGGGACAGTTCACCCGCATGAAAATCATGGAAACTGTATATGTGGCCGCAGAGAAGAATGATCCGGACTTTATTCTCGGATGGGTAGCTGCGGCACCAGCATCAAGCCGGGCGGTCTTCCATGGTGTGGTGGAGGATTCCATCTATATCCATCCACAGGGCCAGGGCCGTGGTGTGGGTGGCGCCCTGCTGGACAGGTTGATCCAGACCTGCCAGGAGTTGCACAAGTGGTCGATCCATTCCTGGATCTTCCCCGAAAACACCGGTTCCGCGAAGCTGCATGCCTCCCGCGGTTTTGAGAAGGTGGCCACCTTCCACCACCTGGCCAAGATGCCCTATGGGGAGATGGCCGGACAGTGGCGTGATACCGATGTGTGGGAGAAACTCCTTCCCAAACCAGATATCAAGCCTTAGGGCTGCAATTTAAACCTGACTCTGTCACCGGGTAACAACTGTGCTGAACGATCACATGACCTCGCGGTCAGCACTGCAATCACCGGATACCCACCGGTGACCGGATGATCAGGACCAAACATGACCGGGTGCCCACCAGGTGGAACCTGAATTGATCCCCGAACCATTCCCTCACTCTTGAGCTCGCCTTCAACGCGACGGCTCAGGGGTGTTTCTGCTTCCAGGCGAATACCAATGCGGTTGGAGTCATTGGACACCGTGAATATCTGGTGGAAGAAGCTGTCCAAAGACTCCGAGGTGAACCACTTATCACGGGGCCCACGGATCACCGTGAGCGTTTCAATGGCGCCCTCCGGCCGGTGCCACAGGGTGGGCAGCTGACGCAGTCGGGGCCACCACTGGCGATCAGCGATATCAGAGGCTATCTCAAGATGATCTCCGACATTGATCGGTGCCGGACCCAGTGAAGACAACAGATCTGTGGCAGAAGATCCCAACACCTCCGGTGCCTGGAATCCGCCACGGACCGCCAGGTAGGCACGCATACCGTAGTGAGCATTGTCCAGGCAGACCCGGTCACCCGGTTCCAGATCGATGATGGTGTTGGTGGTGGCATTCTTGGAACGGCCCCCGGAAGACTGCGCGGTCACTGCCGCATCAGTACCAGTGAACACGATGGTGGCCTGAGAATGTGCCTCGAATTCAAAGGACCCCACGAGAATCTCCACCACGGTGGCATTGGGATCATTACCGAGTGCATGATTGGCCCGGGCTGCTGACAGACGATCAAATGAACCAGAGGAACTGACACCCACACTGGCGAAACCAAAGCGACCACGGTCCTGAAACAGAGCCTGGGGCCCGGTGGACAACACTGTGAAACTCATTATTTCTTCACCTCCACGAAACGCACGGTATCCCCGGCCTGCAGGAATGAGGGCTGCCAGCGGTCCACATCCCACATGGGGATATCCGTGGTACCCAGCAACTGCCACCCACCGGGGGACTGCTGCGGATACACAGCGCTGAACTCACCGGCCAGGGCAACAGAACCAGCCGGGATCTTCGTCCGCGGCTGTTGTTTACGGGGAATATCAGGCAGTAAGCGTTCCCCCTGTGGCATCAGATAATAGAAACCCGGCGCAAAACCACCAAAGGCCGCAGTCCACACCGTTTCGGTGTGCGCTTTGATCAACCCGTCCACCGTCAGCTCTGCAAGATCGGCGACCTCGGCGAGGTCGGGGCCGTCGTAAAGCACCGGTATCTCAATCACCTCACGGGCGTTATCGCTGGCGGATGAGGCTGGCAGCAGATGGATCGTATTGACGATCTCTGCAAACCGTGCCGGGGTGATCTGGGCGGTATCCAGGATGGCCAGCAGTGTCTGTGCGGCAGGAACGGTATCGATGATGCCGGGTACCTCAAGGGCACGCAGTGCACGGTGAAGTGCCAACACCGCATCCAGCACCGTACCGTTGACCGCCTGGGCGTCTTCAGCAAGAAGATCAATGATGACCGCCTGGTCTCCACAGGGTCTAACTAACATGGCACACCTCCACATCATGCTTGGCAAGTGTGGTCAGGATCTGACGCACCAGCTCAAGAGCTGCCGGATTATCGCCATGAACACAGATGGAATCAGCTTGCACCTGCACCGGAGTCCCCTCGAGAGAGGTGATCGGCTGTCCGGTGGCAAAGGCAAGAGCCTGGGCGGCTGCCACCTCTGGATCATGGTGGACAGCGCCAACCTGTGATCGGGAGACCAGTGCACCAGCTGCGGTGTAGGCGCGGTCAGCGAAGGTTTCCTGGATCACGGTGAGTCCCTCCGCGCGAGCCTGCTCCACAATCTGGGAGCCAGACAGCGCCATGAGGGAGAGTTCCGGGTTGAGGCGTCTGATGCCCTCGATCACCGCTGCTGCCTGGGATTCATCGAAGGCGATACGGTTGTACAGGGCACCGTGGGGTTTGACGTAGTCAACGGTGGCACCGACTGTGGTGGCGGCTGCCTGGATCGCACCGATCTGATAGATGGTTTCTGCCAGCAACGCATCGTGCTCATAGTCCATGGCGCGTCGGCCAAAGCCTGCGATGTCGTTATAGCCGATGTGGGCGCCGATCCGGACATTTCTGGCCTTGGCTGCGGCGACGGTTTTCAGCAGCACGGTGGCATCTCCTGCGTGGAAGCCACAGGCGATGTTGGCGCTGGAGACCAGGTCCAGCACCGCCTCATCACTACCCATGGTCCAGCTGCCGTAGCTTTCACCCAGGTCACTGTTGATGTCAATGGCTGATTTCCGGAATGCGGTGGTCGGGGTACTCATGGTGGGCAACCTTTCGTGTGAGGGGAGTGCTTAGCCGGTTGTTGGGGAGAGGAGGTCGAAGACACCACCGAAGGAGACATAGGCCAGGAACCAGGCGATGACCAGTCCGATGACACCGAGGATGATCAGCCATACCGGGTACTTGTAGCCCTTGAGCAGATCCTTCTGTCGGAAGATGGCCACGTAGATCATCAGGGTGAAGCCGAGTGGGAGAACCAGTCCATTGAAGGCACCTGCGAAGACGAGCAGGATCGCAGGGGCGGTGCCCAGGAGGATGAAGATGGCGCAGGAGATCAGGATGAAGACGATGGTGACCCAGTTCTGCAGCTTGCGCTTTTCCGGACGGTTGGCCACGAGGAAGGTGGCGGAGGTGTAGCTGGCACCGATCACCGAGGAGATGGACGCTGCCCACAGGACGGCACCGAAGATGCGGAGTCCAACTTCACCTGCGGCGTGCTGGAAGGCTTCTGCTGCCGGGTTGCCCTCGGTGGACAGGACCACGCCACCGGCAACCACACCGAGGACGGCGAGGAAGAGCACCACGCGCATGAGGCCGGTGATGAGGATGCCGATGATTGAGGAGTTGGAGACTGCCTTGACGTTTTCCGGTCCGGTCTTGCCGGAGTCCAGCATGCGGTGGGCACCTGCATAGGTGATGTAACCACCAACGGTGCCGCCGACCAGGGTGGTGATGACCAACCAGTCCACGGTCTCAGGCAGCACCGAGTTCTTCAGAGCCAGGCCAACCGGGGGTTGGGAGACAAAGGCGACGTAGACGGTTAACACGATCATGACGGAACCGAGAACCACGAGGAACTTATCCAGGGCGGCACTCAGGCGCTTGAACAGGAAGATGGCGATGGCGATGGCTGCGGTGATGGTGCCACCGATCTTGACATCAACTCCGAGCAGGGCGTCCAGTCCCAGTCCGCCGCCGGCGATGTTACCGATGTTGAAGACCACACCACCGACACAGACGAGGATGGCCAGGACCCAGCCGAGTCCGGGAAGGACAGTGTTGCCCAGTTCCTGGGCACGCATGCCGGATATACCGATGATGCGCCAGACATTCAGCTGGACGGCGATGTCAATGAGGATGGACACCAGGATGGCGAAGGCGAAGGCTGCGCCGAGCTGGTTGGTGAACACTGCGGTCTGGGTGAGGAATCCGGGGCCGATCGCAGAGGTGGCCATGAGGAAGATGGCACCCATGAGGGCGCCGCGCGAGGTTGCTCCGACTGCAGCCTGCTTCAGCGTCGGGGACGCTGGATTGTGAGTCGTGTTCTTGTCAGACACTGTCTTTCAACTCCTTTCAGGATTGTTCAACAATATTTATGAGGTGAAAAAGAGTTTAGACGGAGTGTGCTCCAGAGCACAATCCCTGTGTGGCTAAGGCGATGAAGCCGTTATAAACCACCTTCCCAAGCCACAGATGTGATTTGCCATAACATGGGGCTCATGACGACGGCACTCGGTGGATCACTGCAACTGGCAGCTCAAATCATGAAACTCATTGACAGGGGCGAACTCACCCCGGGAACCCAGCTATCAGAAATTCCACTAGCAGCGGAACTGGGCTGTTCCCGCAACACCCTCCGGGAAGCCTTCCGGGTCCTTGCCCGCGATGGGCTGGTGGACCACATCCCCAACCGTGGTGTTTTTGTCCATACCTTCACCCGTGACGATGTCAATGATCTTTATGATTACCGCATGTTCATCCAGACTGCAGTCATCCGGGAGGCGGCTAAAAGACCTGTGCACCTCGAAGAATCCCTCACCCGGATGGAGTATTCCTACCTGGTGGCGGTGGAGGCTGCCAGTGCAGGGGAGTGGCGCCGGGTGGGTACCGCCAACAGTGCTTTCCATCAGGCACTGGTGGATGTGGCGGGGGTGGCCAGGTTGTCCGCTGATGTGCGCAAGGTGCTGGCCCTGGCCCGCATCGGTTTTCTTTCCATCGGAGGGCAGAAAAACACCCACGGACCCTATGTGGCAAAGAACCACCATCTGCTCACACTGCTCAGGGCCGGGAGTTTCGAGGAGGCGGAGGACTTCATCCGCGAATACCTTGAGCATTCACGTGAGAATCTTCTTTCGCTTCTGCCAAAAGACTGACCATGCCCTACCATGGAGTTTTTAGCGGTGCTGTCACAGGATTCTGTCCGGCGGAGGATACGCTAAAGTGTGCTGAAGGATTGCGCCGGGGAAGGAGTCTTGGATTCCATGGCATTTGGTTTTTTTGGGAGACGTCGTAAGAACAACCGTGGGGAACAACCGCGGGATGATTCAGCCCTGCCGGAAAATGGTTCGGATAAGGGCGACCATGACCCCATTGAACAGCGGGTACAGCGTGATGCACAGGGGGTTCTGACTCCCGCGGATCTCCTCCCTGATGCAGATTTTCCGCATTTGGACCGCTCAAGGGCTGATATGTTGCGGCGGGAACTGGCCTATCGCTTTTCCCTGGAGGGTGCACACATTGATATTGACGGCACGTTCGCAATGGTCATGCGCCCTGATGGGGGAGCAGCACATGTATCACTGAAAACTCTCGCCATGAATGTAGCCGGTCTTGATAGTTTGAGTCAGCTTCCGGAACTGGTGAAGAACTTTGTTCATGGCACTCTTGCTGATGCCACGTTGAATAACCTCTCCACGGCTGAGCTGTATAGGAGCCTGCGTCTGCGACTGCTTCCCACCCCGGAGGAAGAAGGAGCTTTAGAGGAGGGCATTGAGCACCAGATCCGCGATAATTCTGTTCTCCGCGGATTCACCTCGGACACCTCGATAGCCTTGGTACTGGATACCGAACACGCCATCCGCATCCAACCACTTGAGGAGCTGGAGGCCTTTGACTCCCTGGATGCATTGGAGCGTGCTGCGGACCGCAACACCTGGCAGGAGCTTCTCGACGCCAAGGTCGATGTCACCTACGTCAACAATGATGAAGGTGGCGAGGGATCAGATTTCTGGGCTTTTGAATCCTCGTCCTACTACCTGGGGAGTTCTCCACTTTACCTCACTGATCTTCTCAACCGTTGGGCCCCGGAGATGGACCAGAGTAGGGGAGTGATTTTTGCGGTGCCGGATCGGGATCTCATGATCGCCCGCCCTGTCACCACGGGTGAAAGCCTGATGAACGGCATCACGTCCATGGTGCGGATTGCCATGCGGTTTGGCCTGAGCAATCCCACATCCATCAGCCCTCGGTTGCATCTGCTCCATGAGAACCAGATCAATACCTTCACTGATTACCGTCTCATTGAACCCACCGGTGAGGAGGAATGGTCCAGTGACTCCTTTGATTCCCCACAGCAGGGTGCCATCGGGATTGAGGTCCGCCCGGATGCCTACCTCATGGAGATGCTCCAGCAGGATGGTTTCGGAGACAGCTTTGATGATTTCGGCCCCCGCGATATCGGGAATTAATTAGGCAAAACAAAAGGCAGGGCAACATTAGTTGCCCTGCCTTGAGGTGAGAACCTAGAAGCTGTTCTTGCGGTCGGTGTTAGCCATTGCGAGAACGTCGAGGCGCTTGTCTAGCTCTTCTTCGGTGAGCTTCTCGCCATCGACAAAGCCCATGTCAATGACAGTCTGGCGGATGGTCTTACCCTCTGCCAGTGCGGCCTTGGCCACCTTCGCAGCGGCTTCGTAGCCGATTGCGGAGTTCAGCGGGGTGACGATGGATGGGGAGGACTCAGCCAGCTTCTTCATGTGCTCCTCGTTGGGAACAATGCCGTCGACCAGACGGGTGGCGAACACACGGGAGGTGTTGGCCAGCAGGCGTGCGGACTCGAGAACGTTACGTGCCATGACTGGGATGAACACGTTCAGCTCGAACTGACCCTGGGTGCCGGCGAAGGCGATTGCTGCATCGTTACCGATGACCTGGGCGGAAACCTGGGTTGCGGTCTCGCACAGGACAGGGTTGACCTTGCCCGGCATGATGGAGGAACCTGGCTGCAGGTCGGGGAGCTGGATCTCGCCGAGGCCGGTCAGTGGGCCGGAACCCATGAGGCGGATGTCGTTGGCGATCTTGTACAGGGAGACAGCAACAACGCGCATGGCACCGGAGAATTCGACCAGTGCGTCGCGGTTGGCCTGAGCTTCGAAGTGGTTGGCTGCTTCCTGCAGCTCCTTGATGCCGGTGTACTCGATGAGCACCTCAACGACCTTGCCGCCGAAGTCAGCTGAGGTGTTGATGCCCGTGCCGGCAGCGGTGCCACCGATGGCCAGCTCTCCCAGACGTGGCAGGGTTGCCTCGATGCGCTCGATACCGAGCTGGATCTGACGTGCGTAGCCGCCGAATTCCTGGCCCAGGGTCACTGGAACAGCATCCATGAGGTGGGTGCGGCCGGACTTGACCACAGCGTCCCACTCATTGGCCTTCTTGGACAGGGACTCGTGAAGCACCTTCAGCCCCGGGATGAGGTCAGTGACAGCAGCTTCGGTGGCCGCAACGTGGGTTGCGGTTGGGAAGGTGTCATTGGAGGACTGGCCCATGTTGACGTGGTCATTGGGGTGGACCTCGGTGCCATTGGCCTTCGCGATGGATGCGATGACCTCATTGGTGTTCATGTTGGAGGAGGTGCCGGAACCGGTCTGGAAGACGTCGATCGGGAATTCGGCGTCGTGCTTGCCGGTTGCGATCTCCTTGCCAGCGGCGATGATGGCGTCAGCCTGAGCTGCATCCAGTGCGCCGGAGTCCTTGTTTACCTGGGCACAGGCCGCCTTCAGCAGACCCATGGCACGGATCTGGGCTGCTTCCAGGCCACGTCCGGAGATCGGGAAGTTCTCAACGGCGCGCTGGGTCTGTGCCTGCCACAGAGCCTGGGCCGGGACCTTCACTTCACCCATGGTGTCGTGCTCAATGCGGAATTCCTGCTCGGTCATGAAATCACTCATTTCTAGCGTCGAGTTAAATATGGCTGGAGCCAAGCTTACCCGGCCGGTACGTGATTCTCACCGGCATGTCGATCGAATGTGGGCTGGGTCCAGGATAATTATGACTTAACAGGGGACGGGGTGTTAAACACAGGGGTGACCGGACTCATGTTTCCCGTCTTGACCACAGCATAAGTGCCACCAGCTAACATATATAAGCCATCTCTGAACACCCCAAGGAGAAGATCATGAGCGATAACCTCATCAATGGTGAGAAACAGACCACGCCTGAGGAACAATTCAGCGAAGGCCTGCGGAAACTCCTGCTTCGCACCCTTGGCGTTGATGACAGGGAGGACTCCCTGGTGGCCCAGATTGCCGGTGACGTGGGTCTGAAGATCATCGAAGGTGAATTGCTTCCCGGCGATGAGGTCAATTCGGTTGACTTGGCCAAGCAATTCGGCACCAGCAGGACCCCAGTGCGTGAAGCACTGCTCATGCTGGAAAAGCATCGCATGGTGGAGGTGCCTGCGCGACGCCGCCCCCGGGTCTCGGATTTTCTCGAGGTTCCGGTCAAAGAGCTGTATCACGCGCGTGCCCTGTTGACGGGCTTCATGTCAGAGGCGGTCTGCATCAACTGGCAGAGTGGGCAACTTGAGCCCATGCGCGAACAGGTCGAGCATATGCGTATCGCCTGTGAACGCGGTGATGTGAATGCCTTTTTCTGGGCCAATATCTCTTTCGGTGAGGCTGCCACCGGGATTTCAGGCAACAGTATTATTGCCGGGTTCGTGGATTCCATCGGTATGGCGAGCCTGCGCATGCGTCGCAAGTCCATGGGGCTGCCGCACCGCATGGAGGAGTCCTATCAGGATCATGTGCGTCTGCTGACTGCTTTTGAGCGCCGTGACCGTCAGTTGGCCCGTGCCTTATCCATGGGAATTATCCGTGATGCCTATCTGGCGCTGACCGGGGACAGTCCCTCCAACTGGCAGTTCAATTAAAAAAGAGCGCATGCAGTTCGAACTGCATGCGCTCTTTTTCTTAGCTGTCCTGATTATTTAACGGGGGCTTCTGCCTGCGGGGCGGCCACCACACCGGTGGCGAGTAGTTCATCGATTTCAGAGGATGACTTGTTCAGCACATTGCGCAGGATGTCACTGGTGTGTTCACCCAGTGATGGTGGGAAGGTATCCGCACCACGGGGGTTGCGGTTCAGCTTGATGGGGTTGCCGAGTGTCTTGACGGATGAGCCCTTGCCATCCTCGAGCTCGACGACCATCTCGCGGTGCAGGACCTGGGGATTCTCCAGGGCCAGGTCAAGGGTGTTGACCATGCCCACGGGGATTCCAGCTTCATTGAACAGCTGTACCCATTCGGCAGCTTCGCGGGTGAGGAAGGCTGGTTCGATGATGGCCCAGAGGGCTTCCTTGTTTTTGAGGCGATCACGGTTGAGGGCGAAGCGGGGGTCGTCGATGAGCTCCGGGTGGCCGAGAACCTTGGCCATGGCCTTCCACATGCGCTCGGTGTTGGCGGTGGTGACGATGTCCCGGCCGTCGCCTGCGGTGAACTGGCGGTAGGTGGGGATGGCGTCGTGGCCGCTGCCCTGCAGTCCGGGGACGTCGCCGGACTCCAGGTAGTAGGTGCCCTGGTAGGAGAGCATGGCCACGAGGCAGTCGAGCATGGAGATGTCGATGAATTCGCCCTGGCCGGTGGCCTTGACGTTGTGCAGTGCGGAGAGGATGCCGATGACTGCGTGCAGGCCTGCGGCGAGGTCGCCGACTGGGAGGCCGGTGCGTACCGGGCGTCCACCACGCTCACCGGTCAGGCTCATGCTGCCGGAAAGTGCCTGGACGATCATGTCGTAGGCGGGGAGGTCGCGGTCTGGGCCGGTCTGGCCGAAGCCGGAGATGGAAGCCCAGATCAGGGCGGGGTTGCGCTCGAGTTCCTCAGCGCGGTCAATGCCCAGGCGGGTGAGGACACCGGGGCGGAAGTTCTCGACGACGACGTCGGCGTTGCTGATGAGCTCGCGGACGATGGCGGCGCCACCCGGTGCCTTCATGTCAATGACGATGGACTGCTTATTCCTGTTGATGGTGTGGAAATAGGCGCTGTCATCACGGATGAAGTGTGGCGGCACGGTGCGGCTGAGGTCGCCGGCAGGTGCTTCGATCTTGATGATCTCTGCGCCCATGTCTCCGAGGATCTGCGTTCCATAGGGCCCGGAGAGGAACTGGGTGAAATCCAGAATTTTGATTCCGGCCAGTGGTCCGCTTGTGGGGGTGTCGGGGGTGTGTGGGGAGTTTGTCATCGTATTTCGCTTTCTTTTCCCAGTGGATACCGGATAATGATGCAGGTCACTAGACAGGTGTCTTGTGATCGGGGCCGTGGGAAGTCAGTCTAGGCCAAAAAAACATTTGTGTCGACACTTGACGAGATGTGAATCACCTTTTATGGTCATTGTCATGTCCATTACGCAATAGCGATTGGAACGAGTCGACACTAAGCGGTGTTGATAGAACTGTGAAAGGAACAGATATGCGTTTGGAAAATGAAGTCGCGATCATCACCGGTGGTGGATTCGGAATGGGCCGCACCGGCGCCATCCGTTTTGCCGAAGAGGGAGCAGCCGTTGTGGTTGCAGATCTCAACCTGGAATCCGCACAGGAGACCGTGAGGCTCGTTGAGGAAAAGGGTGGCCGCGCGATTGCCATCCAGTCCGATGTCTCCACCCTCAAGGGCAACCAGGATGCAGTCGATGCAGCTGTTGAGACCTACGGCAGCCTTTCCATCGTGTGGGCAAACGCCGGTGTAGCCACCCAGGTCAAGCCATTGCTTGATGCGACTGACGCTGATGAGAAGCACTTTGACCTCATGCATGCAGTTAACGTCAAGGGTCCATGGCACCTGGCACGTGCGGCAATGCCACACCTCAAGGAGACCAAGGGCTCCATGGTCATCACCGCATCCCTGTCCGGACTCACCGCCCGCCCAGGCAACTCCGCTTATTCCGCCACCAAGGGTGCTGCTGTGCAGCTGACCCGCGCACTGGCCATCGAGTTCGCACCGGATGTCCGCGTTAACTCCATCTGTCCAGTTGCTACTGAAACCCCCATGCAGGATGTGTTCACCCCGGGTGACATGGCTGCAGTTATCCAGCCGAAGATCATCGCCGGCATCCCAATGGGGCGCCTGGCAACCACCACCGATATGGCAGACGCCGCCCTGTTCCTCGCATCCCGCGAAGCCGGAATGATTTCCGGTCATAACCTTCCAGTCGACGGAGGCTCACTGTGCTAGACACTCAGACCCGCGTACTTAATTCCTTCTACGGTTCTTTCATTGACGGCCACATGGTCGACGAGGGAAGTAACTCAACCTTCAACAGCATCAACCCCGCCAACGGCGAGGTACTCACCGCCATTCAGGCCGGTGGACAGTCCGAGGTGGACGATGCAGTGGCCAGTGCCAAGGCAGCGTTCCCTGCCTGGCGTGACCTCCCGGGAGTGGAAAAGGGACGTATCTTCCTGCGTATCGCAGAGAAGATCAAGGAGAACACCGAACGTCTGGTGTACCTGGAGTCCCTGGACAACGGTAAGTCCCGCATGGACGCCCAGTTCGATGTCATGACCTCTGCGCGCTACTTCGAGTACTACGCAGGTATCGCTGACAAGCTGGCCGGCGAGACCATTCCACTGGGAGACACCCACATCTCCTACACCCGCAACGAGCCTTTCGGCGTCACCGCACACATCGTGCCGTGGAACGCAGCATTCCAGCAGGCAGCACGTGGTGTTGCTCCGGCGCTGCTCGCCGGCAACACCGCTGTGGTCAAGCCTGCCGAGGACACCTCCATCTCCACCGTTGAACTGGCACGCATCGCCGTGGAAGCGGGACTGCCCGCCGGTGTGTTCAACGTGGTCACCGGATTGGGCAAGGATGCTGGTGCCGCACTGGTATCCCACCCGGATGTCGGACGCGTCACCTTCACCGGTTCCGTCCCCACCGGTCAGGAGATCATGCGTGCCTCTGCTGAGAACCTCAACCCACTGACCCTTGAGCTGGGTGGCAAGTCCCCGAACATCATCTTCGAGGATGCCAAGGTTGAAGATGCCATCCGGGGTGCCTTCTTCGCCATCAACATCAACGCCGGCCAGGTCTGTGCCGCAGGCTCCCGTCTGCTGGTCCATAGCTCCCTGCACGATCAGGTCGTGGACAAGCTCGTGGAGATGAACCGCCAGATCAAGCTGGGCCCGGGAACCTCCGATGCCCAGATGGGTGCCATCACCACCGCGGCACAGTTCCAGAAGATCCAGGAATACCTGGAGATCGGTCGTAATGAGGGGGCAGAAGTCGCCGTCGGTGGCAACCGCGCCACCGGTGAGGACCTGGATGCAGGTCAGTTCATCGAGCCAACCATCTTCGTCGGTGTGAAGAACTCCATGCGCATTGCACAGGAGGAGATCTTCGGACCAGTCCTCTCCGTGATCAAGTTCGACACGGAGGAGGAGGCAGTCGAGATCGCCAACGACACCAAGTACGGCCTCACCGCCGGACTCTGGACCCAGAACCTGGGCCGCGCACACCGTGTCGCTGCACAGATCCAAGCTGGTCAGGTCAACGTCAACGATTTCTTCGCCGGCGGTGTCCAGGCACCATTCGGTGGCTTCAAGAACTCCGGTTACGGTCGTGAAAAGGGTGTTCATGCAGTGTCTGAGTACCTGCAGAGCAAGACTGTGAGCATGAAGCTCTAATGAACACCATCGCTGAGCAGCAGCAACTCAACGCATCGCTGAAGGAACTCATTGAGCGGTGTCAGGCCCTGACCATTGATGATCTGGGCAGTCACGCGATCAGGACCGCCCGGCACAGTCTGCTTGACTGGTTCGGTTGTGCTGTGTCCGGGGCAAATGAGCCTGCTGCCCGGCGATTCTGCGGCATCATGGAACCAGCCCCGGGTGATGTACCGGTGATTGGCACTCCTGACACCCTCCACTGGAGGGATGCCGTGGTGATCAATGCCTTCAATGGTCACCTCCTGGACTTTGATGACATGCTGCCGTCCTTCTCCGGTCACCCCAGCGCGGTGATTGTGCCCGCACTGCTCACCGTCGGGGAGCAGACCGGGGCGGACGTCGACAAGCTCCTCGCCGCCCTGATCGTGGGCACCGAGGTGGGGAACTGGGTGGCCTCCCACATCATGCCCGGCCATTATGACGCAGGTTGGCATGCCACAGGTACCGTCGGCACCTTCGCCGCGGCCGCCGCGATCTGTCACCTGCGTGGCCAGGATGACTGGATCAGCGCACTCGACGCGGCCGCCACCCAGGCGGCCGGGCTGAAGGCGATGTTCGGCACCCTGGCCAAGCCCATGCATGCGGGTAACGCCAGCCAGGCCGGCATTGTCGCAGCACGCTTGTCGACGATTTCCCCCTCCTCAGGAAAAGCCCTGACCGGAGAAAACGGCTTCATCGTCAACTACAGCGGTGCAGCATCTGTTCCCCCTCCACCTCTCACTGGCATGGCGATTGAAGGAATGCTGTACAAGACATACGCCTCCTGTTTCATGACACAGGCAGCAGTGGATGCCGGCATCCTGGCCACACGCACCCACGGTGACCTGGGCAATGCCCGGATCACACTCAGTGTCAGCCCGAAACTGGCCGATGTCTGCGCCATTGAGGACCCCTACACCCCCAATGACGCCAAGTTCAGCTTCCACGCAACCTTTGCCCTTGCTGCACTGGGACATGACCTCAGCACTGAGGAGGCCTTCCATGCAGACAATCTTCAGAACCCGACCTACCGGAACCTCCGCAAGAACATCTCACTGAACTTTGACCCCTCACTGATAGGACAGGAACCGAGAATCGGTGTCCATGTCCTCCTGGCGGATGGCACGGGGTGGGAGACCACCATTGACCGGGGTCAACCCGCCACCGACCTCGACGCCCGGGAACAGCAGCTGACACAGAAATTCCACCAGTTGGTAGAACCACACCTGGGCCCCGACCAGACACGACTGGCCATCGACCTGATACTCCACTCCCACACCGCAGCGATCTCTGAACTGACACGCGCTGCAACCCAACCTTTGACACTAGGAGCATGAATTCTCATGGAAAGACTCGCACTTGAAGATGTTTACGCCATCGACGTCCACGCACACGCGCTGAACTCCAGCCGTGGTTGCGGACACGAGGACAAGGTGGGAGATGCAACCCGTGCGGATCAGGCGGAACGCTGGAAGACGGATCTGGTCAACATCGATCTCGACGGTACCGCGGAGTACTACCGTTCCCGCAAGATGATGGCGGTTGTGTTCGGAGTGGACTCCGAGCGCCACATGGGCGATAAGCGTGTCCCCAACGATGAGGTGGCAGAGGCCGCCCAGCGTCATGATGACGTACTCATCCCCTTCGCCTCCATCGACCCATACCGGGGCAAGCCTGGCCTGGATGAGGCCCGTGGCCTGATCAAGGATTACGGCATCAAGGGCTTCAAGTTCCACCCCAGTGTGCAGGACTTCGAGCCGAACGATCCCATGGCCTACAAGTTCTATGAATTGATCGAGGAACACGAACTGGTGGGTCTGTTCCACTCCGGCCAGACCGGCATCGGCCGCACCTCACCGGGCGGCGGCGGTGTACGCCTGCGTTACTCCAACCCGATGTACTACGACGATATCGCCGTGGACTTCCCAGGCATGAAGATCATCATCGCCCACCCGTCCTTTCCATGGCAGGATGAGGCACTCGCAGTGGCACGCCACAAGCAGAATGTCTACATCGACCTCTCCGGATGGTCACCGAAGTATTTCGAGGACAAGTTGGTCCAGCACTCCAACTCCCTGATCAAGGACAAGGTGCTCTTCGGCTCCGACTTCCCACTCCTGACCCCAGACCGCTGGCTTGAAGATTTTGCCAAGCGCGAGTTCAAGGATGAAGTCCGTCCCCTGATCCTCCGTGAAAATGCCATCCGACTCTTCGGACTGAAATAACTCCACCCTCGTCAGAGAAAGCAGTGAACGTCATGTCTTCCACACAGCCAGAAACCACCAATAAGCCGTTTTCCGTCTATCTCGCCCTGAGTGAGAAGGAATATGAGGTCCCGGCGGACAAGTCCATCCTCAAGGTGCTCGAGGAGGCCGGTGAAACGGTCATCTCCTCCTGCCAGGAAGGTACCTGCGGCACCTGTGAAACCCCGGTTATCTCCGGTGAGGTTGACCACCGTTGCCGAGTCCTCGATGATGAGGAACGCGAAGCCAACGAGACCATGATGATCTGTGTGTCCCGTGCCTGCGGTAACCGACTCGAACTGGATATGTGATCATGTCTACCTTTAGCAACCGCACCGCCGTGGTCACCGGCGGAGCCAGCGGAATCGGATTCGGCCTGACCACCGCTTTCCTGGAAGCCGGCGCGAATGTGGTCATCGCTGATGTGGAAGATGCGGCACTTGACCGTGCCCTGGCTGAGCTGGAGCGCTTCGGAGACCGCGTGATCGGTGTCCGAACCGATGTCCGAAGCCACGATGAGATGCAGGCACTGGCCGACCGCACCATTGACACCTTCGGTGCCGTCCACTACCTGTGCAACAACGCTGGGGTGGAAACAGGCGGCAGCTTCAGCCAGATCCCGGAATCGGCATGGCGCTGGGTCATGGATGTGAACTACTTCGGTGTGCTCAACGGCTGCCAGGTCTTCCTCCCATTGTTGGAACAGCATGAAGGCACCCACATCGTCAACACGGCCTCCGTGGCTGCCTTTGCCTCCGGCGCACCGATGATGATCCCCTACGGCGCATCCAAGATGGCGATTCTCGGACTCACAGAATCCCTCGAAGAGTAGTTGCGTACCGAGGACATCTTCGTCCACATTTCAGTCCTGGC
>NZ_CALZFS010000057.1 GCF_945649885.1 uncultured Corynebacterium sp. | reverse complement strand
TAGAGGGACTCCCTGGATGCGCGGACCTCTGCATCATTGATGCTGACGGTTTCTGCGGACATCGGAATGACAGTCGGCATGATGACCGGCTGACGCTTCCACTTCTGCTCCACAAAGCGGGAAAGCTTACGACGCATCTGCTGGACCATGCGGTAAGGGTCGTTCTCGCCTTCGGCAGCGAGATCGTTCATGGTGGTTTCGGCCAGTTCAGCCACCTCTGCCATCATGCCCTTTGCGTCTTCGGAGAAGCCGGTGGTTTCCACCCGAGGACTCTCCATGAGACGTGCGGTGCGGTTGTCGATGACACAGGTGATCGAGATCAAGCCACCCTCCCCGAGGGAGGTGCGGTCTGCCAGGATGTCTGCATCGATATCACCCATGGTGACGCCGTCGACGTAAAGGTTACCGACTGGAATCTGGCCAACAACCTTGGCGTGACCGTTGACCAGGTCAACAACAACACCGTTCTGTGCGAGAACGACGTTCTCACGCTGAACACCGGTGGAGATAGCCAGTTCCTTGTTGGCGCGCAGGTGACGCCATTCACCATGCACAGGCATGGCGTTCTTCGGACGGGCCGCGTTGTAGAGGAACAGCAGCTCGCCGGAGTAGGCGTGGCCGGAGGTGTGCACCTTGGCGTCACGTCCGGTGATCACGGTGGCACCGATCTGGGCCAGCATGTTGATGACGCCGAAGACGGCTTCCTCGTTACCTGGAACCAGGGATGAGGACAGGATGATCAGGTCGCCGTCACGGACGGTGATCTGACGGTGCTCACGACGTGCCATGCGGGACAGGGCTGCCATTGGCTCGCCCTGGGTACCGGTGGTGATGAGCATGACCTTGTGTGGGGCCATCTTCGAGGCATCATCCATGGACACGATGGTGCCGCGTGGTGCCTTGAGGTAGCCCATCTTCTCGGCGATCTCCATATTGCGGATCATCGAGCGGCCATTGAAAGCAACCTTACGGTTAGCAGCAACAGCAGCATCCACGGCAGCCTGAACGCGGTAGACGTTGGAGGCGAAGGAGGCGAGGATGACTCGCTGCTTGGCCTCGCCGACCAGACGCTTCAAAGTCGGTGCGATCTCCGCTTCAGAACCGGAGACACCAGGGGTGGTGGCATTGGTGGAGTCACACAGCATGAGGTCAACACCCTCGTCACCAAAGCGAGACAGAGCCGGCAGGTCGGTTGGACGACCATCTGTCGGAGTCTGGTCCAGTTTGATATCACCAGTGTGGATGACCAGACCTGCCGGGGTCTTGATAGCAAGTCCCAGGCAGTCTGGGATGGAGTGATTAACAGCCCAGAAGCGGATGTTGAACGGTCCACGGTTCTCGTTGGACTGTTCGTTGACCTCGATCAGCTTCGGACGGAGGCGGTGTTCCTTACACTTGGCGGCAATGAGCGCCAGGGTGAAGCGGGAGGCGATGATCGGAATGTCATTGCGCAGCTTCAGCAGCCATGGGATGGCACCGATGTGGTCCTCATGACCGTGGGTGACGATCAGTGCGTCAACGCGGTGCAGCTGATCCTCGATCGGACCGAAGTCCGGCAGGATCAGGTCAACGCCCGGCTCACCGGAGGATGGGAACAGTACGCCACAGTCAACGATGAGAAGACGGTTGTTGTACTCGAAAACGGTCATGTTACGGCCGATTTCAGAGATGCCACCGAGGGCATAAATGCGCAGTCCGTTAGCTGGTGCCTTTGGCGGCTCCGGCAGACGCTGGGTCAGGTCAGCACCCTGCATGGACTTCACAACATTGCGACGTCCACCGCCCTGGTTACGCTGATTGCCACGGTTGCCCTGGCCATCGTTGTTCTGGTTGCCACCGCGACGGCTACGGCCACCACGGCTGTTGGCGGAGGAACGTCCACGGCCAGCGTTGTTTCCACCCCTGGAAGACGACGCATCGGACTTGTTGGAGTCCCGCTTGTCGTTTCCGGCGGTCTGTGCTTTTTCCGTACCTTGGACGGCCTTCGCGTCAGGTGCCTGGAAGACCGGGGTCTCCTTGATGGCTTCCTGTCCAGCCTCCGGTGGACCCGCCTTGCGGGTGACCTTCCGGGCGCGATTACGGGAATCATTCATATTTATAAAACTCCAGCTTTTTTCATGTCGGCTCGGAGATCCTCGAGTTCCTGCTCATTCGGAGCAATAATCGGAAGTCGGGGCTCTCCTACGTTGATGCCCTGCAGACGCAGAGCAGCCTTTGCCATGCTGACTCCACCCAGGCGACCCTGGGCAGCTATCAGCGGGGATAGTGTGGCGTTGATTTCCCGCGCACGGGCGAGGTCGCCTTCCTCGAAACTTGTGTACAACTCACGCAGAGCAGTCGGTGCAGCATGTCCGATGACGGAGATGAAGCCAGAACCTCCCATTGCCAACCAGGTGAGGTTGAGTGGGTCATCACCTGAATACCAGGCGAGACCGGTCTCCTGAATCAGAGGCGCGGCTGCAACGAGGTCACCCTTGGCGTCCTTAACTGCCAGGACGGTGGGCAATTCGCTTAGTCGTCTGATGGTATCAGATTCAATAGGAATGGCTGAACGGCCAGGAATGTCATAGAGACAGATCGGGAGTTCGGTCGCCCGCGCGATTTCAGTAAAGTGGCGGACCAGTCCTTCTTGACTCGGCTTGGAGTAATAGGGAGTGACCACCAGAAGGCCGTCAGCGCCAGCCTCAGCAGAAGCCTTGGCCAGTTCAACAGATGAGCGGGTGTCGTTAGTGCCAGCGCCCGCGATGAGCTTTGCGCGGTCACCAACTTCTTCGCGTACGGCCTTGAGCAATTCAAGTTTTTCAGCGGTTGTCGTCGTCGGGGATTCACCGGTGGTGCCCGCCAATATCAGGGCATCGACTCCATTATCCACCAGGTGTGCCGCAATGTTGCGACCCATGGCAAGATCCAGTTCTCCGGATTCAGTGAACGGAGTAACCATCGCCACTCCGACCGTGCCGAAGTGCTCAACTCCGGTCTTCGCTGTTAAACCTGTGCTCATGGACTCCAACGTTACCTTCTTCCCTTAGTTTGGGGTTCACCAACCCCTCGAATCTCGAACAACATGAAGAAATTTATGCCATCGGGCAGAAATTCAGGGTGAGCCATCTTCCACAATTGGATGTGTCAATCTCGTATCTTACCGCTTTTGGAACATGAAAACTTGCTCACACCTGCGGGGAAACAGTTTTCATCAGCCTTCAGGGGTGCTATGTACCTTTATTTCACACGGTGGAAAGATGGGTAATCTAATTCACACAGCATGTTTGGAAGGATTTCAATAATGTCCGAGCCCATGAGTTGGTTTTTATAGAATTTTGCCACCTGGCTCACACTGGGGGCTGTTCGGCGGTTTTGCCACCGGCGACATCCTCAATCCGGACTATCTTGCTCTGCTCTCCAGCGCCTGGGAGTCCATGTCCAGCAATCCCTATCCTGCAGGATATTAAAAATCTGTCACATAGGGGCTGGTGGCCATCTGGCTGCCGTCGGCAAGCGTTTCAATCTCGAAGTCACTGAACACGGTCGGTGCAGTTTCCTGGAGTTGTCTGAGGCAGGCCACCGCAACTTCACGGATCTCCACATCGGCGTGTTCACTTGCCCGCATGCCGATGAAATGGCGCCAGGAGCGGAAGTTTCCGGTCACAACGATGCGGGATTCTGTGGCGTTGGGCAGAACCGCCCTGGCTGCCTGCCGTGCCTGTTTCTTCCGCAACAGTGCATTTGGCTCGTCGACAAGCTTTTCTTCCAGCGCATCGAGCAGTTCGTTGTAGATGAAACGGTTTTCATCCATGGCGCGGAGGAAGAGGGTGCGTAGTTCCGGATCCTCATTGATAAGGTCCGGAACAATGACCTCCTGCTCCTGTGCATGGATGAAACGCTGTGACAGCTGGGAAAAGGAGAAGTGACGGTGCCTCACCAGTTCATGTGTGGCTGATCGTGAGATACCACGGATGTACATGGTGGCGCTGGCGTGCTCAAGTAGCGCTGTGTGTCCAACTTCCATGATGTGGCGCAGATACGCTGCATTGGTGGCCGTCCGGGGATTGGGCTTGTCGAAGGTTTCATAACAGGCCCTGCCCGCAAATTCGACGAGGGCTTCCGCACCATCGGTATCGGTTGTCCATGCCACAGATTCAGGTGGGGTGAATGCGGTGTGCGCAATCATCTCAACCTTCAGTTCGACCGGTTCGGCCACTACGTCTCAGCTCCTTTATCTACACAATGCCAACCATCACGTCACCCCATTGCCCGGGGGTCTGCCCTAGAGATCCAGGTAGTTTTCCAGACCGATGGTCAGACCTGGGTTATGTGCAATGTTGCGGATGCCCACGAGGACTCCTGGGGCAAAGGAGTTTCGATCATAGGAGTCCTGCTTGATGGTCAGGGTCTGGCCCTGGGTTCCGAAGATCACAGCTTCATGGGCGAGCATGCCGCTCATGCGCACGGCGTGAACCGGGATGCCATCCACGTTGGCACCCCTGGAACCTTCCAGTGCCTGCTCTGTGGCGTCTGGCTGCTCCCCCATGCCTGCTTCACGGCGTGCATCTGCAATGCCCTGTGCTGTGTGGATTGCGGTGCCCGATGGTGCATCGAGCTTGTTCGGGTGATGCAGTTCAATGACTTCCGCAGATTCAAAGAATCGGGCTGCCTGCTTGGAGAACACCATGGTCAGGACTGCGGAGATAGCGAAGTTCGGGGCGATGAGAACGCCCACACCTTCATTGGCCTGACACCAAGAACGTACCTGGGCAAGTCGCTCATCATCAAAGCCGGTGGTGCCGACAACAGCGGAGATGCCGTTATTGATACAGAATTCAAGGTTGCCCATGACTGCATTCGGAGTGGTGAAATCAACAACAACCTGTGCGCCCGCTTCCACCAACAGGTTCATGTCATCGCCATGATCGACTTCTGCGACCAGTTCCAGATCCTCAGCTTCATTGACGGATGCGACGATGGTCTGTCCAACGCGTCCCTTTGCTCCCAGGACACCAACCTTGATTGTCATGCAGAACTCCTTCTCTCATCTTGTTAGCTTTAACCTCAACCAGTCTAGCCCTGCTGCCCTCCTGGGTTTTCTGCGCCCACCTCCGCTTGATTGAGGCACCTGGCAAGGAAGTAGGCAGAGGCAGGCGGTACAACGATTCACCAACGGTTTGCTGCGGCATCTGTTGTCTGGGGCTGCCACGATCTAGATTGAGGTTATGAGAACAACAACTGTAGCCTTGGCATCGCTGTCCACCGTTGCTCTGTTTCTGGTGACAGCGTGTGGTTCCACCGGTGCTGATGATCCAGCCGACAGCACGGTCTCTGTTACCACCACCGCCCCCGCTGTTACTGAAACCACCATGGGTTCACCTGCGCCGGACACGGAGACAGACGCAGAAACGGACACGGACGTCGTTAAGCCCCGGCCCACGCTTCCTCCGGAGACCGGCACTGCTGCACCACTGCCGCCACTGGGTGAACCAAACATGGGGCAGAAATCCCAATCACCTGAGGGCAGTTTTGACATGTCGGTGACCGGGGTACGGGTGGCAGAGCATGAGACTTTCACCCGCGTTGTGTTTGATATTGGTGGCTCAGGTTCCCCTGGCTGGTGGACGGACTATCAGAATGAGCCTGTCCAGCAGGCCTCCGGTTTACCTGTGGAGCTGGCTGGTGATTCTTTCCTGGAGGTCAGTATCGATGGCATCGCCCTGCCAACGGAGGCTGCGGAACCGGGAGTGGAGATGGGTTCCTTTGATGGTGCCGGCATCGTCCAGGAGGTTAAACTCACCACGGTCTTTGAAGCACGTGCCCAGTTCTTCATCGGTATTTCCGGAGGCTACCGTGACTATTCGGTGACGCGTCTGGATGACCCCAGCCGTCTTGTGGTGGACATCATCCATCAATAGGCATGCGAAAAAGGGAGTGGGCACCAGGATCAATCTTTCCTGGTGCCCACTCCCTTTTATTATTCTCTCATTAAAGAGAGTGAGGATTAGTCCTCTTCAACAACTGGGACAAGAGAGATCTTGCCGCGGTTGTCGATGTCTGCAATCTCGACCTGGAGCTTCTGGCCGACGCTGACAACATCCTCAACCTTTTCAACGCGCTTACCGTTGCCCAGCTTGGAGATATGGACCAGACCGTCACGGCCTGGCAGCAGGGAGACGAAGGCTCCGAAGGCGGTGGTCTTGACCACGGTGCCCAGGAAGCGCTCGCCGACCTTTGGCAGCTGGGGGTTGGCCAAAGCGTTGATCTTCTCGATCGCAGCTTCAGCAGCCTCACCATTTGCCGCGGAGATGAACACGGTGCCATCATCCTCGATGGAGATGTTCGCGCCGGTTTCCTCGGTCAGGGCGTTGATGTTCTTGCCCTTTGGTCCGATGAGCTCACCGATCTTGGACACTGGGATCTGCACGGTGGTGATGCGTGGAGCGAATTCGCTCATCTCATCTGGACCGTTGATGACCTCAGCCATGGTCTCCAGGATCGCGGTGCGGGCATCGCGTGCCTGCTCCAGCGCATCGGTGAGGACCTTGGATGGGATGCCATCCAGCTTGGTGTCCAGCTGCAGGGCGGTGATGAACTCGGAGGTTCCTGCAACCTTGAAGTCCATGTCGCCGAAGGCGTCTTCTGCCCCGAGGATATCGGTGAGGGCGACGTATTCGGTCTTACCGTCGATCTCATCGGAGACCATGCCCATGGCGATGCCTGCAACAGGCGCCTTCAGTGGGACACCGGCGTTGTACAGGGAGAGGGTGGATGCACAGACGGAACCCATGGAGGTGGAACCGTTGGACCCCAGTGCTTCAGAGACCTGGCGGATAGCGTAAGGGAATTCCTCACGTGATGGGATCACTGGCAGAACTGCACGCTCTGCAAGCGCACCATGTCCGATCTCACGACGCTTGGGGGAACCGACACGGCCGGTCTCACCAACGGAGTAAGGAGGGAAGTTGTAGTGGTGCATGTAGCGCTTGGAATCCACTGGTGCCAGTGAATCGATCTGCTGCTCCATCTTGAGCATGTCCAGGGTGGTGACACCCAGGATCTGAGTCTCGCCACGCTCGAAGAGGGAAGAGCCGTGTGCACGTGGGATCAGCTCAACCTCAACACCCAGGTCACGGATGTCGGAAGTGCCACGGCCATCGATGCGGAAGCCCTCGGTGAGGATCTTGGTGCGCACGATCTGCTTCATCAGGGAGTTATATGCCGCACGGATCTCCTTGGAGGCCGCTGCTGCGGAAGCATACTTGTCCTCAAACTGGCCGAGAAGCGCTTCCTCGACCTGCTCCATGTGAGCGTTGGTGGCGTCGTCGCGTTCCTGCTTGCCCTTGATGGTCATCAGTTCAGCAAGCTTCTTGTCAGCCTTCTTCTCCACTGCTGCATAAACCTCATCGGTGTATGCAGGGAACAGTGGGAATTCCTTGGCTTCCTTAGCCACACGCTGTGCCAGGCCTTCCTGTGCACAGCACAGGGTGTCGATGAATGGCTTGGCTGCTTCCAGACCTTCAGAGACGATCTTCTCTGTTGGTGCCGGGGCACCGTCCTTGATGCGCTCGACAACGTTCTCGGATGCGCCAGCTTCAACCATCATGACAGCAACGTCGGAGAAGGTCTTGTTTCCGCGCTTGCGCTCGACCAGACGGCCGGCGACAACGATCTCGAAGACAGATTCCTTCTGCTGATCAACAGTTGGGAATGCGACCCACTTGCCGTCCTTGTGCTTCTCATCAACGATGAGGGCCATGCGGACGCCACCGACTGCACCGGAAACAGGCAGGCCGGAGATACGGGTTGCAGCGGATGCGCCGTTGATGGCGACAACATCGTAGCTGTCCTGTGGGTTGATGGACATGACGGTCACGACAACCTGGACCTCATTGCGCAGACCCTTGACGAAGGTTGGGCGCAGAGGACGGTCGATCAGGCGGCAGGCCAGGATGGCTTCGGTGGATGGGCGGCCTTCACGACGGAAGAAGGATCCCGGGATGCGGCCAGCTGCGTACATGCGCTCTTCGACGTCCACGGTCAGTGGGAAGAAGTCGAAGCCTTCGCGCGGCTGGTTGGATGCGGTGGTGGTGGCCAGCAGCATCGTTTCGTCATCGAGGTAGGTGGTTACTGCACCGTCTGCCTGGCGGGCCAGCTGGCCGGTTTCAAAACGGATGGTGCGGGTTCCGAAGTCACCATTGTCAATGGTTGCGATGGCTTCAATAACGCCATAATCGGTGTCTTCGAAATACTTTACTTCGCTCATATGCGAGTAATTCTCCTCATTTTTGGTTCTGCTCGGTGATCATCGGTGTCACCGTGAATGCTGTCAATTTACAACGCTTGGAATCTTACCAGCTTCTGCGCGTTTCCCCCAGTACCAGTGTCCACCTAATCTGGCGATGATTAATTCACCATATTCCGGGCATGAAAAAGACCGCCCCACCACTTCCACACTCCTCGTGATGAGGAACTGGAAGAAAGTATGGAACGGTCGATATCACGCTGGCTCTATGCAGTGCCAGCAGAAAAACCGGAGACTAGCGACGCAGGCCGAGGCGAGCGATGAGGTCACGGTAACGGTTGACGTTGTTGTCAGCCAGGTACTTCAGCAAGCCACGACGACGACCGACGAGCAGCAGCAGACCACGACGGGAGTGGTGATCGTGCTTGTGGAACTTGAGGTGCTCGGTCAGGGTGTTGATGCGGTTGGTCAGCATCGCCACCTGCGCCTCAGGGGAACCGGTGTCGGTCTCGTGCAGACCGAACTCGGCGAGGATGGACTTCTTCTGCTCAGAAGTAAGAGCCATGATGGAATCTCCTAGTTATTTCAGTCCGCATGAAATGTTTTTCACGGCACACCTTGAAAAGATGGCCGTGCACTTTCTGTAACTGCTGCGGACCGCAGTGACAAAACCATCAGACAGCTTAACACCGTGACGCTGCTGGAACCAAAACTAGTGCTACTGCCCTGCTGCCACGCGGCCGATACGGGTCATGAACTCCGACAAGAAGCGCTCCACGTCAACAGCCACGGCCGCCTTGGAGGTGCGTACCTGATCATTCAGTCGGACTTCATCGCCGATAGTGCGACCACGGGTCTCACCGTCCACATCCACTTTGAGGTTGATCGGGAGAAGGGTCACCAATGACGGATCCACGGCAACACCCACGGCCAGTGGGTCGTGGAGACCACAGCCACCCAGGTGTGGCGCCGTGGTCTCATAGGCCTTGATGTAGTAATCAGTCATGTCAGCCAGGGCGATGGCTGCCGGGGTACCCAGTTCACGCCACTGCGCGGTGTGGGTCTTGGTGAGCAGGGTCTGGAGGGTGACATCCAGTCCGATCATGGTGACATCAGATGCTGCACGGAAGAGATCGTTGGCGGCATCGGGGTCCTGATTGATGTTGGCTTCCGCCCAGGGGCTGACGTTTCCGGGAACGGTGAGGGCACCGCCCATGATCACGATGTGGGCGTTGTCAGCGAAGGAAGGATCCTTTGCTGCAGCTGCCGCCAGGTTAGTCATCGGGCCGGTAGCGATAATGACCAGGTCATCACCGTGTTCGCGGACGGAGTCGATGAGGAAGTCCACACCGGCTGGGCGTGCCTGTGCAGCAGCCTTGTCCAGTAGCACCTCGCCGATGCCGTTCTGGCCGTGGATGAAGGCGGAGATCTCCAGGACCTCGAAGCCATCCTTGGTCTGTGCATGTGGCTGGCCCAGATACACCGGTACCTCAGGGGCTCCGAAGAGTTCCAGGAGGGCGAGGTCGTTGGTAGCACCGGTTTCCAGAAGGACATTGCCGTAGGTGCAGGTCACGCCGATGACCTCAAGCTCCGGGGAACCCAGGGCGTAGGCCAGTGCGAGGGCATCATCGATGCCGGTGTCCAGATCCAGGATGGCTTTCTTGGTCATGTGGAACATGCCTTTCCGTCGGTGTTGTTGAAACGCTTCTCAGGTTCCCTCATCCTAAGGCCCGCACAGCAGTTCCTTGTCAGCAGGGTCTAGTCGGTAGGAGTTGCGGCGTCGAGAAGCTCTTTATCCCGCGCCAGGATCTCTCGGGTCTTGGCTACATCAGCGGCCATGGCGTCCAGCAGATCCTCGATGCCATTGAATTTGACCATCGGGCGCAGGTGGTCAACGAATTCCACCATGACGTGATGACCATAAAGGTCAGCGTCGCGGTCGAGGACAAAGGCCTCCACGCTGCGTCGTTCATCACCGAAGGTGGGGTTGGTGCCCACGGACACAGCGGTTGGGTAACGCACGCCGGGGACCATGTCACCGTCGATGTCGCGGGAGATCTCCCGGTCAATCACGCGGTCATCGGTGATGGTGAACCATCCGGCGTACACACCGTCGGCTGGCAGGGCCACGGTTTCCGGCAGGTAGAGGTTGGCGGTGGGGTATCCCAGTTCCTTGCCTCCCCGCCCTGCACCACGAACAACCTCACCGCGGACTGAATAGCGGCGGCCCAGAGCCCAGTTGGCCCGGGCTACATCGCCGTCGACCAGGAAGTCCCGGACCAGGGTGGAGCAGATGCGGAGGTCTTCGTCGTGAAGCAACGGCATGATGGTGACATCCACACCGTGCTGGGCGCCGAGCTCACGCATGGTGGCCTCCGTGCCCTCACCATTGGTGCCGAAGGTGAAGTTCTCCCCCACCACCACACTTTTCGCATGCAGGACGTCCACCAGCATGGTGGTGAAATACCCCTCTGGCGACACTCCGGCAAGTTCACGGGTGAAGTCAATGACCAGCACCGCATCCACGCCTTCTGCCTCCGCGAGTGTGATGCGGAAATCAACCGGGGCCAGACGGGTGGGCTGTCGCCCCGGGAGGAACACCGTCAAGGGGTGAGGGTCAAAGGTGACCATCACACAGGGAACACCTCGTTCACGGGCTTGTTGTGCAGCCTCCCGCATGAGTGTCTGGTGCCCACGATGCACTCCGTCGAACACTCCAATGGTGACAACTGAGCCCTCAAGGTCAGCTGGAACCTCTGTTAATCCGCGCCAAATATCCACGGCTACAGGTTACGGCATAGACTTCACATTCATGAATGCTCCCGCCCAGAACTCAGGTCTCGTTGTTGTGGACAAGCCAGCCGGTATGACCTCCCATGATGTGGTGTCCAAGCTCCGACGTGCTTTTTCCACCCGCAAGGTCGGTCACGCTGGCACCTTGGATCCCATGGCCACGGGTGTGCTCGTGGTCGGCATTGAACGCGGCACCCGCTTCCTTGCCCATCTTGTTGCCACCACCAAGGCCTATGACGCCACGATCCGTCTGGGTGCTGCCACCACCACCGATGATCGCGAAGGCGAGGTGGTGTCCGAGGCGGATGCCTCCATGCTGGATGACGACAAGATCAACGCCGTCGTTGCCACACTCACCGGCGACATCATGCAGAAGCCGGCCAGTGTCTCCGCCATCAAGATCGATGGCAAGCGTGCCCATGAACGAGTCCGCGACGGTGAGGTGGTGGATATCCCAGCACGTCCCGTGACGGTGAGTGTCTTTGAGATTCTGGACCGTCGCCGTGAGGGAAGCTTCGTGGACCTGGATGTCCGGGTGCACTGTTCCTCGGGAACCTATATCCGTTCCCTGGCACGTGACCTGGGTGAGGCCTTAGCGGTAGGTGGGCACCTGACTGCGTTAAGACGCACCGAGGTCGGCCCCTTCACACTCGACGACGCCATCCCACTGGCTGATCTGCAGGAAAATGCGCGACTGTCACTGAACCTGGATGAGGCACTCTCTCGCTCCTACCCTGTCCTGGAAGTCACTGAAGAGGAGGGTGAGGCCTTATCCATGGGTAAATGGTTGGAACCACGGGGACTGGTGGGTGTCCATGCGGCTGTCACCCCATCGGGCAAGTCGATTGCTCTTATCGAGGAAAAGGGAAAGCGTCTGGCAACCGTGTTCGTAGCGCGTCCCAATACGCTTTAACCGGTTCCTTTCAAGTCACGGCCGTGGCCGCGATGACATAGCCGTCACGCAGAATCCACTTGCCGGAGATGAACGGCACCGGGGTGGGCCGTACCAGCAGGTAAGACACAAAGGTGCCGTCATCACGCAGGTCAATCTCCGCCTGCTCAAATCCCAACCACCTGTGGGTCAGGGGGAACCAGGCCTTGTAGGTGGCTTCCTTCGCACAGAACAGCAGGCGGTCTGCGCAGTGCACACCGTTGTCCTCCAGCCGCTTGAGCTGGGGCACCTCCCCCACGCGTGCGATGGACCCTAAAACATCCTTCGGCAGGGGTTCGGCAGGTTCGGCATCCAGCCCCATGGACCGCACCAACAGGCGCGGAGCCACCACAGCGGCCCGGAAACCATCGGTATGGGTCAGGGACCCAGATACCGATGAGGGCCACAGAGGCATGCCACGTTCACCACGCAGTATTGGATCGCCACTGTCACGACCCAATTCACGCAAGGCCTCATGAGCACACCAGCGGGCATCCCCAAACTCTGCCTTGCGAATATCCACGGAGTGGGCAACAAGTGCCTTCTCCAGGGGATGGAGCTGATGGAAGTTAACCAGGTTGGGACCTTCATCACCGGTTTTGAGAAAGGAGAACTTGGCAGAACTCGGAAAGAGCGACTCATCCAGCATGATCCACCTCCATCACCGGGTAGGGCCAGACATGACCAGGACTCCACTGCTCCCACTCACGGGGATAACCCAACGACACCTCAATGTGTTTGATGCCGTTGTATTCCTGCACACCTGGAATATGCAGGTGCCCATAAATGACCGCCTGGGCGTTGTAGCGCTCTGCCCAACCACGGGTATGCCGGGTGCCGCACCACAGTGCCAATTCCTGCCAGCGCATCCTCTGGGTGGGTTCCACCACCAGTGGCCAGTGGTTGATCAAGATAGTAGGCCCATTGGTCTTGGAGAGCCGTTTGATGGAATAGGCAAGACGGTCCCAACACCAGGCACGGATATCCACAAATGGAGCAATGGAGAACTCATCTGTCATCATGACCTGCCGGTCACGAGCAGCCTGAATGGCCTGCTCCACGGTGAAACCAGGACGACGGAAAGAATAGTCATAGAGAGTGAACAGGGGCACGATGGTGACCCCACCGAAGGTGAGATAGGGATCCTCCGGGGTGAGCACATCGATCCTGCGGCACCCCTCCACCAACTCGGTGTACTTATCCCTGCCCTGGTACCTGTCCTGGGAACGGGAAAATAATTCGTGGTTTCCCGGCACCCAGATGACCTTGGCAAAACGCTTACGAAGGCGTGCCAGCACAGACAGCACCAGATCAGTGCGTTCTGCCACATCACCGGCAACAATCAGCCAATCAGAGGGATCCTTCGGTTGAATATTTGCAATCGGGTCCGCATTGGCCTTCACCGCTGCGTGGAGGTCTGCAACCGCCCAGAGTGTTGTGGTCACGTTCACCTCTGCCTTCTGTCATCCACTACAGCCATTCCCAGGCCCTGTTGTTCAGGCCCTTCAGTCTAGTGGTCATAGTTTACGCCACGGACGACCCTGGGAGATCCTCCCCGCCACCCATCAGGACACCGATGCCCCAGCACGCGCCCACCGCATGGACCGGAAACGCCACACAACCGCGAACATCCTGATCACGATGAAAGCCAACAGCCCACACCAGACACCGGTAAGCCCACCATCAAGCAGATAGGAGATCCACACTCCGGGGAGGAAACCTGCCAGCACCGCCATGATGGAAGCATTACGCAGAAATACCGCATCCGATGCTCCCAGCAGCACTCCATCGATGGCAAAGACCACACCACCCAAGATGATCATCACGATCATGATCCACCAGGGATTGTTGATGGTGTCCAACACCGTCTCATCCTGGGTGAAGATCCGCGGAATCACCTGATGAAGAAGCGCAAAGATGACGCCAAGTACTCCTGCGAAGACAATGGAGTACATAATGACCCGCGTGCCCACCTTCCGTGCCAGCTGCGCAGATCCCGCACCCAATGCAGCTCCGGTGAGGGTCTGTGCCGCAATCGCCAGGGAATCCAGCACCAGAGTGATGAAATTCCACAGCTGCAACATGACCTGGTGCGCTGCCAGTGATGAAGTACCGAAACGAGCAGCCACTGCAGCTGCCGAGAGGAATGCCACCTGGAAGCTTAAGGAACGCATGATCAGATCCCTACCCAGTGACAACTGACGCCTGATCACCAACCAGCGTGGCTTCCAGGAACCCTCATGGTGTTTGACCAACGCAATGAGGAATAACAATGCGGTGATGCCTTCGGCAATCACATTGGCATAGGCTGATCCCACCAACCCGAAATAATGCACAAACACGGGGATGAGTACCGCGCCGGGAATGACACCAGCCAGGGTGAAGTACAGGGGCAAACGCGTGTTCTGAATGCCGCGCAACCATCCATTACCAGCCATGATGACGAGCACCAGGGGCACAGCGAGGGCGGCAGCCCGCAACCATTGCGTTGCAGCATCAGCAATATCCTGATCTCCTGACAGCCACAGGGCGAACCACGGTGCGCCGATGATCATGGTCACAGCAATCGCCGCACCCACAAAAAACGCCACCCACGTGGCCTGCACCCCTTCCGCAATGGCCCCACGCCTGTCCCCTGCCCCGAAGAGCCTGGAAGACCTGGCGGTGGTCCCATAGGACAAGAAAGTCAACTGGGTGGTCACCTGGGACTGGATGGTCACCGCCGCGCCCAGCGCCGCCAGCTCAAAACCACCCAACCTGCCCACCACGGCTGTGTCCAAAAGCAGATACAGCGGCATCGCAGCCAACACACCCAGTGCGGGCAGTGCCAGAGCAAAGATCTGACGGGCTGACACCTGTGCCAGCTGGTGTCTGTCGGCAGCAGCTTCTGCTTCCGCACCCACGGTTGTGGCTTCGCCGTCGACTCGTGAACTGAGGGGATCAGATGACATGGAGTGCCAGCAGGCCCTAACTACTGATCACAGAGGAACAGTTCAACGTCTCACCGAGTTCAACAGCAGCGGTGATGAGCGTATCCAGAGCTTCCAGCTCCGTACCACGGGCTGTGTACCCGGCAGCAGGAACATGCCCGCCACCACCGAGATGAACAGCAAGGGAACCGACACTCAGTTGAGAAGAACGCAGAGACACCGTGAACACACCGGGCTCATATTCCTTGAACACAGCACCGAAATCAGCACCATCGACCGCACGAACAGTTTCAATGAGGCCTTCGACAGCCGTCTTGGAGTGTCCGTTGATGGTGGCATAATCCGCCACCAAGACCGCCAACTGATAAGGACCAGCCCGATGCATCTCAATCCTGGAGATGATCTGGCCCACAAGACGCAGATCTGTCAGAGAGGTCTTGTCAATCAGTTCAGCAGAGATATCTCGGATATCCAGATCATATTCCATCAGCTGTTTAGCCATGTCATGCATGACGGGACGCCCCCACCGGAAACAACCCGTGTCAGTCAGCAACCCGGCATACAGACCATGCGCGATGGACTGGGTGGTCTGCACCGCCAAATGGTCAAAGAAGTCCATCAGGATGGTCGTAGTGGACTCAGCATGGGTGTCAATCAGATTGACCACACCGAAACCTGGATTGGTGGCATGGTGATCAACCATCAGGGTCTGCCCACGACGCTCAACAATCGCCTGCTCAAAATCACCGGTGCGCTCAATTGAACCGCAGTCCACCACGATCGTGAGATCAGAGGCAGGAAGCGTCGATGTGAAGACAATGTCCTCCGCGCCGGGGATCGTGAGAAGGTTGGCGGGCATCGGGTCAGTCTGCCCGATATAACCACGGGCTTTCTTACCCATCTGCTGCATGGCTTCCACCGTGGCAGTCACACTGCCGATGGCATCAGCATCGGGGCGCAGGTGGCTCACCACGGTCACCGAATCAGCAGCCTCGATCAATTCTGCTGCTGCACGGTACTGAGTATGTAGGGACAAGGCGTTATGCCCCGTCCTCGTCATCCGAATCCTTCTTATAAGGATTCGGGTCACCGGCCGGGACAGCGTTCTTCTTCAGTTCTGCCAGTTCAGCATCCCGCTTACGGGCGCGCTCCAACAGTGCTTCCATGTGTGCGGAAGCCTCAGGCACGGTATCCACACTATAGGTCAGCGTTGGGGTGAAACGGACACCCAGCTGCT
>NZ_CALZFS010000056.1 GCF_945649885.1 uncultured Corynebacterium sp. | reverse complement strand
TCATCCATAAGCGCAGGGGCACCGCAGACCCCGGGGAGCAGTGGGTCACGATGACCGCAGAGACCCTGACGAAACTACTCTCAGCCCCGCACACCACATGCGGGGCTTCTTCAATGAAGGAGACACCATGACCAGATATGAAGCCACTGCGAGGGTCGAAAAGATCGAGTGGTCGGCCCCAAGCCCATTAAACAATCCCCATGCAGTCGCCGTACTGATAGCTATCCCAGCATCCCAGTTCGCTGGGTTGGACATCTCACGGCCCCTCACCATCACTCAGGAGGGAGCATGAGAAAGCACCGCACGCACACATACGAAACAGAACCGCCGGCAGCGCTCCCGCCACTGCAACCAGGGGAGTCCCTCATGGCCACCTTCCCCGATGATTCACCAGGTGTGCCGACCAGCAGCATGGACAAGCTCATTGACATCAACCATCACCTCATGCGCCGCGTGGAAGAACTGGAAGAAATCGTGGGCATGTACATGGAGCGGGAGGTTCGCGAAAACGTGGAGCGGATGAAAACCCAGGGGGTTAATCATGACGGATGAGTTCGCACTAAGGGACGCTGCGAAAGACCTGCTCAAGCTTTACGTCGCTCTTGACGCCGCAAAGTTTTCCAGCAATCAGCCACGGGGTGAGCGCACGATGCGGCCGGCACCTGGACCACGCCCACCGGCACCTGACGCGATCATCAGCCTGGACGAGGAACTCACATCGAGGTTGTTCGAGATGGTACGTGAGGTCGCCAACCATATCCGCCCCACGCTGATCCTCACCAAGCACGGGCCCCGGCTCTGCTCATTCATCGCCTTCAACGCCCAGGCCATCAGCGAACTAGACGTTGCCCCGGACCTCCTCGAAGAGATCCACGACCAGGCCCGCCAGATCAACAAGCGAGTCAACCCACCCGAAGTGGCCACGCTGATCAAGCAGCCCGAGAAGTACGTCGACATCGAAACCATCACCCGCAACCTCACCCAGCGTGGGCACCAGGTCACCAACCGTCAGGCCCGCGATGTCGCGGTCTACAACGAATTCGACATGTGCAAGTTCACCGACGGTCGAAATGGTTACAAGCTCCTCCAGTTCATCCACCACTACGAGAAGAAGGCCACACCATGAACGACCAGTTGATAGTGCCCCTAGGCGTCCTGCTCATCCTGGCCTCCTACGGGGTAGCCGTCAGGATTGGAATGCTCATACAACATGGCCGGACCACCCTGTTCAATCTTGCCCTTCATGTAGTCATGCTGACCTGGCTCATGGGGTTCGGAATCATCCTCATCCAGCGGGTATAGATTCACCCGTCGCCTTCGTGTATCATGGCACCCAGAGCAACCCCTGTACCTCATCGCGAGGCACAGGGGTTTTGCCATTACAGAGTAAATTGGTCCGGCTAGCCCACGACACGGGCCGATAAGCCACCTACCGCCTCTGATCTCATCAGACCTCAAGCGGTGGGTTATCTGCTTCTCTAGCCCAATCGGCAGAGGCCCCGCACTCAAAATGCGGACAGTCCGGGTTCGACCCCCGGGAGAAGCACTAAGTCCCTGACCCACGACCAACACACACGATCACCAGATCCCGGCCATCGTGCCGGTCATGAGTGAAGACAACCCGATCGTCGGGACAGGGCACAAACATTTATAACTGAATATGTGGGAGGTGAGAGAGCTGATCACCATCACCTCATGCACCCAAAAACGCGCAACAAAATCAGACCTCATGATCCATTGCGCAGACTTACCCAACCCGCACCAAGTGCCCGCGCTACGCCCACGCGACGGACGTGACCACATGGTGAAAGACTGGCTACTAAACCAACCAGGCGTCCAAGACTTCATTGACCGGCAAGTCCGCCTGATCCTCAACACTCGGCCAGACACCGTTACGACAACCTGTGCAGCTGGCAAACACCGATCAGTCATGATCGCCGAAGCCATCGCACAAGCCCTCGAAACCCAAGGGCAACCAGCCAACGTCAAGCACCGGGAACTCGGCAAGCCCCGTAAGCCCCGAGGCAACGACGGCATGGGCAGTAGACACCAACGCCAACGCCAACGCCTCAATGCCCAACTCATAGACGGCACACCCTGCTGGTGGTGCGGACGCCCAATGGATCGCACACATGATCTCCATGCGGACCATAGTGAATCACGTAAGTTCGCAGGCCCCAACGTGTTAGCGGATCGGTTACTCCACGGTGCATGCAATGAGCAACGTGGACATGGTGGAGACCGAGACCACCGCCGGCCAATCCTCGGTGCGGAAGATGCATTCGAGATGCTCCCAATCAGGCTGAAAGGTGGCGGCATCGATGATCGCCACTTGGATGAGCCGAAAACACCAGATTTGCACAGCCCTACAACATGGTTCAAATGGGCATGACCTGGTAAGATAGGAACAATAAGGCACCCGCGATTGCGCTAACAATCCGGGTGCGTGGCCGAACTAATTGAGGTAGCTCGACATGAATAACCATACACTAACCTGCAAAGACTGTGGCAAGGCGAAACCCTCCACCGAGTTCTATAAAGACAAGAGCCGAAGCAGTGGGTACCACCAATACTGCAAAACGTGCGCCTGCGTCCGATCGGCAGAACGGTATCGTAGACGAAACAATGTGGTCATCCCCAAGACTAGGCGTTGCACATTCTGCGCAACGGAGTTCCAACCATCATCAAGTATCAACGTGTATTGCTCGGCGGAATGCAGGGACAGGACACGACGAGTTCTCGACAATCCAGACCATGCACCCCGCCCTAAGGATTGGGGCGAAAAGACCAGAGGGCTCACCGGGAATCAGATCCCCATTCTATGCTGCGCGATATGCAACAATCTGTTCGAGTCGAACCAACCGATGAAACGCACCTGCTCCGATGAATGTGCCACTCAATACACAACACGAACCGACACCACCCGCAGCGATAGGCGACGGGCCCGACTACGGAAGGTCAGGCATGAAACCATCGTGCGCAAAACCGTCTACGAGCGCGATCGGTGGATCTGTGGCATATGCGGTGAAGCAATCAACCCTCATGTCAAGTACCCCGACCGGATGAGCGCCAGCCTTGATCACATCACCCCAATCAGCCATGGAGGATCCCACACGATGGACAATGTTCAAGCAGCGCACTGGATATGCAACGTCCGTAGAGGCGTGAAGCCACTTGATTGCGAGATTGTCGCCGCCTAGATAGCGCCACTTGATAGGCAATGTGGATCAATGGAGACCGTTGGCGATGCCCGCTGGCTGTTTTCCTGAGGCGGTTGGGGTTTTCGCCCCGCCCATTTTCCTTGCGTGAAACTCTCCCTCTCCGAGCGGCTCGCCGGAACGTACACAACGTTTGTGCAGGTCATGGGCATATCTGATAGTTAGGCGGTGGCTTTGTGGCTAGTTTTGAGGACTTGGAGCGGAAGTTGTCCCAAGGTCGCAACTTGATTGGGTTTGATTATGAAGCGGTCAAAACGGTTTCCGCGTTGATTAAGCGCGTTCGGGAAGCAGAGAAGGTCATTTCGGAGGATGGAATCGTTGCCTCCAATGATCGTGGCGTGCCCATTGAGCATCCGGCGGTGAAGGTTGAGCGTGGTGCTTCTGCGGAGTTGCGTGGGTGGGTGAAGGATCGTCCTGATTTGTTCGGTGAGCAGAACGTCGTTAAGCCGCAGGCGGACAAATTCGGGGGGTTCAAAGTCGTGTAGTCAAGGAGGTGTCGGGTGGCGCTTCTTGGGGTGCAGAAACCGCGTTTATCAAGTATCCCGGAGGGGGATCGTGAGCGTGGTGATAAGGCAGTTGCATTCGTCCGGTGGTGCGGGCTGACGCTATACCCATGGCAGGAAGACTTCTTGCGGGATTTATGCCTTACCAACGAGAAGGAAATGTGGGCGGCCCGTAATGCTATTGGGGTTGTTGCCCGACAGAATGGCAAGGGTGAAATCCTGGTGGCGCGTGAGCTGGCCGGGATCTACCTGTTCGGGGAGAAGACGATCTTCCACTCGGCGCACTTCATGGATACCGCGATTGATGCACAGAAGCGCTTGTGGGAAGTCATCGAGGATCACGATGGATTGATGTCGTGGTGGGAAGATGAGGGGCTGGGGGTTCCTCGTAAGACCACTGGCAATGGCAAGGAAGCGATCAGCTTTCCGAACGGTGCGATGATTTACTTCCGTACCAGGACGAAGAAGTCGGGTCGTGGTTTGTCGGTTGAGTTGTTGATCTTGGATGAGTGTTTTGACCTTCCAAAGGAAACGTACAACTCGTTATCGAAGTTGACGCGTGCGCAGGAGAACGCGCAGACGATCTACATTTCTTCTCCGGTCAATACTGAAGAGCATGATCACGGTGCGATCTTTTCAGCGAAGCGATGGGCTGCGATTGATGGTGCGCCGAGGACGTTGTTTAAAGAGTGGTCGCCGGATGATGATGATGATCCGTTTGCGCAGTCAACGTGGGCGAAGTGTAATCCTTCGCTGGTTGATGAGGGCCCGGGGGCGTTGCTTGAAGATATTGAGGATGAGGCGCTTGGGGCTAAGAAGTCTCAGGTGATGTTGGATTCGTTCAAGGTTGAGACGTTGGCGCAGGGGAATTGGGTGCCGCGTGATTCTGATCTGGTTGGTGCTGAGCCGCTAGTTGATTTGAATGAGTGGGGGGTTTCCGTGGGCATGGTGACGCGTGATGATCCTGATTCGACGTTGGGTGTTGGGGTAACTCCTGATGGTGTGGGTGCTGCGTTGGTGGTCGCGGCGTTTGAGGGGGATGTTGTTATTTTGGCGGTTCATCCTTTGACGCAGTTTGATCGTGGTGTGTTGGTTGATGCGGTGTGTGCTGCGACTGAGGCTAATTCGTCGGCTCCACCGTTGGCTGCTGCTATGGATCCTTCGGGGGCTTGTTCGACGCTTATCCAGCCGTTGATGAAGCGTGGTATTTATCCGGAGGAGATGAACGGTTCGCAGGTTTCGCAGTCGTATGAGTTGTTTATGCGGTTGTGGGCTGAGGGTCGGGTTAAGCACGATGGTGATCCGCGTTGGGTGGATGCGTGGCGGGTGGCTACTGAACGGTCGCGTCAGGGTAAGTATCGGGCGTTGGAGCGTTTTAGTGGTGACGTGTCGATCTTGGATGCTGCTATGGCTGCGGTGTGGGCGTTGCAGGAGTTCTCCGAACCTGAGGATGTTTCAGTGGTGCAGAAGAAGAAGTTTGTTGGGTCGGCTCGTCCTGCGAAGAAGACTAATTATGCTGCTGTGATGCAGTTCTAGAGGGAGGTGGGATCATGGTTGAAAGCACCTCTCGTGAGGTTGGTTATGCTCGTCCGGCGAGGAATCGTGCGCTGGAGGAAGATAACCGGGCGTTGGTGTTCCCGCGGTCTGCGCAGACGTTTGCGAAGATGTTGCGTGAGGATGCTCAGGTCACGGCGATTTTCCGTGCAGTGTCTTTGCCTATTCGTCGTGCGAATTGGCAGCTGGATCCGAATGGTGCACCGGATGAGGTGGTCGCACATGTTGCGGAGGATTTACGCCTTCGCGTCCGTGGTGATGATCCCCATAAGCCTCTTTCCCCGCGTGCTGGCCGTGTGTCGTGGGAGAAGCACCTCGAGCAGGCCTTGTACGCGCTGATCTTCGGCCATATGTTCTTTGAGCAGGTGTATGAGGTTGGCCCGGATGGGCGGGAGCATCTCCGCAAGCTCGCCCCGCGGTGGCCTGGGACCCTGACGAAAATCAACGTCGCTGACGATGGTGGCTTGGAGTCCATCGAGCAGCAGGCATCAGGTGTGGGGAAGAAGTCTCACACCCCGAAAATCCCGGTGAACCGGCTGGTCGCATATTGCTTCGATGACATGGGTGGACAGTGGGTTGGGCGCTCAATCCTGCGCCCTGCGTATAAGAACTGGGTTATCAAGGATAGCCTGTTGCGACTGGAGCTCAACACCTTGGACCGAAACGGTATGGGTGTCCCGGTCTATACCGGTAGTGAGTTCTCGAATGATCCTGATGGTGACCTTGAGAAGGGCCAAGAGATTGTTGAGGGGTTCCGGTCGGGTGAGTCCTCTGGCGCGTCGATCCCCGCGGGTGCGAAGCTGGACGTGAAGGGCACGTCGGGGCAGCTGATTTCCCCGCGTGAGGCGATCGCGTACCACGACAACATGATGGCGCGTTCGGTCATGGCTCACGTCCTCAACTTGGATGGCAAGGGCGGTGCGTACGCACTTGCCAGTACCCAGAATGACCTCCTCGTGCAATCCCTGCAGACAATGGCTGAATGGGTGCAAGACGTTGCCACACAGCATGTAGTAGAAGACCTCGTGCGTGTGGCATTCCCTGAACACAACGGACTGATGCCGCAGTTGGTATTTGATCCGATCGCATCTAAGAAGGAGATCACCCCAGGCGATCTCGCGGGCTTGGTTAACTCCAAGTCAATCTTCCCCGACAAGGATCTGGAAGAGGACCTGCGCCGACGCTGGACGCTCCCGCCGAAGCAGAAACTCTCCGATGCCCTGCAGTCAAAGAAGGATCGTGCAGACCTCGAAGATCAAATGGGTGTGGCGCTTAAAGATCCGGAACCTGGCACCGCGCCGGGTGATCAGGGGGAGTTGATGACGGTTGATGATGTGGAGCGTACTGCGGAAGTAAACGCCCGGTATCGCCGGGTGAAAAACGACACGGTCCAGATCATGGACCACTTGAAGGAGGTGACCGTACCGTGAGTGAATTGTTACTTTTCGGTGAGGTCGGCTGGGAGATTAAAGCCCAGGATGTCATCAATTACCTGACCAGCATGGCCGGGGAGGATGTGTCCGTCCGCCTGAATTCCGGCGGCGGGGATGTCTACGAAGGTATCGCTGTGATGAATGCGCTGCGTGCCCATGACGGCCAGGTCACGGTCATCATCGAGGGGCTGGCAGCGTCGGCAGCGTCGGTCATCGCCTGCGGTGGCGCCAGCCATGTCGTCGTCCGCCCGAACGCGGAAGTCATGATCCATGAGGCGTGGACGTGGGCCGATGGTAACGCTGCTGACTTGTCCAAGAAGGTCGAGGACCTTAACCGGGCATCGCAGAACATCGCCGAGGTATACACCGCCCGCGCCGGTGGCACCTCTGATGAGTGGCGTGATCGGATGCGGGCGGAGACCTGGTATTCGGCACAGGAGGCTCTTGATGCTGGCCTGGTCGATGAGATCAGGGATGCCCGCGCCACGTCAGAGTCGGAACCGGTGGCGGCATCGTACGCGCCCCGGATGGTGGCGCACTACAAGTACTCGGGTCGGCGGTCTGCGCCTGCCCCCATTAATCAAGCCCCGGTGGGGCGAGAAAAGGAGACCACAATGAGTTTGAAGGCTCTCGCCCAGGAACTGGGCTGGGATGCGGGGGAGCTTAAGACAGCTCTCGCACGTCTTAAGAATGAGACTGTCCCGATCTCCGGTGAGGTCGAGGTGTCGTACCCGGATGATGTGAAGATCGTGCCGACGGAACGGATCAAGGTGGAGCCGGTCATCGGCGACAAGCCTGCCGAACCTGCAGAAGGTGAGGATGTTGCACCAGTCGGTGATGGTGTGGGTACCGTCGATGAGGGCGACGATGACCCGGAGTCACCTGCAGGTGAGGTTGCCCCGCCAGCACCTGTTTCCAGTGAGCCACTGGTCAACAAGAAGGTTCTGGATATTGATACCTATGAGGAGCTGAAAGCTGCTGCCCAGTTCGGTTGGTCAGCAATGGAAGCCAAAAAGGAAACCGACCTCGTGACCGAGGTTGATACGTGGATTAAGGATGGTCGTATTTCCGCTTCCCTGCGGTCTAAAGCTGTCGCTGCGATCAAGCGTGACCCTGCTACTGCTCGTGACCTTTATGGTGCGAATCCGAAGAACACTATCCCGCGTGGCGAGATCGGTTACGGCCGTGACGCGAATGCTGGTGAAACCCCCAACGTTCCAAGTGCCGAAGCGCTCCTGGAGCTTGCCAAGTCCCGTCGTTCCGGCGCTAAGTAGATCGAGGAGATCTCATGTCTAACCCAACTTTTGTTTCTGGCCCTATTTCTTTCCCCGCTGCTATCGCTCTCGAAAAGTTCCGGCTCGTGGCGGTCAACGCTGATGGTGCCCTTGAATACGCGGGTGCTGCTGGCCCGGTGTTCGGTGCTGTCACTGAGAAGGCCGATCCAGCTAACAATGCCCTGCCAACTACCGTTGCAGTTCACTATGGCACGTCCGCTGTGAAGCTGACCGTCGCTGGTGGTGACGCCGCTGCGATCAAGGCTGGGGCTGCTGTGTATGCAGCAGCCAACGGTGAAGCAGCTGCCACCGGCACTGTCCTCGTCGGTGTGGCCGCCCGTGACGGTGACGGCACTCGTGTTGTGACCGTCCTCAATCAGCTTCCCGCCGCTCCTGCTGGCGTTTAGCAGAAAAACCTAGATAGGAGAATTGCACCATGGCAACTATTAACTCTGCATTCGATCAGCTCAATGGACTGTCCGTTGATGAGATGCTGGCAAACCCAAGTTTCCTGCCGGAAATTTTCAAGGAGTCATTCAACGGCGAAGAGGCCCCGCGCCTGTTCTTCCGTGATTTGACTGTCAATTCCAATGTGATCGCGTACCGCGAAGCAACCGCCACTTACCTTGAGGATGAGGTGGAGAACGTTGCCGAGTACGGTGAGATCCCGGTTTCTGATCCGACTGCCGGTGAGTGGCTGACCAAGCCGATTGAGAAGTCCGGTATCGGTATTCGTGTGTCGTGGGAGCAGCGCAATGACAATGATGCGGATGCTGTTCTGCGTGAGCTGACTGCCCGCCAGAACACCCTGCTTCGCAAGGATGCGCGTGATGCTCTGGCAGCACTGGATTCCGCCCCGACCCAGGAGCTGCAGGTGACTACCCCGTGGAACAATGGTGGTAACGCTTCCGCTGATCTCCTTGACGCCCAGGAGCTCATCCTCGGTGCTGAGGATGAGGAAGGCCACTACTACGAGTACATTCCGAACGTGCTGTGGGCCAACCCAATGACCCTGACTGTGATCAAGCGTGACCCTGAGATGCTGAAGCTGTACATCGGCGACATGGCTTCCCAGAACCCACTGTTCAAGGCTATCGCTGATCAGCCACTGCTGTTCGGTCAGATCCAGCTTGTGTCTGACTTCTCCGTTCCGAAGGGCACCCTGTACCTCGGTAATGAGGGTGTCACTGGTGCTCGTGCTCAGCGTGAGGAACGCCAGATCACGGACTTCTACGCTGAGCGTGGTGAGTCCACCCTGGGTGGTGCGAACATGTCTTACCGCTCCGATGCTGTTCACCGTCGTAACTTCATCATTGACAACCCGAAGTCCGTTGTGAAGATCACGGGCGCGGTGGTTTAAGTGAAGGTGGTTCTGGTGAAGGCGATGCGGTTGGCTCCGCGTACGCCTATTTGTAAGCCGGGGCAGGTGGTTGAGATTGATGAGTCCATGTTTGAGCGGTTCCGTGGGCAGGGTGTTTTCGTTGAGGATGAGGTTGTTGAACCTGATGCTGAACGTGATCCCGAACCTGCGGTTGTCGCTGATGTGGATGTTGTTGACGAGCCAACCACCGCGCCGGGTAATGCTACCGGTAAGCCGAAGCCTACGGACAGTATCGAGAAGCAGCGCGAGTACGCCACCAAGCACGGTATTGACCCTAAGGGCCTTTCCCGTGCGCAGTTGGTTAAGGCTATCCGAGACCTTTAAGGAGGTTGGCCGTGGCACTTGTGACAGTTGATGATGTGGTGTCGCGGCTGGATCCACGCCCTGACCCACTAACCCACGACCGAATCCAGCTGCTGATCGGTGATGCTGAGGACAAGATCAGGCGGGCTTTCCTGAAAGCTGGCCGCGATTTCGATGCAGCATTAGTCACTAGTCGATGGCTTGAGTCGGAGGCTGAGGATGTCATCCGGGAGATGGTGTCCGCTGCGATCATCATCGGCCCGAATGCTGGCGTGAGGACTGCTACGTCCTCGACTGGTCAGGAATCAGACAGCATCACCTATGCGGATGTTAACGCCGTGTCATTCGGTGGTGTGCGACTGACCGATCAGCAGAAGATTGATTTAGGTCTCGGTGGTGGGTTGCCTCGTGGGAGGTTCCCGTTCCCTCGTCGATGGCCGGAGCGGATCCACCGTGGCTGAACAAATTATTGTGCTCGGGTCCGGTGGTGGTCGCGATGATGATGGTTACCCGATCCCGGGGGCCCCTGATCGTCCAGTGCAGATCAAGACTGTGCAGCCACTGTCCCTCGATGAGATCGCTGAGGATGACAGGCAGGGTGTGCGTGATGCACTACGGGTCTGGGCGCACCCGGGGGAGTCTGTGAACCCTGGTGATCGTGTGAAGATCCGTGGGTTGACGTATCACGTGCTGGCGACTGCGTGGGATTGGTCGCAGAATCGACGCCCGGTTCTGTCTCGTCATCGTCCTGGTGTCGTTTTCGACTGTGTGAGGGGTGCCGGCTGATGGCTGAAAACGATGGTTACCACAGCATGGATGAGCTATACGACTACCGCATGGCTTATAACGCGCTGCTCTTCAACAAATGGGCATGGGACGGCATCCACGATGTTCATAAGTCATGGAAGCACTCAGACGGCGAGTTGTGCTTTGGTGGCGGCTGGTTCATCGTCTGTGCCACCACCCGATGGGGTCTCATCACTAACCACTATCCCGCTAAGCATTGGCATCTATTCGACGTTCCTGAGCGTGAACTGCCCGTTGAATATGACGGGCATACCCCGCAGGATGCGCTGCGCCGATTGATTCGCACAATCGAGGATGATTTGTGATGGCTAAGAATGACGGTATCTGGTTGGACATTCCTGACGAATGGTTTGAGGAAGTCCTCGAGATGACGTACCCGGCGGTGGAGGAAGCTGGCAATGCTGTTGCCAGTTCAATCACTGGTGTGGATACGACCGTGATGATGAAGCGTGACTACGAGGGCAGGCCTGTGGCGATGGTTGCTTTAGCTGAGGCTAAGGGAGCTGCAATGCAGGCGAAGCATGGGACTCTCACGAAAGCTGCAGCGAATCAGGGCTTAAGCGTCGTCCGATACCCACCAAGATAAGGGGGTTGTGATGGTCAGCATTTTCGAGCAACGCAATGCCCCTGAAATCATCCGGCGTGGGCTGCGCGTATTGCTCCCCGATCACCGGTTCCTGGCTCAAACCAACCCTGGGATGGATCCATTCACTGATCCGTATGTCACGGTCATCAGTGCGGGTTCCCCCGGGGGAAGTAGCGTCACCGACTCCGAAAACGTGCACATCACGGTGTACGCGGGGTATGAACCCGTGGCCCGTGACCTCGCAGTCCTGATCGATGGACTACTCCTAAGCCCCAGCATTGACTGGGGTTTTTCCATTTCCCCCGGCCCTGGGTTGATCACAGCCCCGGATGATGCCACTAAAGGCTTTTTGGCAGCGATCACGGTGGTTGCTGCTTCACCAAAAAATGAAAGGTTATTGCAATGACTGTTCCTATGGGTCCAGCTTCTGCTCGTAAGCGCAATATCAATATTTGGAAGAAGATTCGTGTTTTCACCGCCACCGAAGCTGACGCGAAGGTTGGTGCTGATGGCACTTTCGACCCGCTGGTGTGGGGGTATGTTGGTGTGATGGCGTCGGGTTCCAACATGAACCGCGCACCGGAAATCACCCGCGATCCGATCAACGCATTCGGCAATGAGTTCATCATGAACAACATTGACTTCACAAAGGATGTGCGAGTTGTAACGGCTCTCGAAGACAACGCGACGAGCTTTGCGATTATGCACCCCGGCTCCGAGTACGTCGAAGAGGGTGCCAGTGTGCTGATGGCCCCGCTGCGTGACGCTGAGGTCATTGTCGCGTTCGAGTCCACTAACTCCTGGGGCGATAAATACATCGAGATCAGCCGTGAGTTCGCGACCGCGTATTCCACCGCAGGTCAGTCTCGTGCTGACGATGGTGCCGCAAGTGCTGAGATCACGTTTGAGATCCCCATGGGTGACGATGAGGGTCTTTATGACCAGCTGATTATTCGTGCGGATGATGCTGCGATTGTGACTCCTCTGGATCCAATTCGTATCGAAGCTGCGTAGTTTTACCCGGTGCTCGGGAATAACCGTGGCAGGCCGCCCGAGCACCTTTGCCTGCCCACAAACTTTTGATAACTAAAAATGAAAGGGTCTGCCATGACTGCTGCAAAGAAGAGCACTACTAAGCCTGCTGAACCTGAAATTGTTGAGGATGAGGGTATCACCCCAACCCCAGCGGAGCAGGAAATTCAGGCAGAAGAAACCGACGCCATTGGCCCGCGCACATTCACTGTGGAAATCGACGGTGAAGAAATCGAGCTTGAAGACAAGTGGGAACGCGACAACCCGCCCGGATCTCTCGCGATGATCTCTAAGCCGCAGTACGCAGAGAAGTACATGGTGTCACTTCTGGAGCAGCTTGTCGGTGAGGATCAGCTGATGTACCTGTTTTCTGTCGGCGCTGACGTGGAAGAGCTGGGCAAGGTTGTTGCTGCGTGGTCTGAGGAGCGTGGCGTAAAAAACTAGCAATGCTCACGATGATTCGTGAGCATGAGGATCTACTGGAGGCTGACTTCCAGCGTTTTTACCAGGTTGATTACCGGGATCGATACCGGGCTGGTGGGGGATGTTCCCGACTCACTCTGCGTCGTTTGATGGTGCTGGTGGGGAGTCTCCCACCGGAAAGCGCCTACATCTCAGCTATTGAGGGTCGGCTCCCAATCAGTGAGCAGTCTGCTGCTGTAGGGGATGTTTTCCATGCATTGACTGGCAACCCGTGGCATCGGTGGGATGCGCTTAAGAGGCGGCGGGATGAAGCCGAGTTTCAGGAACTGGTTGAGCAGGAGCGCGCTGAGGCGCGTGCTCATAACACGATTTATTTGCAGGCTCAGAGAGCCCAGCAAGCCAACTAAATAGGAGGCTCTCATGGCGATTACTCCCGGCTACGCCGTTTTGCCAATTTCCGCGTCCCTTTTGGGCGTGACCGATGAGCTGCGTAAACAGCTGGTTGGCCCCACCCAGAAGGCCTCCAAGCAGGCTGGTGATGCGATCCGCAAGAGTATGACGGATGGTGTGGACCAGGCGGCGAAAAACACGGAAAAAGCTCAGTATCGTGTTCTCAAGTCTACTCAAGAGCTAGAGACCGCCGAATCGAAACTCACCGAGCAGAAGCTCAAGACCGAAGCTGCCAATAAGGCTGTTGAGGCTGCTGCCCGGGTGCGAGCTGAGTCGGAGTCGAAGGGTGTCGCCGCGGTTGAGAAAGCGGAGGAGGCGCTGCTTCGGAAGCGTGCTGCTGCGGAGCGGGAAGCGCGCAACCTGATTAAGGCCGAAGAGGGCGTCGAGAAGGCTCTTACTGAGTCGGCGCGTGCTGCTGAGAGCCTTGAGAAGCGTCAGGGTGAGCTGGATGCGGCTAACAAGGACGCGGAGAAGTCCTCCCGGGGCTTCATCGCCAGCCTGCAGGATATGGGCACTGAGCTAGATGAGACTGCCGAGAAGTCTGCCGGGTTCGGAGACAAGCTCATGTCTGGTCTGGGGAAGGTCGGAACCGGTGCGCTGCTGGGTGTTGGCGCAAAAATTGGGTCAACGGTAGTTGGGAGCATCGGAACTGCCTTTGAAAAGGGCTTTGGGCGTTTGCAGTCCATTGAGCAGGCGGAGACGATGCTGGGTGGTCTTGGTAATTCCGCTGAGGGTATTGCGGAGATCATGGACAACGCCATGGATTCCGTCAGCGGTACCGCTTATGGCTTCGGTGAGGCTGCTTCTATGGCCGCGACTTTTGCCGGCGCTGGCATTGAGCAGGGTGAAGAGCTTACCCGAATTCTGTCCCTGGTCGGTGATAGTGCCGCGATCACGGGTGCTGACTTCCAGGAAATGGGTTCCATCTGGACGAAGATGGCGTCTAGTGGCCGGCTGTCCACTGATGAGATGAATCAGATGATGGACCGTGGCCTGGGTCTGCTCCCGGAGCTGCAGAAGCATTACAACGTGACGGCCGATGAAGCCCGCAAGATGGTTTCTGATGGCAAGGTCAGCTTCGAGGATTTCTCCGAGATTATGGAGAACATGGTCGGCGGGTCATCGCAGGCTATGGGTGAGACGTTCTCCGGTTCGGCTGCAAATATGCAGGCGGCCCTTGGGCGTTTAGGTGCTAAATTTCTTGATCCTATTTACGCTAATGCACCTGCTGTTTTCCAAGCCATTGGTGGTGCCGTCGATAAGCTCGGTGAGCACTTGTCCCCGTTGATCGCTGACTTCTCTGAGAAGCTTGCCCCATACATGGAGGATTTTGCTGAGCGTCTCGGACCGGCACTAGAAAAATCCATTGACAATATCGCCAATGGCTTCAAGGTCTCCGTGGAGTGGATCCGCGAGAACTCTGAATGGCTGAAAGCTTTGGCGGTCAGCGTCGGCACTGCAGTGACTGCATGGAAGCTCTGGACTCTTGGCATGAAGGCTCATAACACTGCTGTCCTCATCGGTGAGAAGGGTTGGAAAGCTTATATTGCTTCCACGAAGATTGCTACAGCAGTAACGAAGCTTTTCAATAAGGCAACAAAAGCCAATGTGATCGGCCTTATTGTGACTGCGGTGGCTGCTCTGGCTGCTGGCCTGGTGTATTTTTTCACCAAGACTGAAACCGGGCGGGAGATGTGGGAGAAATTCACCACCGCGCTCGGGGAGGGTTGGGATTGGGTCACTGAGAAGCTTAGTGCTGGCTTTGAGTGGATTTCCGGGGCCTGGGATTCCCTGACCGGGGCGTTCAGTGCTGGGTGGGAGAATTACATTAAGCCGGTGTGGGATGGTCTGGTCACTGCTGGTAAGTATGCTGCGGCGATTTTAGGCACCCTGGTTTTGACGCCCATCATGGTTGCGTGGAATCTCCTTTCTGATGCGTTTAAGGTTGGCTGGGAGACCGTAATTAAGCCGGTGTGGGATGCGTTGTCTGCTGCAGCTACATGGCTTTGGGAGACGATTCTTCAACCGGTGTTTACTTCCATTGGGGATGGTTGGCAGTGGCTATCTGATCGATTCACTTCGGTGTGGGAGCTGATCAAAACCGGTGTGTTTGATGCATGGAATTGGTACATCGACCGTGTGAAGGCGAACTGGGAACTAGTCGCCGGCGCGTTGAATGCAGCGTGGACATTGGTCAAAGATACGTTCCTTCCGATCTGGGATACGATCCGCACCGCGGTGTTCGACGCTTGGAACGCTTATGCGGACCGGGTGAAAGCGAACTGGGATGTTGTGACCACTGCCCTCGGTGCCGCGTGGAACGCTGTCAGGGATGTTCTAGGTGCTGGTTGGGATTGGATTCGGGACAATGTGTTCTCCAAGTTCAATACCGCGATTGACCTGATGCGCTCAGGTGCGGAGATCGCCATGGATGGTATCGGCAAGGCGTTCGATTGGCTCCGTGAGAAGACCGCGAAACCGGTCAACTTCGTCATCGAGTACGTCTACGGTGGCATCCGTGAGGCTTGGGGTGCTGTCGCTGGGCTTGTCGGCCTCGATGAACTGCCGAAGATTGAGAAGATCGGCGGGTTCGCCGAAGGCACAGCACGTGTTCCGGGTGCACGCACCCGCCATGACAACATGCACATGCGCTCCATGGATGGTCGCTTCGGTATCAGCCTGCGTGGTGGTGAGGGTGTTGTAGTCCCTGAGGTCGTGGATGCTCTCGGTGAGGGCACCATCAATAATCTGAACCGTGTTGCTTTGCAGCGTGGTGTGGGTGGGGTGCACCATTATCTGGAGCACCTGGGTGGCTTCTCTCAGGGCGGCATCATTGATTCAATGATGGGTTTTGTGAATAAGCACTTCCCAGGGCTGTCGATGACCTCGGGTTGGCGCTTCACCGATACGGGTATGCACTCTCGTGGGCAGGCTGCTGACTTCTCTAACCAGGTTCAGGGTGGCCCGTCCACCCCTGAGTCGCGTGCTTTGGCGAGGGCTATTTACACGAACTTCCCACGACAGACTGAGCAGCTGATTCACTGGCAGGAAGACGGCTGGAGGAACCTGTTGTCTGGTCAGCCGTTTAATTACGGTGAGCCGACGAACTCCCAGCATACTGACCACGTGCACTGGGGTCTGTTGAATCCGCTGAATTATGACGCGGATGAGCTGGACCTTTCCGGTGGTGGTGGAGGGATTTTCGAGTCGATCACGAACATGGCGAAGCGGCTGTGGGATGGGGTTATCGATAAGATCCCCGGGTTCCCTGGTGCTGACTCCTTGGGTAAGTTCGGGCAACTCCCGGCGGCTTTCCTCAAAAAGGCTGCATCGTCCGCGTGGGACTATATCAAGGGTTTGGCAGATAAGCTCATGTCCTTTGGTGGTTCCTCCGGTGGTGGAGCTGAGCAGTGGCGTGGCCTGGCATCACAGGCACTCAAGCGTATGGGGTATGGGGATGAATACCTGGACGCGATGCTGCAGCAGATTCAGATTGAGTCCACTGGTGATCCGAATGCAGTGAACAATTGGGACAGCAACGCGGCCCGTGGCACTCCATCCCGTGGCCTTTTGCAGGTCATTGACCCAACCTACCGGGATGTCCGTAATCGGTACCCTAGCGCTTTTGAGGGGTTGCCTGATGACTCGACCCACCCGCTGACGAACCTGGTTGCAGGTGTTGGTGCAGTGAAGCGTGACTGGGGTGGTCCTGGTGGTCGCTGGCCAACCAAGGATGGTTACCACGCTGGCGGGTTGGCTGGTGTTGGTCAGGGGTGGTTGAGGAAAACTGCGATCGAACCGGAGATGGTACTTGATCCGCAGATGACGCAGGCTTTCATCCAGTGGATGGATGTGGCGCAGGATGTGGCACGTGCTGTCGGGCCTGATGCTGCGTCTGCTGGGCGTGGATATTTGGAGTCTCAGGCCACGTCAGTGCTGGATGTTTTTGGTCTGGGTGGCCTCGTACCGCTGGGGTCTGGT
>NZ_CALZFS010000055.1 GCF_945649885.1 uncultured Corynebacterium sp. | reverse complement strand
CGGCCTTGTTGATGCCACCCTTCTTCCTGTACTCGCGCCAGGCAAAAGGAACGAAGATGATTATGGGCAACCAGCAGCGGAGAACCACTGAGGTGGCTGGCTCAAAGTTGGCTCCCTTGACCCAAATGGCAGTGAACGCAAGACAGGCGGTGCCGATCATCAAGATCGATACTGCGCGACCATGTCCCATACTGAAAACTGGCCCGCCCGCATGCTTGGTAGAAGATGGCTCTGACATAGTCTCCTACAACCTTTCCTGAAAGGTGTTATTTATGGACATTTCTAAGGTCGAATCGAGCAAATAAATAAAATGCTGTTTTCCGTAAAAAATAGCTATTGATTTCGATACCAGGCCGGATGGGCTCCACCGGCTAACGGCAAGGATGGTAGCCTTTATTAAGTACATCACATCTACGCATAGCTCGCCGTGGATCACCCTATTGGGGGTGTCTATTAACTTAATAAAGTTACTAGAGTATTGGAAATGCGCAATAGTGGCCACCACCTGCAATGATGTCAATTTTCCCAATAGCCCAAACTCACCACCCTTTGCACGATATGTGGATACACTTAAGGAAACGGCAGTCGAACTCGCGGAACTTCTTGGAATTGCGAAGAGCCGTCGCCCCACCATCGCCGTTAATCCACAATCCCCTCGGGTTCATATTTTCTCCATGACAACCCGTAAAAAATATGCTAAAACTAAAACAAACGGTTAAGTATTACCTATTAACCCCCTACTTCAAGGAGTGACATGCACCTTTCAGCACGCGAGCAGGAGAAGCTTCTCATCGTCGTTGCCGCCGATGTAGCGCGCCGTCGTAAGGACCGCGGCTTGAAGCTCAACCACCCGGAAGCTGTTTCCTACATCACCGCTGAGGTGATGGAAGGCGCACGTGACGGACGCACCGTCGCCGAACTAATGAGCTCTGGAGCGGAGATTCTCACCAAGGATGACGTCATGGATGGCGTCGCAGAGATGATCCCGGACATCCAGGTTGAGGCGACCTTCCCAGACGGAACCAAGCTGGTCACCGTCCACGACCCAATCCGATAGTCCAACTTTCGAGAACTCTGGAGAATCAGCAATGAAACCTGGCGAGTACTTCATCAGTGAAGAAGGCCCCACCATCGTCTGCAACGAGGGCTACGAAGCTATCTCAATCGATGTGGTTAACACCGGCGACCGCCCCATCCAGGTCGGTTCCCACTACCACTTCGCGGAAATCAACAAGGCGGTCGAATTCGACCGTGATGCCGCCCGTGGCAAGCGTCTCGACATCCCATCTGGCACCGCAGTACGTCTCGAGCCCGGCGATAAGCGAAGCGTTCAGCTGATCGACTTCGGCGGAGCCCGTGAGGTTCACGGCTTCAACGACGAAATCAACGGCCCGCTCAGCTAGCCCGGCGCACCCTACAGACCCACAAACTTTCTAAAGGAGTACTGTCAAATGTCTTTTGAGATGAATCGTCAGCAGTACGCGGAGCTTTTCGGACCAACCACCGGTGACGGTGTGCGTCTGGCCGATACCGACCTGGTTCTCCGCGTCGAAAAAGATCTGACCAGTTACGGCGATGAAGTCCGCTTCGGTGGCGGCAAGACCATTCGCGATGGCATGGGCCAGAACGGCCGCCTCACCCGCGAGGAAGGCGTCCCGGACACCGTCATCACCGGTGCCCTCATCCTTGACTACACCGGAATCTACAAGGCCGATATCGGCATCCGCGAGGGTCGCATCTCCGGAATCGGCAAGGCGGGTAACCCGGATATTCAGGATGACATCACCATCCCGATCGGTGTCAGCACCGATATCATCGCTGGTGAGCACATGATCATCACCGCCGGTGCGATCGATACCCACATTCACTTTATTTCCCCAGACCAGGTTGATACCGCGCTGAGCAACGGCACCACCACCCTCATCGGTGGCGGAACCGGACCTTCCGTGGGCACCAAGGCCACGACCATCACCCCTGGTTCCTGGCATATCCAGCGCATGATCGAGGCCACCCAGGACCTGCCGATCAACGTCGGTTTTCTGGGCAAGGGTCATGCCTCCACCCTCAAGCCACTCGAGGATCAGATCCGTGGTGGTGCCATCGGCCTGAAGATCCACGAGGACTGGGGCTCCACTCCTTCCTCCATTGATAAGACCCTGACCGCTGCTGACAACCTGGACTTCCAGGTCGCCATCCACACCGATACCCTCAACGAGGGTGGTTATCTGGAGGACACTGTCCGCGCGATTGATGGTCGCGTCATCCACACCTTCCACACTGAGGGCGCCGGTGGCGGACACGCTCCGGATATCATCAAGATCGCCGAGCTTCCCCATGTTCTGCCTGCGTCCACCAACCCGACGCTGCCGTACACCAAGAACACCATTGATGAGCACCTGGACATGCTCATGGTCTGCCACCACCTGAACCCGGATATTCCGGAGGATGTTGCCTTCGCTGACTCCCGTATCCGCGGCGCCACCATCGGCGCGGAGGACGTGTTGCACGATCTGGGCGTTTTCTCCATCACCTCATCTGACTCCCAGGCCATGGGCCGTGTCGGTGAAGTGGTGCTGCGTACCTGGCAGGTTGCACACCAGAACAAGAAGCAGCGGGGCCCGCTGGAGGGTGATACCGAGGGCAATGACAACAACCGCATCAAACGTTATGTGTCCAAGTACACGATCAACCCGGCGATTGCCCAGGGTATTGCCCACGAGATCGGATCCATCGAGGTCGGCAAGTTCGCTGACATCGTGATCTGGGAGCCACGTTTCTTCGGCATCAAGCCCTCCATCGTGCTCAAGGGCGGACAGATCGTGATGAGCGCCATGGGCGATTCCAATGGTTCCATCCCGACCCCCCAGCCGGTTACCCACCGCCGTTCCTTCGGCTCCCTGGGCACCGCTGTCCACAGCTCCTCCCTCACCTTCCTGCCGACCGTGGCACTGGAGGATGGACTGCCGGACAAGCTGAACACCACGCGCACCTTCGCGGAAGCCAAGAACATGCGCAATATCACCAAGGCTGATCTGAAGTTCAACTCCGCTACCCCGAGCATCGAGGTTGATCCACAGACCTACGAGGTCCGCGTGGACGGCGAAGTTATCAGCTCCCAGCCTTCTGATGAACTGCCGATGGCGCAGCGCTACTTCCTCTTCTAGTAGCCCACCATCACCTTGAACACGCCACGGTTGCGACACGGCCGTGTCGTAGCCGTGGCGTGTTCTCCCTTCACGGGACTTTGAGCCAGCACCCACGGCCGACCTAACTTATTAAATATCTTCACATATAGGCGAAGGAGCAGTCGATTGTTAATCACTGAAGTCCTCGGCAACCGGTCTGAACTATCGGAAGCCGAGCTCAACGGGAAGACTGAAGAACATCTTGTCCTCAGCAACCTGGACCTGACCAAGCGCATCCAGCGTGGCACCACCGACGGTGGTCGCGACATTGGCCTCCGTCTCCCCAGCGGTTTCGGTGAGCTTAGCGACGGCGACATCCTGGCCAACGACGATGATCTGCTGATCACCGTATCCGTGGAACCATCCGATGTTCTGGTCATTCGGCCCGAATCTATCTACGAGATGGCCTTTGTTGCCCACTCCCTGGGCAACCGCCACCTGCAGGCACAGTTCTTCGATGCCAATTCCGAATATGGACAGGCCGTCATGGTGGTGCAGTACGATCACACCGTTGAGCACTTCCTGGAGCACGTAAAGGCTCCGTTCACCCGTGAACAGCGCGTCATGCCTGAGGCTTTCCGTCATGCTGAGCACTCCCACTAGCATCGGGGTCAGCAGCCCCCAGGCCATGCTGACCATGCTCCACCTGACAGACTCCGCACTGCCCACCGGTGGTTTCAGCCACTCACTCGGGCTAGAAAGTTACCTGCAGCGCGATATCGTCAACTCCCCGGATACCTTCTCCACGTGGATGTATGCCTATATCAGGCAGTCAAGCTTCAATGACGCCCTCGTCGCCAAGCTCACCGCCGAGGCCGTACGCCAACCGCATGGGGATGCCATCCGCGAGCTCAAGCAGCTGGATACCCTGGCCCACACCACACTGGTGCCCCGCCAGATCCGCGAGGCAAATGCCTCCATGGGTCTGCGGATGTGCAAGATCATCGAGGTGGCCGTCCCCGACCACCCACTGGTCCAGTGGTACGCACAGGCCGCCAACGATGGTGAAGTCTTCGGTTGTCCCGCACTTGCCCACGGACTGGCACTCAGCGCCGTCGGCCTGGATACGGAAATGACTGTGCGCAGCTTCCTCATGCAGACCACTGCGTCCCTGACCCAGAACGCCATCCGTGGCATCCCGATTGGACAAAATGCTGGTCAGAAGGTTCTGGTTGGCTCCTACCCCGTGATCGAAGAGGCAGTGCAGCTGACAATGCAGCACGGTTATCTGGACCTCGGTGCCGCAGCACCCGGCCTGGAAATTGCGCAGATGCAGCATGAAAACCTGCGCTCACGCATGTTCATGTCTTAGACTCGCGCCACATCTTCCCTAAATAAAAAACCTCTGAAAGGAACAGCACCATGGAACCCATCAAGATTGGTATCGGCGGCCCCGTCGGATCCGGCAAGACCCAGCTGATCGAACGCGTCACCCGTGCTCTGGCCGAGGAAGTATCGATGGCTGCGATCACCAACGATATCTATACCCTTGAAGATGCCAAGATCCTGGCCCGTGAGTCTGTTCTTCCAGAAAGCCGCATCATCGGTGTGGAGACCGGTGGCTGCCCGCACACCGCCATCCGTGAAGATACCTCCATGAATGATGCCGCCTACCGCGAACTGGTGAAGAACAACGATGACCTGGATATTGTGTTCATCGAGTCCGGCGGCGACAACCTGTCCGCCACCTTCTCCCCGGAGCTTGTTGATTTCTCCATCTACATCATCGATGTGGCCCAGGGTGAGAAGATCCCACGCAAGGCTGGCCAGGGCATGATCAAGTCTGACCTGTTCATCATCAACAAGACCGACCTCGCACCACATGTGGGCGCGGACCTGTCCGTGATGGAATCCGACTCCAAGCACTTCCGCGGTGAGAAGCCTTTCGTGTTCACCAACCTGAAGACCGATGAGGGCCTGGACAAGGTGCTCGCATGGCTCCGCAAGGACGTCCTCATGAAAGACTTGGTCGATTAAATGACCACCGCCGCGCTTCCCCAGGCCCAGACCGGCACCGCTCTGCCCCGGTTCCACACGCTCCGTGAACCCGTAGGGGTACTGGACCTCCAGATCAAGAATCAGGATGGTCGTTCAGTGGCGGGCCGTCGCTACCATCAGGGTGCGCTCCGCCTCATGCGGGCCCACTACCTGGATGATTCCGGCCAGGTCTACTACACCATCATCAACCCGGGTGGTGCCTACTTCGGTGGAGATGACTACCACTTCAAGATCCAGGTTGAGGAAAACGCCTCACTGCTGCTGACCGGACAGTCCGCAACCAAGATCTACAAGACCCCGGAGAACTATTCCCTCCAGGACTTCGATGTGGAACTCGGACCCGGCGCGGTTTTTGAGTACATCCCCGATCAACTGATCGCCTATGAAGATGCCACCTACGCGCAGTATATGAATGTGCAGATGGATCCCACTGCTTCCCTGCTGACCGCAGAGATCGTCACACCGGGTTGGGCTCCTGATGGTTCCCAGTTCAAGTTTGATGAGGTGCGCATGCGTACCGCTGTCCAAGTCGGTGAGGATCTGGCAGTGGTGGATAATCTGCTGGTGCGTCCCGGTGATGGTTCCTTCACCGCTGATTCCCTGCTGTTCCTGGAGGATCAGACCCACTTCGCCACCCTGATCGCTGTGGATCCCAATATCACGGCAGAGATGGTCAAGGAGATCCGTGAGCTGATGGCTGCGCACCAGTCCAGCTATAAGCACAAGGTGCTAGATGCCGTCACCTTCACCGACGGCCCGGGGTTGGCTGTCCGTGCCATCGGTACCTATACCGAGGATCTGTACAGCCTGATCACCATGGTGGCTGATGAGCTTCGTCGCCGCTTCCGGGGCCAGGGCCCCTTGGAGCTTCGTAAGTACTAAATCGCTGCTTAAGTGCGCGTCACCGTGGGAAAGAGAGTTTTCCCACGATGTCGCGTTTTTTAAGTGCCAGGTGGGGTTCTGAGCAGGTTTCGCCGGATTCCGCCACAAAATAAGAAAACCAATATTAATGTCTTAATAATGTCAAAGAACTCACAGCGTCTCCTTAAAATTGCGCTTAGTGCAGGCCTGGCCCTGTCAGCAGTCCCCACCCCGACCGCAGATGCTGTCTCCAGCAATATTCCGGAAAACCCAATGGTCGATCCCCAGGGTGCACCCATGACCTCTCTGGACCTCAACCGGGCCCAGGAAACCACGCTGATCCAGGGCCTGGGTCATTTTGTATTCTCCTCCATCGGCACCCGCACCCCGGGCAACTGTGACCAGGTTCCGCTGTCCCACCAGCAGGTCTTCTGCACGATTGCAACGGGCATCCACTACGCCTTCTTCGAGTGATAACCCCGGTGGTTATTCGGAGTATCCAACAGCGGGACAACGCGGCCATCAAGGCGATAATCCAGGATTCACTGGAATCCCATGGCCTGGCGATCCCCGGCTCTGCCTATTTTGATCCGCAACTGGGTGATCTTTATGGGTTCTATGCGCCCCTGCCCCGCGCCCATTATTGGGTGGTGGAAGTAGATGGCCGGGTGGTCGGTGGTGTGGGTATCGCGCCTTTTGGCGTAGAGGGCTCAACCGCTGAGCTGCAGAAACTGTATCTTGCTTCCTCAGCCCAGGGTATGGGGCTCTCACATCTGCTTATGGATAAAGCACTCACCTTTGCCGGCAAGTATTTCCAGCAGTGTTATCTGGAGTCCATGCACAGCCTGAAAGCTGCCTGCGCCCTCTATGAGAAGTATGGTTTCACGCTCCTTCCCGAACCCCTGCCCGGATCGGAGCACTCCGCGATGGACGCCTGGTATCTGAAGGATCTACACAGTTAAGTACCGGGGATAAGAGGGCGTCGATAAGCACCTCAGGCAACGCTGGACAGGAGGCGGTGCTGCTCTTTAACCGTCTGCGCCGGGTGCTCAAGCTGGCGGAAGACCAGATTCATCTCACCGTCGATATCGAAACGACGGACCTTGATGCCATAGACAGGCTCCAGGATCTCCGGGGTGAAGATATCGGTGGGCGCGCCCCGGGCGACCACGCGACCATCCTGCAGGATCAGGACATGATCGCAGTAACGGGCAGCCAGGTTGAGATCATGGAGCACCACCACGCAGCTGGTGGGCAGGTCGGCGAGCAGGGCGAGAACATCATGCTGATAGCGGATATCCAGGTGGTTGGTGGGCTCATCCAGCAGGATGTGGGTGGCTTCCTGCACCAGTGCGCGAGCAATGAGGACACGCTGGCGCTCACCACCGGAAAGATCAGAGAAATTACGCCCAGCCAGGTGAAATACCCCCACGTGACGCAGGGCATTTTCGACCATGCGTTCATCCTCCGCCGAGGGACGTGAGGCCAGACCCTGATGGGGCATGCGGCCCAGCATAACCAGGTCAGCCACCACCATCGGAAGATCTGAGGCGTGCTCCTGCGCGACCACCGCCAGGGTTTTGGACAGCACCTTGCGGGAAATCTTCTTAAAAGCCTTGTCATTCACGCTCACCGTGCCGGAATCCGGCTGCAGTGATCCATAGAGGGTACGCAGCAGAGTGGTCTTGCCACTGCCATTGGGCCCCACCAGTCCCACGGTGCCATATTCCGGGATATCAATGGTGACACCGTCAACTACAAGATTCTTGCCATAGGAGTAAGTGATGTTATTGCCGTGAATGCTCATCGTGTCTCCTCCAGGAAGTCAGCGAGCTGTTCCAAGCCATCCACGGTCAGTGGGCTCGGTGGTTCGGCGAAGCTGAGCAGCATCGGATAAATCATGTCGTTCTGGACTGCTTCGAGGGCGCCAGCACCGGGGAGGTCCTGTACTGCCTTGACGATGGCATCCACGTTGCTGTCAGTGTGCAGGGTGATGATGACATCAGGGTTGCGGTTGATGAGTTCTTCCGCGGTGACCTCAAAGACACGCTCATCCTCATCACCAAAGACATTGTCCAAGCCGGCTACATCAACCAGTGGATAGGACATGGATCCTGTTCCATAGGCGTAGGTTGCCGAAGAACCGGGAGTGGGGAAGAGCACAGCCACGGTGCGCTCCTCATCAGCTGGGATAGCCTCACTGACCGCCGTCACCCGTTCTTTCAGTTCGGCAATATAAGCCTCGGCCTCGTCTTCTTTCTCAAAGACGGTTCCATAGAGTTCCACCTGGTCATAGACATCCTCAAAGGAAACCTCCCCGGTGAGTGAACCACAGAAAGCCGGTTCATCCAGCAGTGGGGCGCCATTGGCACCGAGTGTCTGGCGGTTGACCGTATCTGAGGATCCGATGACCAGATCCGGGGTGGTCTCGACCACGGTTTCCCGGGAGATCTGCAGATGGCCCGTGGCATCAACCTGATCAGTCAGGGTCGGGATCTCATCCAACTGTACGGCCACATCATCGCTGTAATACTCAGTGGGATAAAGGCCGGCCTTGGCGGTGACGCGGTCTAAGACATCAAGAGCTGCCAGGGTGGACACCGCAGGATTATCCAGCAGGGTCACGCGTTCCGGCGCTGCATCAAAGGTGATGGTGTCACCGCAGTTCTCCACGCTGATGGCTGCGTCTGTGGTCCCGTTTGCTGCAGTGCCCACCCCGTCATCAGAGTCAGTGGAACAAGCAGCGATCGGAAGGAGTGCGCCCAAGGCAAAGGTTGCGGTGAGAATTCGGATGCGGTTGTTCATTGACTAATTCCTTCAATTCTGAGATCAGTTGGGCGAATCAGTTATGTTGTGGCCCGCATTCGGCGGACGAGGATGAGCAGGAAGGGAGCACCCACCAGAGCGGTGATGATGCCGATCGGCATCTCCTGGGGGGCGAGGATGGTGCGGGCGAGGATATCCGCCCAGATAAGCAGAATGGAGCCAATGAGTGCGGAGACCGGAAGTACAGCCCGGTGGGAACCACCCACGATGCGACGGGCCAGGTGCGGGACCACCAGACCGATGAAGCCAATGGAACCGGCCATGGCCACGATGACACCGACCAGCATGCAGGACACCACCAGCAGAATGAGGCGGAAGCGATCCGGGTTGATACCCAAGGTCAGGGCGGTCTCATCACCTGCGGTCAGGGCATCCAGCTTGCGGCCCCAGATCATTAGGACCGCGGATACCGCACTGACCACCACGATGATCACTGCCAAAGGTCCATTCCATGCAGCCAGACCCAGGGAGCCGAGCAGCCAGAACATCACAGAGCGCGCACCTTCAGCCGAGTCAGAGGCAAAGACCAAAAAGCTGGTGGCTGCAGAGAGTGCATATCCCACAGCCACACCTGACATGAGCAAGCGGGTGGAGGTCAACCGGCCGGCACCGCGGGCAATGAAGAACACCAGCAAGGAGGCGGTCAAGGCTCCGAAGAAGGCACTGCCCTGAAGGGCATAATCACCAAAACCTGCACCGGCACCAAAAAGCACTGCAGCGGCAGCCCCTACGCTGGCACCGGAATTCACACCGAGAACATAAGGGTCAGCCAGCATATTGCGAACCAGTGCCTGCAGGATCACTCCCGCCAGGGCAAGACCTGCGCCAACAGCAGCCCCCAACAACACCCGGGGGACGCGGATATCCCATACGATGGCATCTTGAGTCACTTGGGTGGTGCCAGTCAGACTGCTGCCGAACAGGTGATGCGCAAGAATACGGATGGTGTCTGCGAGTGAGATGTCAACGGGGCCGGCGATGATGCCTGCGCCCATCGTGAGCACCAGAGCAATGATCAGGGTTCCGCACCATGCAAGGGTGCGATGACGTCGGGCGGTGTAACCGAGAGTGTCATCACCACCCTTGGCATTGATAGGTAAAACCCGTAGCATTGGTAGCATGTTTTGATGATAACATTCAATCATTCATTTGACTATCGAATTGACTAAATAATCCGGAAATCGAAGGGAACAGGCTGTGCACGAACATCAGGGCTCCCCGGTAAACCTGGCAGAAGAATGGGCTCCGATCTTCAAGGTGATGGGGGACCCCACCCGACTCCGCCTCCTGCTGGCCATGCACTACCGCGGCCCCGGCGAGGCCACCGTCTCCGAACTCGCAGACACCGTCGGCGTCCGCATCCCGACCGCCTCAGCAGCATTAATCCACCTCACCGATGCCGGGACCATCCAACCACACAAGGTGGGACGCGAAGTCCGCTACAGCCTCACCGATCCCCGCATCCACGCGCTCCTGCACCACCTGGGTGGTACCCACTCCCACGACCACTCTGCGCATTAACTCCCGCGACACCCTAGGAATCTTCAGATTTTCGGCTGCTTACCCACCGAGGATGAACTTCGGGACTTTCCCTTTCAGTGGAGACGAACAGGCTCCCCTTCAAACCCAGTCTCGCGCCTACATCATCGCCGTAGGGAGCGCCTATGTTGGTAAACGCCATCTTTTTCTCGGAGATCACTGGCGATACTTTGCCCAAAATTCCCCGTTCATGGGACTTCCCCTTTCCCTGAAACCCTTTGAGCCCCTCCCCCTAGCCGGATTATTTTTGGCAGCAATCATTGCCCGTCACTTCCTTGCCGACTGACCGGATCTCCCTGCTCTGGGGCCTGGACTGGTGGCACGAAAAAGACAAGCAGCGCTTCGGGCTGGAGGGGCCCACCCGCACGGAGCGACGCGAGCGTCGACAAGCTCACCACTCCCCCTGAGCGCTTATCGACGGCCCCTATAGTGCGCGCGGCACCCTGATCAGATCACCGGGATGAATGAGGTTGGGGTTGGTGATGCTCGGGTTGGCAACAACCAAACGATGATAGAGGCTACTGTCGCCATAATGCTCGGCGGCAATCTTTCCCAAGGTGTCACCAGCTTTCACCACATATTCCACATAAGTGGAGTAGCCAGGCACGATGGATGATCCCAGAATCACCGGCACCACCACCAGGTCCAGGCGCGAACCATCACGGGGAGACACATGGAATACCTCAAGATGGGCAAGCACATGGGTAAAAGCAGCCTGGGAAATATCGGCCTCAACCTGGAATTGACCATGTCCGCCGATACCATCCCCTGCCATGAAGTGCCCACTCACCCCATCATGGCCTTCAGTGATCATATAGTTGTAGCTGGCTTCGAATGCCCCACCTGCAATGCCGGCAATATGAACAGTGTCTCCGACAATGTCAAAGGGTTGGGGTTGCTGAATGTGGATACTCATGGCAAAACACCTTCCTGGAGGTAAAACATGAGCTCTGGGTAGAACCAGCCCTACCCCGTGGTGAGATCCACATCACTGGCCTTTTTCCTGCTCAGGCCTCGGACCCACCGCATCACAGGTTCCTCCACCAGCACATAGCTTGCTGCAGCCACAGGAATGGTGATCACCACGGTCGACACAAACACCAGCAGAAAGTTCCCACTGAACAGATTCAAGCCCAGCAACGGAAACACGATGGTCAACACCGGCAGATGCCACAGGAAGATGGAATAGGACCACTTCCCCATCGCCCGCATGAAATCAGTGTTGAGCAGAGCTGAATGTGTGCCCAGTGCATAGGGAACCACAAGAAATGCGGCAAACGCGGTGCCTGCCAGGATGCGCAACACAAACTCCCCCGGCGCAGGATGGGTCAGCCCCAGGGGTCCGTACCATTCCTGCCCCGCCACCCAGGCGGTCACCAGGGCCAGTGCCCACCAGATCACACTGGGGATGCGTGGGAACCGCACACCCTCACACTCCGCGGCCAACATCCCCACCGCAAACCAACAGGCATAAGCAGGGGGCCAGATCTGCATATTCGGCCACCCGTTGGCAATCGAATTCTCCACCATGGGGATGAAAGCCCACCCCAGGCTCAACACGGCACCGACCAGGATAAGGCCAATGCGGGCACGTTGTCCACAGCGCCCCAGCACCACCGCCAACAGTGGCATCACCAGGTAGAACGCCATCTCCACGCATAATGACCACAGATGGGTCAGCCCGGTCATGAGACCATCTGCCACATAAATCTGCGTCATGGTGAGATTGACCCACCACGGGCCGGTGGGAATGAATAACAACACCGCCACCACCGTCAGCCAATAAGCCGGCATGATCCTGGCCAAACGCTTCAGGTAATACACTCCCGGAGGATTACTATCCCGGCGACGCCACAGCAAAAATGCCGAGAGCGCAAAAAACACCGCGACGAAGAAATCAAAACGTGCCAGCACACTCCCGATCGTTCCCGCCGGATCCACACCCGTCTGAAATGCGGCATGGGTTGCCAACACCCCGAGGGCTGCAATCGCGCGGAGCCCCTCGAGTGAGCTGATGAATCCAGCCGGTACGGAGGCTGCGTAGGATTGATGAGACATTGTTGTGAATTGTGAGCTTAGCGGATGCGGCTGAAAGGGGTCTGCTGTGAAGAAGTCAGCCGCCATACTGATCATCATGGGTGTGGCCCTTCTGGTATTCGCATTCTCCGTACCTCCCTACATGAAGGGCCAAGCCCGCACACTCCCCACTGACCTGGACCTCACCGTGGTCAAGGACAGCCCCCAGGGATTCACACAGACCAACCACCTCACCACCGCCCCGACGGAAAAAATCGATGAGATCGCCGTCCATGTTGAGAGAATTCTCACCGATCAATCCGGCAACGTGGTCTCAGAGAACACCGATGACGTGACACTCATCGGCCACTCCCGCTTCCCGATCTTCCAATCAACCACCACCGCTGAGAACGGCCGGGGAGAAGAGATCCTCCACGAAGGCCTCCACTACTTCTTCCCAGCCAACACACTGCGGAACTCCTACCAGTACCTCGACCTCACCCTCGGTGATGCCGAACCCGTGGACTACCTCTCCCGCGACGGCGATGTCTACATCTTCTACCAACACCGCCGTTTTGAACCACTAGATGACAACACCCACTACTCCGTCGAACGCACCCTCGAAGTCGACCGACACTCAGGAACCATCCTGAACAAACATGAACTCATGACCTTCCATGAACCCGGTGGCGAACGCCAGATGGAATTCTCCTACACCCCAGAATCACAGGAGATCCTCCAGTCCCATGCTGACGACATCACCACCACACTGAAAACCGCCAAAACCCTCGACTTCTTCAGTAAATTCCTTGGACTCATCCTGCTGGGCGTTGGCGTGTTCCAAACTGGAATCTTCCGAACCCGGCGCTAACCATGTCCAACACCAAAGGGATGTTGCTGTGGGCATGGACCACACTCCTGCTGGGTTCCCTGCTGTGGCCGCTGGCCGCGCCGGGAGAGCTTCTCCTCCGTGACATGGCTGTGGTGGATGACCCTGCTTTGTCACTCAACGCCCTGGGTTTTGGTGATCTCCCCTCCCGGAACGCACCCCAGGATGGTGCCCTGGCGTTGTTGGGTTTTGTGCCGGTGAGCTGGGTGGTCAGGATCCTCCTGTTTGCTGCAGGCCTTGCCGGGGCCTGGGGGGCGATGCAGTTGGGCCGTGCACAGTTTGTTGCCGTGACCATCGCCATCTACAACCCCTTCGCGGTGGAAAGGCTTCTGCAGGGGCACTGGTCACTGGTGATGGCGGCCTGGCTATTGCCCGTGATCGTAGCGTTGCGGAAGCATCCGCGGGCGCAGATCGTGGCCATGTGGGTGGCGTCCCTGACCCCCACTGGCGCTGTGATCGCAGCCGTGGTGGCGATGGCCACCTCCAGACGGCGTCTGCTCACCCTCATCTTCGCTCTGTTGTCCTGGTTGCCCTGGTTGGTCCCGGCACTTCTTGCGCCACCCACCTCTGGTGGTGCACTCGCCTTCGCCATCCGTGCTGAGGCACAGGCAGGAACAGTGGGGACAGCTCTGGGCTTGGGTGGTATCTGGAATGTTGCTGCGGTCCCGGCATCCCGCGAGGCGGGTTTCACACTGTTTGGAATCCTGCTCTTTGGTGTCCTCCTGCTGGGTGTCCGCAACTGCCCATGGCCGTTACTGGCACTGGCACTGGTGGGTTTTGCCGGCTCCCTGGGTTCCTGGCTGCTGCCTGAAATCTTCTCCTGGACTGTGTCTTATGTTCCCGGCGCGGCACTGTTCCGTGACTCTCAGAAGCTTCTCATGCTGGCCATTCCCGCGTATGTGGCCATGGCGGCGGGATTGAAGAAGCCTCTGGAATGGGTGGCGGTGGCGCTGGCCCTGTTGCAGATCCCTGATGCACCACGGGAGATGTCTGTTCTTCAACCGGTGCAGGGACAGGGGCACGATGCTGAGCTGGTGGACCTTGCTGGGGGGCGTGATGTGTTCATCGTTGAAGCGCCCACGTTGATACTTCGGGATGACGGCCTACCGGTGGTGGATCCACGTTCTAAGGCATTATCACTGGTGGAATCCGGGGAACTCCGCGTTGATGGCATGATCACCGATGCCCCCAGCCGCAGATGGAGTGAGGCGACAACCGCCTGGCGGGCAGGCGACCTTCAGCGTCTGGAGGATCTGGGAATCGGGGTGGTCATTGATGGTGATCAGATTGTGGAGACAGGAGCCGGGCCACAACGGGGTTGGCGTTTCTACCTGGGCCTTGGCCTGACCGTGTTCTGGATGGTGCTGCCGTTGGGGCTCTTTGGTGTGCGGGGCAGAAGGAAGAAGCCTGCAGCACATTAACCCTGAAATCATAACCACGAAAGGAGTCGAAAAAATGACTGCTTTCAGGGTTAATTCGAGTCCTTTCGTGGTTATGATTTCAGGGTTATGATTTCGGGGTTAATGAAGACGGCAGCAATGAGGTCAACAACTGTTCAAACTGGGTTCCGGCGGTGTCCCAGGAATAAGACCCCGCACGCTGGGCGGCGTGCTGGCCTAAGAGGGCGCGGGAGGGGGCGTCGGTAAGCAGGTGGCGCACCGCAGCAATCAGCTCAGCCTTGGAATCCACCAGCACGCCCGTCTGGCCATCGATGATGGAATCACGCAGACCACCGGAACTGCGGTAACCGATCGTGGGGACGGAATGCTGGGCGGCCTCCACCACAGCCAGACCCCACCCTTCCTTACGTGAAGGCATGAGGTGAATCGCGGCACGACGCAACAGCGCATGCTTATGATCTTCTGCCACCTGCCCGTGGAAAGTCACCCGGTCCACAACGCCCAGCTCACGGGCATAGTCACGCAGCTGTTCCTCCCACCAACCACTACCCACCACATCCAGGTGCACACCTTCGATGGCAGCCACCACGTCCATGGCGTGCTCAATCTGTTTATGGGGCACCAGGCGCGAGAGCGTGACCAGATGAATGCCCTCCTCATCCAGGCGTGGAATATGGGCCGGCACCGGATCAAGACCATTCTGGATCAGATGAATACGTTCAGCATCCACCCCAAGCTCCACCAATTCATCCCGGCTGGGTGTGGACACCGTCACATAAGGAGCGTTGCGGTAGGCACGGGGTGCCACATGGCTTTCCAGGAACCACCCCACCGGAGCCAGGAGCTTGCCGACGACCGGCCACTGCTCCCGATGACAATGATGTGTCAGCAGAACTGTCGGTTTGCCGGAGAAGAACCTTCCGAAAAATGGGATGCCATTCTGGGTGTCCACCACCACATCCACCCCACGGAAGGTCCCCAGGCCCATACGTCCGAGCATCATCGCAGCCCAGGCCTTTGGATACACACTGAACTTCCCGCCACTGAGGGAATAACGCACCCCATCGCGCATGGCACGTCGTGGTGCATCTGTATGACCCGCCGTGCGATAAACCACCTCATGGCCCTGACGGGCGAGATATTCCCCCACCCGTTCCAGGTAGCGTTCACTGCCACCACCCTGGGGATGGGTGGATTCACGCCAGCACAGCAGAAGGATCTTCATAGGATCATCCAGCCTAGTTCTGCTGTGGTGGGGGCGGGAAATCAGGGAGTGTCAGAGTCCTGCGTATCTCCTTACAGGAAGTGGGGCAAGAGCCTCTCGCCTGAAACTTTCTGGGCTTCATATGAACTTTTCATTTTCCATATGAGGTATTTGCGCTGTTCAGAGCGATTCTGATTCTTCCACATGAACCAGTGAGAGTTCCACCCCCTGATGATCATCTAAGGGGGACATCGTCAGGATCATCGACGTGCACACCATGGGTGGCGAGGACATCCTTGATTGGTTTCATGGGTATCAGTCTTCCATCAGGGGTGGACATACATAGGAAATGACTAGAAAATACTTTCTACCTCAACACAGTTATGCAGGGAACAGGCACCACAGGGCGGTCACTCCTTTTCCCGAAAAACTTTGCCAGCACTCCGCAGCCAGCGGGGAGGAGACAAGCTCAGCAATGATAAGCAACGGATGAGGTGGACGAAGATGGGCAATCATTTACTGCTAAGAAAACAGTTAACGAGCTAAATGAAGCTCAACCATTTCCCCTATCGGTTTCCTATAAATCCTGTTGATTCTCACGTTTCGCCCACAAGTATCTGCGAACCAGGAAGATGGGCAATACCAGAACATAATAAAACCCAAGATACTGAACCACGTAAAGAAAAATTCCCTCAGAGTTAACTTCGCTCCACGAAACACCCTCTACGCTTGAAGATGCGACCCCGCGCCAGCCAGTTACCTGGCTTATGTAGAAACTTGCGACAACCATTAGTGGCAGTACCACCAAGGAAAACCACCACGGGGGAGCCCAAGGCCTACCGTCTTTCTCAGTTCTGTACAAAGCTCCGCCAAAGCCCATCGCAAATGCCTTTCTAGTTACAACTGCTCACTAAGGGCACAGGATCCCGCATAAAGTGCGAGCTTTGCAACCCCCCATACGACAGGGCCTCCGATGGCGCTAATACCGTAATCGAGGGCTGCCGTTGCACCGTTGAGGCCGCTACCTGTGTGATCTTTTCTGCCGCTGCCCTCCATTGCTTAGCTTTCAATAGATTGCCAATGGCAGCTGCATCTTGCGGAGACATCGGCACTGGAGCAAAGTTCCAAACAACGCATTCCGCATATGTTCCTAAGCTTTGAGCCGAGACAGACGGCTGAGTTTCATCTGGCAGTGGGGCTTCCATAAACTCCACCAGAGATTCTGCTTCTTCTGCAGAAACGTTCTCACGCTCAGCTGCTTCATAATCGACAGCCCATTTGCCTGGGGATTGCTCATAAACAACCTCCGTGAACAGTGTCTCGAATCCTTCAGACAGCTCTTGAGAGATCTTTTCCTGCTCTTCATCGCTAAGCGCGGTATCTTGCGTCATAGCTTCTTCTTGC